>JBKJOK010000363.1:0-8978 GCA_046595595.1 Candidatus Limnocylindrales bacterium
CAGCTGCACACGGTGATCCAGGCGGAATATGCGCTGGGCTATCGCCAGGACAAGCCACTCCGCTGCGAGCCGCTGCCGGCCCAGGGCTGGGAGCGCGGCGGACCGGCCGCCCGTTGACGGCCGGCTGGACCGCAGCCGAGCTCGCGACCCTCGCCGAGCTCGCCGAGACCTTCGTCCGGGGCGGTGCGGTCCGCCGCTCGGGACTCGCCGCCGAGGCCCTGGCGCGCGCCGCCGACCCGGCCCAGATCCGCCAGCTGAAGCTCGTCCTGCGGCTCTTCGAGTCGCGTATCGCCAATCTTCTGCTGACCGGCCGCCCGATCGCATTCCGGGATCGATCGCCGGCCGAACGGGAGCGCGTCCTGCTCGCGTGGGCCGGCTCGCGTCTCCCGCTCCGGCGCTCGGCCTACCACGCGTTCCGCAAGCTCCTGACGTTCCTTGCCTATGCGGATCCCGGGCCGCCGGGCGTCGCCAACCCGCTCCACGCCGCGATCGGCTACGTGCCGGATCGGCCGCCGGTCACGACCCGGCTCAGCGCGATCCGGCCGCTCGCTGTCCACGGGCCGGCCGGGCCCGCCAGTCCGGCCGACGCGTCCGACGAACCCCTCACGCTCAACGCCGACGTCGTCATCGTCGGGTCCGGCGCGGGCGGCGGCGTGATTGCGGCCGAGCTCACGAACGCCGGCCGATCCGTGATCGTCGTCGAGGCCGGCCCGTTCCTCGACGAGGCCCAGCTCCCGACAGACGAGATGGACGCGTTCTCCCGCCTGTACCTCAACCACGGGCTGCTCACCACGTGGGACGGATCGATCACGATGCTGTCCGGTTCCGGGGTGGGCGGCGGGACGCTCGTCAATTGGATGACCAGCATCGCCGCGCCCGACGAGGTCCGGGCCGACTGGGCGCACGACCACGGCCTCGACGGCCTCGACGGCGTTGCGTTCGACGCGGACATCACGGCCATCGAGGGCGAGCTCGGCGTGGCCCCGACGACGGTCATTCCGGCCAAGGATCAGATCATCCTGCGCGGCGCCGCCGCACTCGGCTGGGAGGCGGCGCCGACGCGGCGAAACGCGGACAGCTGCGGCGACTGCGGAAGCTGCCCGTTCGGCTGCCCGCGCGGCACGAAGCAGTCCGGGATCCGGGCTCATCTCGCCGCGGCGGCGGCCGGCGGGGCGCGGATCGTCGATCGGGCGCGGGTCACCCGAGTTCTCATCGAGCATGGCCGGGCGGCGGGCGTCGAGGCGCAGGTCATCGTCGTCGATCCGGCAACCAGCGAGCCGATGGCCGGGCCCGCCGGCGATCCGCTCTCGCCGCGGACGCGGCGGCTCATCGTCCGGGCGCCGCAGGTCGTCGTCGCGGGCGGGGCGTTGCGCTCGCCGGCCGTGCTCCTGGCATCCGGGCTCGACCATCCGGGGATCGGCCGCCACCTTCGCGTGCATCCGGTGCCCGTCGTCGCCGGGCTGTTCGACGAGCCGATCGACATGTGGCGGGGCCCGATGCAGGCCGCCCGCTCGCTCGAATTCAGCCGGCCCGGACCGGGCCGCAACGGCTACGTCATCGAGTCCGCGCCCGGCCATCCGGGCCTGATCGCGCTCGCCCTGCCCTGGGAGGGGACCGACTCGCACGCCGGCCTGCTCGGCCGGATCCGGCATGTCGGGCCGTTGATCGCGGTGACCCGGGACGGCGGCGAGGGTCGGGTCCGGCTGACGGGCAGTGGCCGCGCCCGGATCGATTACGCCCTGGACGGCGCGGGCGTCGCGACCCTCCGCCACGCGCTCGTCTCGATGGCCGCGATCGTGCGCGCGGCCGGCGCGCGCCAGATCGTCGCGGTCGGGACGCCGCCCCGCTGGCACGGCCGATCCGGGTTCGCCTCGGGCCAGGAGGCGCGCTCGTTCGGCGTGTTCGAGGATGCGCTCAGGGCATTCGACTTCGCGCCGAACCGCGGGTCGGTCTTCTCGGCCCACCAGATGGGCAGCGTCCGGATGGGCTCGTCGGTTGCCGACCATCCATGCGATCCCGAGGGCCGCGTCCGGACCCGGGCCGGAACGCCGGTGCCCGGCCTGTACGTGGGCGACGGCTCGCTCTTCCCCACCGCGATCGGGGTCAACCCGATGATCACGATCATGGCCCTTGCCAGGCGAGTCGCCCGGACGATCGCAGCCGAGCGCGGGCCTGCGTCGTGAGCCGTCAGGCCGCGGCCGGCGCGTCCGCATCGCGGGGCACCGCTCGGGGCGCCACCCGCGGCGCCGACATCCGGCCCCGCGACAGGATCAACAGGGCCACCCCGACCACGATCACGGCGCCGGCCACGAGCTGGATCGGGGTCACCGCCTCGGCGAGGATCAGCCAGCCCAGGAACACGGCCACGATCGGGTTGACGAACGCGTACGTGGCGATCAGCGGCAGGGGCGCCTGGCGCAGGACCCAGGCGAAGGCCGTGAACGCGACGAGGCTGCCGACGATGGTCAGGTACACGAGGGCGATGATCGAATCGGGCTCGACGGCCTCCGGCCGGAACCCGGCCACCTCACCGGACAGGACGGCGGCGATCGTCAGGACGACCGCGCCCGACAGCATCTGCATCCCGGTCGTCAGGAACGGGTCCTTCGGCAGTTGCGCTCGGTGGGCCGAGAACAGCGAGCCCGCGGCCCACGACATCGGCGAGAAGATCAGGGCGGCGACGCCGGCTGGATCGAGGGTCCCGTCGATCGCGAGGCCTGGCCCGACGAGGATCACGACCCCGAGCACGCCGGCCGCGATCCCGACGATCGCGAGGCCGGGCAGGCGTTCGCCGAGGAAGACGCGTCCGAAGACCGCGACCCAGACGGGCAGCATCGCGATCAGGATCCCGGCGATCCCCGACGGGACGGTCAGCTCGCCCCACGCGACCGCACCCATGCCGCCGCCCATCAGGCAGGTCCCGACGATGAAGCTGTCGCGCCACTCGCGGCGGGTCGGGCGGGTGGCGGTGTCACGCCGGAAGAGCGCCACAGCGCCGAGCATGACCGTCCCCGCGATCGCGAACCGGACCGCGGCCATGACGAAGGGCGGGATCGTGTCCACGGCGACCCGGATGCCGAGGTAGGTCGAGCCCCAGACGACATACAGGATCAGGATCGCGGTCCAGACGAGGACAGGCGAGGCCGCACGCGGGCGAGAGGCGGCGCGAGTTGGCATAGTCGGCTGGTCCAAAGTACGGGCAGTGTACGACGCCGGATGACTCGCGCCAACCCCTCGGCCCGGGGCGGTCGTCAGGCGGCGGCAGCCAGCGGCCGGCAGTGGAGGCACGGCCGGTAGCCCGCCGCCGACGCCGCCTTCGCCGACGCGAAGTGGACGAGGTGACGCTCCGTCGTCCGGCGCGCATCACGGCAGGTCGGCATGCAATAGATCCGGGTCGTGTCCGAGCCGAAGTAGCGAACGCCGGCCCGGGCCAGCGCCTCCAGCTCGTCCGGGTCGGCCCCCTCGCCGGCCAGGATCGTCCGCTTGTTCTCGGGCCCGCCGAGCGAGTACTGGCCGATCATTCCGTCGCTCCGGACGACCCGGTGGCAGGGCACGATCAGCGGCACGGGGTTGTGGCCGAGCGCCGTCCCGACCGCCCGGACCGCCTTCGGCCGACCGATCTCGGCGGCGATCCAGCCGTATGGCCGGACCTCGCCACGGGGAATCTCGAGGGCCTTCATCCAGACCGCCTGCTCGAACGCGGTCGAGCCGCGCAGGTCGAGGTCGATCCGATTGTGGCGATCGCCGGCGAGGCGCTTCTCGATCCTTCGGGAGAGGTCGGCGGGGAGCGCCGGGACCCGCCGGGCGCTCCGTCCGGTCCGGGCGAGAAAGCGAGCCTCGAACGACGCGTCGTCGATCTCGCCGGTCACCTCCGACACCCCGCGACCGTTCCAGGCCACGCGGAGCGGCCCGACGGGCGAATCGATCACGGCGTAGTCGTCGGCCAGGCCGACCGCGACCAGCGTCGTGTGGGCGAGGCCGGCGGGGGCGGTTTCGCGGAGACCCGCGAGGGCGGCTTCGGTCATGGGATCGATGATCTCGGTCATGCGGGGATCTCCTCGGCTCGTAGCCCTTCGGGCGGCCCCTCAGAGGCGAGGAGCGCTGTGCGCAGGGCGGCCAGTCCGCGGTGGACATGGGCCTTGACGGTTCCTTCGGGCCGGCCGACCGCTTCCGCGATCTCGGCGTATGACAGCCCGTCGATGTGGCGCAGGACGACGGCCGTTCGCTGGGCCGGGCTCAGACCGGCCAGGAGACGGGACCAGGTCTCGCGTTCGTCGCGGCGGACGAGCGGATCGACGGCCGGCTCGGCGCCGGGCTCGAAGGCCAGCTCGGTCGTCGAAACCCGGTTCACCCGGGCCCGGTTGCGCCCGGCGTTCAGGAGGATCGTGGTCAGCCAGCCGCGGAGGCGCAACTCGCGGATCCGGGCGGGCTCGTACGTCGCGAGCGCCCGGTATGCCCGGACGAGGCAGTCCTGGACGAGCTCCTCCGCGTCATGGCGATTGCCGCCGGTCCGGAGCGCGATCGTGTAGAGGCGATCGGTGTGGGCAAGGACGAGCGCCTCGAACGTCCCGTCGAGATCGGCGGCCAGGCGCGTGGCGAGCTGCACGTCGGCAGGGAGGCGGTCTTCCATCATGCCCATTGAACACCGCGCCCGGCCCGTCCGTTGCAGGCAGCCACGGGTCCGGGGGCGCAGCGGCGTAAGGCGGCCGGCCCATCCGCGGCCGATGTTTGAGGCAGGCGACCCGTGCCCGGTGAGGCACCCGCCCGATGGCCGGCGCCGCCCCGGGATCGAGGATGCGGACATCGAACGCCTGTACCGGGACCGACCCACAAGGGTCAGCAGGACAGGCCAGGAGGATCCACAATGTCCGGTACGACCCGCACCGTCCAGCAGCCTCTGGACACCCACAACGTCCTCGCCGTCCTCGGGATGGCGGCGGCCGCAGTCGCTGCCACGATCGCCATCGCGTGGGGCTCGGCGAACCTCGTCAAGACCGCCCCGGCCGCGCTTCCTGCTCCGGTCGCGATCAGCGATCCGGTCCTGCGTGACCTCGGCGCCCGTGACCTCGGCGCAGCTGCCCAGGCCCCGCTCTCAGCCAGCGATCCGGTCCTGCGTGACCTCGGTGCCCGTGACCTCGGCGCTGCCGCGGTGTCCACCGGTGCGACCCATGGCGCCCCGGGCGCCTATCGCCCTGCGATCACCGCCGGTGGCAGCTCGACGCTCGTCAAGGACGACATCGTCCTCAAGACGAACGCCGCTGCAGGCTTCCTGTCCGGCTACCTCGGTTACGCCGATTGGCTCCGGATGCAGAGCATCACGTCGAGCGAGGGTGCTCCCGCCACCCGCCATGCGGGGCCCCGGGCCCAGTAGCCCGCCGCTCCTCCTGCGGCCGGGCTTCGCCCGGGCCACCGCAGCGCTCGAACGGACGAACCGCCGCTTCCCTCGGGGAGCGGCGGTTCGCTGTCGCGCGTTCGCAACCGTGGCGATGCTGTGTCCGGGCGGAGGGCCGTGCGACAATCCCAGCCATGAGCCGGAATGACCGATTCGAGGAGCTTGCCGCCAGCGTCGCCGGGTTCTATCGGAGCTGGGTGATCTATCTCGGGCTCGAGCTGGGGCTGTTCGCCCGGATCGCGGAGCGCGGGGACGGGATCACGGCCGCCGACCTGGCGACGGCCGCCGCGTGCCAGCCCGGGCCGGTCGCCGACTGGCTGCGCGCCGCGCACGCGGGCGACCTGGTCGATCTCGACGGTGATCGGGCGCGCCTTGCGCCGGACGTCGCCTCGGTGCTCCTCGACGACACCCATCCCGAGTACCTCGGCGGCCAGTTCGTCGTCGCGGTCGTGGCGAGCCTCGACTACGCCGGCATGGTCGAGTTCTTCCGGACCGGCAGGACGATCGCCGAGCGACCGCCGCGCTTCCACCGCGCGATCGAGGCGGTCACGGTCCAGGACATCGCGGTGTTCTTTCAGGAGGGCCTGGCCGCCCTGCCGGATCTTGCCGCCTCGCTGACCCGCGGCGGACGGGTCCTCGACGTCGCCTGCGGCGGTGGCAAGTGGCTGATCGCGATCGCCCGGCGTTTCCCGACCACCCGGCTCGTCGGCGTCGAGTTCGAGCCGGACTCGGTCGCGCGGGCGATGCGCCACGTCAGCGAAGCCGGCCTCGGCGAGCGGATCCGGGTCGAGGCGCTGCCCATCCCGGAGATGACCTACCGTCAGGAGTTCGAGCTGGTCTACCTCCAGGACGCCCTCCACGAGCTCCCGGAGCCGGTCGCCTCACTGCGCGCTGCGTGGGCCGCGGTCGCCCCCGGCGGCCGTCTGGTCGTTCTCGAATGGTGCCTGCCGGACACTGCGGACGACGGGACGCCCGAGGAGCCGACGCTCCAGGCCGAGCTGCTCTGGGGGATCCAGATCGACGAGATCTACCAGGGATCGACGATGTCCACCCACGCCGGCTACGCGGACCTGTTCGCGTCCGCCGGCCTGCCGGCGCCGACCGAGGTCGACCTGCTGTCGGGGGCGACGCTCTTCATTGCCGAGCGCCCGGCCTGATCGCCCCGGGCTCAGCTCACGACGACGCTGAAGCCCTTCATCTGGCCCGGGTGGATCTTGCACTTGTAGGTATAGGTCCCGGCGACGTTGAAAACGAGGGACCCGGTCGCGCCGTTCGCGATCGTGTCGGTGGTGCACGAGTCGTCCTCGAGGGTGGCGGTGTGCGGCGCGCTGTCGTTGTTCGTCCACGTGACGACATCACCGACCTTCGCCTGGATCGGCTCCGGGCTGTAGGCGAAGTCCTTGATCGTGGCGCTGACCGTGGCCGTGGCGCCGGCGGCTGCCGGTGCGCAGGCGGCGCCCGTCGGAGCGCTCGCCCCGCCTGGGGCCGATGCACTCGCGCCCCCCGCGGCCGATGCAGCCGTCGAGGGGTTCGGGGCCGAGCTCGAGGCCGGGGTCGGCGTCGCGGCGCTGCCGCAACCGGCGAAGGCCGTCAGCGACAGGGTGGTGAGCAGGACGAGGGTGGATCGACGCATCGGTAAGCATCCTCCGTGGGCGGATCGAGCGGACGGGTCTCGTCCGGCCCGGCCGTCGCACGAGGGTACGTCGGGCGGGCCTGGATCGGTTCTCGCCTGGGCGCCCGGACGGCGATCGCGACCGGCTATCGTTCGCGAATGGCCGACCTGATCCGGCCGGCCCCGGCACCGGCCGATCGACCCGATCGACCCGGCCGGCCCGCCGACCTGACCCCCGCCGACGTCCGCTGGCTCGCCTGGCACGAGGCGCGCTGCCACGCCCTGACCAGCCGCGAGGTGCGCGACCTCGGCGACGCCTGGCTCCTCCACGACGAAACCGATCGCGAGCCGTTCTGGAACCGGATCGCGGGGATCGACTGGCCGAGCGAGCCAACGGCGTTCGACACGCGACTGGCCGAGATGTTCGCCCTGTTCGCCGGGCTCGACCGGATCCCCCACGTCTGGCCGTCGCCGGGCCACGACCACCCGGCCGACCTCGCACAGCGCCTCCTCGCGAACGGGTTCGTCGATCACGGCGGTGGCGTCCTGATGGCTCTCGATCCGGATCGGGCAGCGGTTGCCCCCTCTGGGCCGGCGCCCGGCGGTGACATCAGCGTCGAGCGGATCCACCGGGTGGGCGGCGAGCGCGGCGCAGCGGCGGCGACCGCAATCGGCGCCGTGCTCATGGCGGCCTTCGCGGTCGAGCCCGAGCGACGCGTCGCGATCGAGCTGGAGGCCGTGATGGGCCTGGCCACGGACGCCTACCACGCGATCCTCGTCCGGGTCGACGGACGGCCCGCCGCGGTCGCCCGCCGGACGACGTTCGCGGGCGCGTCGTACCTCTCGTCGATCGGCACGGATCCCGCATACCGCGGACGCGGGCTCGGCCGGCTGGTCACGTCCCTCGCGGTCGCCGACGCCCTGGCCGACGCCAGCCACTGGACGTACCTCGGGGTCTTCGAGGACAACCCGGTGGCGCGCTCGCTGTACGACTCGGTCGGGTTCGTGCCGGTCGGCGGGGTGAGCCCGGACCTCCTCCTGCGTCCCTGACGTGGGCGACGCGGACCTCGCCTGGCTCGGCGGCGACGGCACCGGCCGCGGCGATCTCGCCGTCATCTGGGCGACTGTCGACCTCGAGCGCGTCCTTCGCGACCTCGGCCTCGAGCCGACCCTCGCGGCCGAAACGGTCGACGACCCGCTCCTCGGCGGGCGCGTCCTGAACCTGGTCGATCCGGTCCCGGCGGCCGTCGGCGCGGTCATCGGTCTCGCGGGCGCACGCCGGATTGCCCTTGCCGAACCCTCGACCGAGGGCCGGCTCGCTGCGTTCCTCGCGCGTCATGGCGAGGGCCCGGCCGGCCGCTACGTCGGAGTCGCCCTCGACCTCGGCGCGCTCGCGACCCGGGCAGCCACGGCGGGAATCGCGATCAGTCGCCCGGAGATCGGCCCGTTCGGGCCGGAGGTCATCGTCCTCGGCGGCCGCCTCGGCAGCCCGCACCTCGTCCTCGTCGAGGTCGCGGCGGTACCATCGCGACCATGACCGACCGCCAGCCCGTGACCCTCCGACCCGCGACCGCCGACGACGCCGAGCGGATCGCCGGCCTGTTCACCGACGAGGGCTACCCGTCGGGCCCGAGCGACATCCTCGACCGGCTCGGTCGATTCGACTCGGACTTCTCGCGGGTCGTCGTCGCCGACAGCGGCGGCGAGGTGGTCGGGTTCGTGGCCGTCCACGCCCTGCCCCGCTTCGAACACTCCGACCGGATCGTCCGGATCCTCGCCCTCGTCGTCGACCCGGGGGTCCGCGAGCGCGGGATCGGGCGGCTGCTGATGGCCGAGGCCGAGCGGATCGGGGTCGAGGTCGGGGCCGCGTTCGTCGAGGTCACCGCCGGCCATCACCGTGCCGATGCCCAGCACCTGTACGAGGAGCTCGGGTACGACGGGTCGGTCGCGGCCTACCTCCGCAAGCGGATCTGA
>JBKJOK010000169.1:0-5495 GCA_046595595.1 Candidatus Limnocylindrales bacterium
AGCCAGGCGCGGAGATCGGCCGATCGGACGAGCGGTTCGTTGCGCGGCCCCGGGATCGACGGCAGGCGTCCGCTCTCGCACCAGGCGCGGGCCGTGCCGCGGGTGATGCCGGCGGCCGCCGCGACCTCCTTGAGGCCGAGCAGAGGATCTTGGTCGGACGACTCGTAGGCGAGGGCCATCTGGGTGTGTTCGGAGTCCTCGAATGGGCTGGCGGAGACAGGGCGACGCCTCGCGCGCGGCCGTAGGGCAGAACCGTACGGTGCGGACGGGTCCGGGCGCGATAGCCCAGAGGTACGTCCCGGCCTACGTGATTCGCGTGTCAGGGCTCGAGCAGCGCTGCCACCGACACGAGCACGACGTCGGCGAACGGCGCGAGGTCGGCGGTCGACGCGACCCCGCTCGTGACGCCGATCGAGCGCGCCCCGGCCGCGCGGGCCATCCGGACGTCGGCCGGGGTGTCGCCGACCATTGCGATCCGCCCGCTCGCGACGTCGAGTCGATCGCCGATCGCGCCGAGCGTCGCCGGATCGGGCTTGGTCGGGCCGTGGTCGTCGCCGCACACGATGTCGTCGATGAACGCGTCCAGGGCGAGCCCGCTCAGGGTGGCCTCGGTCGGTCGCCGGTCGTCGGTGGTGGCGATGGCGATCCGGCGCCCGGATGCGCGCAGCTCGCCGAACAGCCTCGGCAGGTCGGCGAGGGGCAGGGCGTCAGCGACCGGGTCGGGCTCGAACCAGGCCTCGGCCAGGACCCGGCGGGCGGCGTTCACGCTCGGGCACCAGCGCCTCAGCACGGCCGCGATGAGGTCCTCGATCCCGGCCATCGTCGCGATCGCGAGTGGCCCGCCGGGCTGGACCCGATCGGCGACGGGGTCGTAGCCGATTGTCGTGAAGATGTCGCCGGCGACGGGCCGGCGAGTGGCGATCTCGAGCCGTGTCCCGAGCTCGCGCGCCCAGCCTGACCACATCGTCTCGAACGAGATCAGGGTCCCGTCCTTGTCGAAGACGACGACCTCGATCCCCTCGAGGATCGGGTGGAGCATCGGTCCGGCCCGGGCCGCTCTCAGACCTCGGCGATCGCCTGCTCGATCGAGGCCGAGGCGCTCGCGGCACCGGCCAGGACGAGGGTGGCCTCCGGCGGGAACGAGATCGTGACCGTGTCGCCGATCGCCGCCGCCGAGAGGGCCGGATCGTTGAACTGGTCGAGCGAGACCGAGGCGTCGTCGCCGATCCGGACCCGGGTCCGGACGATCGAGCCCAGGAAGCTGACGTCCTCGACCCGACCGGTCAGCCGGTTCGAACCGCCCGTCTCGCCGATCTCGACCGCCTCGGGCCGGAGCGCGACCGTGACGGGCCGATCCGAGCCGGTCGCGATCGCCTTGGGGGTTCGGATCGACTGGCCGGCCACGCTGACCATCCCGCCGGCCGCGTCGACGACCGCCGCCGGCAGCAGGTTGAGCGTCCCGACGAACGAAGCCACGAACGGTGTCGCCGGGAAGTTGTAGATCTCGGGCGGCGGGCCGATCTGCTCGATCCGGCCCTCGTTCATCACGACGACCCGGTCGGACAGCGACATCGCCTCCTCCTGGTCGTGGGTCACGTACACGGTCGTGATCCCGAGTTGGCGCTGGATCGTCCGGATCTCCTTGCGCAGCGCGACCCGGATCTTGGCGTCGAGTGCCGACAGCGGCTCGTCGAGCAGGAGGACCTCGGGCTCGATCGCGAGGGCCCGGGCGAGGGCGACCCGCTGCTGCTGGCCGCCGGACAGCTGCCACGGGTAGCGAGCGCCCTTGTCGGGCAGGTTGATCAGCTCGAGGAGCTCGCCGACGCGCTGGCGGATCTGGTCCTTCGGGCGCTTCCGGACGCGCAGGCCAAAGCCCACGTTGTCGGCCACGGTCATATTCGGGAAGAGGGCGTATGACTGGAAGACCATCCCGATGTTGCGTCGGTTCGGCGGGCGGTGGGTGATGTCGATCCCGTCGACGCTGATCGTTCCGGCCGAGGGCTGCTCGAAGCCGGCGATCATCCGGAGGGTTGTCGTCTTGCCGCAGCCGGACGGACCGAGGAAGGACACGAACTCGCCCTTCTCGACGGCCAGGTTGAAGTCCTCGACCGCGACCGACGGGCCGAAGCGCTTCTGGATTCCCTTGAGGACGAGGAAGCTCATCGTTCGGTGGTCTCCAGCGGCTTGGTGACGGAGGGGAAACGCATCAGTGGCCGCCGCCGACCTGGACGCCGGACGAGCGACCCTGGCGGTTCCGGCCGAGGTAGGCGATGACGCCCATCGCGACCCAGGTGAGCAGGAAGCTGATCAGCGACACCGCCGCCGGCTCGTAGGACTTGTTCTGACCGAGGTTGGAGAGGTACGGCCCGAAGGCAGGCCGGTTCAGATACGCCGCGATCGTGAACTCGCCGATGACGATCGCAAGGGTCAGGAAGGCGCCCGACAGGACCGCCACCCGGACGTTCGGGAAGATGACGAACCACAGGATCCGGAGCGTGCCGGAGCCGAGGCTGTGGCCGGCCTCGGTCAGGGACCGGACGTCGATCGACCGAAGCCCGCTGTCGACGGCCCGGTACATGTACGGGAACGACAGGATCGTGTACGCCGCGATCAGCAGGACGTCGCTGCCGCGCTGGGAGTTGGCGAGGGGCAGGATCCCGCTGCCGAACGACCGGATCAGCCCGAACACGAGGATGATCGGTGGGACGACGAACGGCATCAATGTGACGAACTCGACGATCGGCCGGAGTCGTGGCAGGCGGAGCCGGACCCAGTACGCGGTCGGGACGATGATCAGGGTGCTGACGACGATCGTGATGAGACCGATCACGAACGAATAGGCGAGGGTCCCGAAGAACTTCGCATCCTTGAATGTGTTGATGTAGGCCCCGCCTGACGGCCGCGCCCGGAGCGAGAACTCGAGGGTCGCGATCAGCGGCAGAAAGAAGTAGAGCATCGCCGCGATGAACACGATCCACGACACGATCCGGCCCGTGTTTCGGCCGCTCCGCTGCGCTGGGTGTGTTGCGGGGGTGGGCGCAGCCATGCTGTCGATCGCGTCCGGGTGGCGCCCGAATGGCGCCTGGGCGCCGGTCATCGCAGCCACCGCTCCGATCGGCGTTGGAGGACCGAGTAGAGCAGGATCGAGACGCCCATGATGATCACCATGCCCATCGCCATCGCGAAGCCGAGGCCCGGGTTGTGGAGGACGTCGCCACTGATCTGGGCGCCAATCAGGAGGGTCACGAGGGGGATCTGGCCGGACGTCAGCTGATACGCCGTCGCCTGCGCCCCGAACGCATTCCCGAACAGGAGCACGGTGCAGCCGAGGATCGACGGCAGCAGGATCGGCAGGGCGACGTATTGCCAGTATTGGCGGGGCGAAGCGCCCATGTTCTCCGATGCCTCGCGCCAGTCCTTCTTCAGGCCGTCGATCGCCGGGGCGATGATCAGGACCATGAGCGGCAGCTGGAAGTAGAAGTACACGAGCTCAAGGCCGACCTTCGAGTACAGGGTGACCCCGACCCCGGTCACGATGTTGACCCCGGTGATGCTCTGGATCCACGACGTGAGCAGGCCGACGTTGCCGATCGTGAAGATGAAGGCCAGGGCGAGTGGGATCCCGGCGAAGTTCGAGGCGACCCCTGCGAACGTCATCACGAACGTCCGGAGGAAGCGGGGCAGGCCCCCGAGAATGATTGCGTATGCCAGGAGCAGCCCGAAGAGGGCGCCCGCGATCGCCGACACGAGGCTGATCTCGATGCTGTTGGCGAAGGCCCGGGCGACCTGCTGGGTCGTCAGGTCGGCGTAGTTCTGGAGGGTGAAGGCGTTGCCGTTGTTGCTGTCCTGGAAGCTGCCGAGGACGAGGAACCCGATCGGGAACAGCATGAACACGGCGGCGAACAGGAAGAAGGGCAGGACCCCGACGAATGACCAGTTGAAGCCGCGCCGAGCCGGGCGCGCCAGTGGCGCACCCGGCTCGCGGCTCGGGGCGGCGTGAGCAGTCACGATCCGCTCCGGTTCAGGTTCGGGTCGACTACTTGACGTCGGCCCCGACCGCGCTGTCCCACTGCTTGGTGATCAGTTCCTTTGCCTTGTCGAGCTGCTCGAGGGTCGGAAAGACGGCCCCGGCGGTGTCCGGCAGGGTGGCCAGCAGATCGGCCGGGATCGCGTTCCGGGACGACATGTCATCGAACCGCATCGGGTTGCAGAAGCCCTTGAGCCAGAGGTTCTGGCCCTCGTCGCTGTAGAGGTACTCCATCCACAGCTTGGCGGCGCTCGGGTGTGGGGCGTAGGCGCTGATCGCCTGGACGTACAGGCCGCCAAAGCGACCGGTCTTCGGGACGACGACCTCGATCTCGGGGTTGCCGGCGGCATCCTTCTTGTGCTGGAGCGCGTTGTACGTCCAGCGGATCGTGATCGGTGTCGCGCCCTGGTCGATCGTGCCCGGCTTGGCGATCGTCGGGACGAAGTTGCCGGCGTCGACGAGCTTCTTGAAGAAGTCGAGGCCCGGCTGGGCGTTGTCGAGCGAGCCGCCCTGCGAGAGAGCCGCCGCGTAGACGGTCTGGATCGCCTGGTTGCTGACGCGCGGGTCACCAGCCAGGGCGACCTGGCTCTTGTGCGACGGGTCGAGGAGGTCGGCCCAGTCCTGGGGGACGTTGGTCACGACGGCCTTGTTGACCTCGAACGCGAGGACGCCGTAGTAGTCGCCGTACCAGTAGCCCTCGGCGTCCTTGGCCGCGTCGGGGATCGAGTCCCAGGTCGAGACCTTGTACGGTTGGATCAGGCCGTCCTTCTTGGCCGACGGACCGAACGACAGGCCGACATCGATGACATCGGGCGCCTGCGGGCCTTTGTTGTCCTTGTTGGCCTTGATCGCCTCGATCTCGTCGCCGGAGCCGGCGTCGGGATTGAGCTCGTTGACCTCGAGGCCGTACTTGGCCTTGAAGCCTTCGATGACCTCGCCGTAGTTGCACCAGGTGTGGGGCAGAGCGATCGTCGTGAGGGTGCCCTCGGCCTTGGCGGCCGTGACGAGGTCGGCCATCGCGTCGGTGGACGCGGCCGGGGCGGAGGCGCCGGCCGAGGCGGCCGGGGCGGAGGCGGCGGTCGAGCCGCCCGGTGCGGTGGTGGCGCCGGTGGTGCAGGCCGACGCGACGATCGCGATCACGGCGAACGGGGCGACGACGCGGAACAACGCGTGCTTCGTGGTCAAGGTTCGATCTCCTCTGGTCGATGGTGACGGTATCCGGGACAGGCGCCGCGACTCGCGGACACCGGCGCGATCAGGTCTCCTCCTGTGGCGATCGCGCGAGTCATGACGGCGGCCCTGCGCGAACGCGCTCGGGACGGGCCGATGCCAGTCGCGCGCATTTCACTGCCCGGCGGCACTCTGCGTCAAGAGTGTGAACGATCCATTACTCGTTCGTTGCCGAATTCTGCGGTTGCCGGCCCGCTCCGGGTCAGCTGCGGAGGCGGGTCATGCAGGGGTCGAAGAA
>JBKJOK010000296.1:0-1377 GCA_046595595.1 Candidatus Limnocylindrales bacterium
CCGACCCCGCCGTCACCGAGGCCCATGATCTCGATCGCGAGGACCGCATACAGGATGTCCATGGCACCGACGAGCAGGGTGGCCCAGGTAGCGACGATCACGATCGCGAGCAGCCGGCTGTCCGCGAGGATGGCCCGGATCCCGCCCGCCAACTCGCTGGTCACGGCGCGCCAGCGACTGGACGGCGCGACCGCGGTTGGCCCAGCGCCATGCGGCGAAGCGATCCCAGGGACCAGGTGGCGCCGGTCGATGACGATCCCGCGACGGACCAGGCCGAGCACGGACGCGGCGCCGACGACGTTGCCGAGCGCGGCGACCGCGAAGACCGCGGCCGGTCCGCCGATCCCGATCAGCAGGCCTGCGCCGAGCGGCCCGATCAACGAGCCGGCGCTCTCGGCCATGCCGGAGACGACGTTCGTGGCCGTCAGGTCGTCCGGCGAGGCCACGACCTCGGGCATCAGTGCCGCGTGAAGCGGCCGGGACAGCGAGACGAGCGTCGCCGTCGCGATCGCGAGTACGTACACGATCAGGGCTGAGGCGCCGGCCGCGACCGCGAAGGCCGTGACGGCCATGAGTGTCGCCTGGGCCGCGTACGTCCCGAGCAGGACTCGGTCCCGGGCGAACCGATCGCCGAGGGCGGCCACCGCCGGCGCGAGGACGACGGACGGGGCAAGCGACGCGAACACGACCAGCCCGGCCTCGGCCGCGCCGCCACGCCCGTAGGCGAAGACGATCACGGCAACCCAGGTCGCCCACTCGCCGAACGCGAACAGGAGGTAGGCCCCTTCGAGGCTGCGCAGGACGTCGTTCCGGAATACCGCGCCGAGGAAGCCGAGGCGACCGGTCACGCCTCAACCCTCGCGGTCGAGGCGGCCGGGTCGCAGGAACAGCCAGGTCAGCCGACGACGGAGCCGGCGGGGATGCGTCGACGGATCGACCGTCCGGGGCCACAGCTCCTCGACGACCGGCCCGAGGACCGCGGCCAGCCGGGTGCTCAGCTCACGTGCGAGGTCCAGCTCGGCGCGCGTTCCCTCGGCCGGTCGGGTTCGATCCCAGCCCGGTCCGAGCAGCCCGGCAACGGTCGTGGGCGGCAGGATCCGCGACACCATCCGGCGCCCGACGTACAGCTCCTCGGTGCCGGCCATGGCGAAGGGCACGATCGGGGCATCCGTCCGCAGCGCGATCACCGCCCAGCCGAGCCGGAACGGCCCGATCCGGCCGGCCGGCCCGCTGACCGTGCCCTCCGGCATCTGGGCGAATACGCCGCCGTTGGCGATGACCGCCCGGGCCGACGCCACGTGCTGGTCGGCCCCGATTCCGCCGCGCCAGACCGGCAAGAGGCCACCGAGGCGGTGGATCAGGACCTCCCGCCAGCGG
>JBKJOK010000314.1:0-16110 GCA_046595595.1 Candidatus Limnocylindrales bacterium
CGCTGCGTGAAGGGCTGGAGGTTCGGCTGGTAGCGACGGTGGGCTCGGACGCGGTTCATGCCCGACGACTGCGGGTTGAAGCCGCCCATCGAGACCTTGCCGCAGATCGCACAGGAGCGGGCCATGGTGTCCTCGAGTGTGGTCGGGTGGTCGGTCAGAGTTGAGGGCCCGGGCGGGGACGCACGAGCGAATCCGGCTGGAATGGCCGGGCGGGGCGGTATGATAGCACCCGCGTCGCGCGCCTCGCCAGAGCGGGGCCCGGCGGTCCCCCCTTCTAGATGTCGCGCTCTGAACGCAATGACTCCGATCGTGGCGCCCGAAGCGAATCGGACGCTGTGAGTTGCTCAGCGACAACCCAGTCGGTCATGTCCCCGGACTTGATGTAACAGCGGCAGGGCCGTGAACTGGATCGGCCACTGATGTGCGACTGTTACACGACGTCTCGGGACCTGACCGTGTTGGGCTGAACCGCGAAACCTCGAATGTGGCCAACACGTCCGTGGGGGGCAAGTGAGGCGACAGGCGCGAGATCCGATACCTCGACCCCACCCAACAGTTGGGTCATTCGTCTCGGCTTGGTGCGTTGCTCTAATCTTTTTGTCGGTTGCATGCACTTCGGCTTGGCCAACGCTCCGGCCGATCGCAACGCCCAGTTCGCCGCTGCCTTCATCCGCGTCTCCGCCGCAAACTTCGGCTCCGACGGCTGATTCCACGCCATCATCCTCCAACGAAAGTCAGCCAGCGTTCACGCTGGAGCTCGAGACCGGAGGACAGTCGACGCGGCTCGTCGTATTCGACCCCGAGGGCCTGCTCGTGGAGCCGCGGCCTGCGGTGGGACAGGAAGCCGCGGCCGCCATGGAGGCGCTGGCCCAGAGCGATATCGTCGCCGTTCGAGGAAGATCTGACGACTCGTTGACCGTCGCGTGGTTGGTGACGCCGTGCGATCGTCAGGCAGCCCTAACGCTCCTTGCCACGGTCATTACCGTCGAGCTTCCGCCCAGGCAGGGCTGCGACGCCGTGGCCATTGTCCGAGCGGTCGCCCTCCGACTTGCTGATCCTGATCGCGTTGCGCTGTTCCGGCCCACGCTGATCGATGCGCGAATTCTGCCGGAGGTTGTGCCACCGACACCAGTCGCGCCACCGCCGACTGCGGAAGGCTGAACATACGACCGGAGGAGGTTGCCCTTGCCAACGACCGGTACAGCGGAAGGACCCAGACGGGCATAGCCTGCGCCAATCACGGAGGGACGGTGGGAATCGAAGGAACAAGAGGGCGGACGGTCGCGTTCATGCTCGTCTCGTGTCTCGTTCTGCTGCTTTTCGGTTCATCGCCAGCAGCAGCGCAGGATCCCGGCTCTCGTGCCCGGCTCATTGCTGAGGGCGTTCGCGCCCGGCTAGAGTTCGATGCCGGCCACCCCCGAGAGTGTCGGAAACCTGCTCGGGTCCATCTCTGACGTTGGTTCCAGTGTGTGGGGCATACCACTTACGGCTGCCGAGCTCAGTGCTCTGGATATCAATGGATGGATGAAGTACGAGGGCGAACTTGACGACACGGTCGTCAAGTTCGTTCGCAGCCTCCCAACATACGCTGGGTTAGCTTCGACCAGCGGGATGGCGGACGTCCAACGGTCAGACTCACGCAGCTCGAGAGCACGACGGTCGCAGCCATTCGAGCGCTCGATCCCGACCCCTCGCGCGGCCTTCGGGTGGTTGCAGCGAAACACTCCTACGACACGCTCGTGGCGGCAGCGGAGAAGGGCGAAGCGGCTGCAGTGGCAATCGATCCCGACCTTCCTTTGAGCGGAGTTGGCGTCGACGTTCTAGGCAACGGTATCCGGATGTTTGTCCCGCTGGACTATGTAGTCGACGCTGACATTGAGACTCGACTCGAGGAGCGGCTCGGCGTGGGCGTCACCTTTGCGCGGGAGGAGCCCGGTCTCGACACGGCTTGCACGACCCGCACAAGTTGCGTGAATCCAATCATGGCTGGGATCCGCATCGATCGGGACTTCTACCCCAACCCCGACTGGTGGTGCACGCTGGGCTGGGTCGTCAGCACCGCGGGAGGAGACGAGCAACTTCTCACCGCGGGCCACTGCGGCTGGGGCAATCCTCGGGACTGGCATCACGGGACTATGCTGTCTCCGATCTCGAACGAGATTGGCGACGATCCGAACGGCACGCTATACAGACAAGACGGCAAAGACATCATGAGAGGAACCCTGTCCGACGCACAGGCTTCTCGACAGATCTACGCCGAGGGAAGCGTGATCCAGATGAAGGCGAGCGCGACCCCGATCGTCGGACAGGCGATCGTGTTTTCCGGTGCAAGGACGAATGCGATCGTTACCGGCACCGTCCAGGTCGACTGGCGCAGCTGGACGTCTGAAACCGCCGGGTTCAGGGTGTGGGGAGGAGATGCGTCGTGGGCGACGATCAAAGGTGACAGTGGCGCCCCCGTCTATCGGCGCGTCTTCGTAACGTCGCCCATCCCTGGATGGCAGATCACTCCGATCGGAACCAACAGCCACCAGAACGGCTATTTCGCACGCGTCTTCGATGCTCAGATCGCGTGGGACCTGACCATGTACAACCAGTAGGGCAGGCGTGGCTCAGCCCCACCAGGCGCCTGGTACGCAGACGTCCCCGACCCCCGGCCGCTCGCTCGTGAGCCGGCGCGCCGTGGTCGACATCGTCCGCAGCGCGACCCTCGGATCGTACGGCGTGATCGGGTTCGCCGGCGGCGGGTTCATCGGCTGGCTCGGCGAGCGGCTCGGCCTGGCCCCACGCGGCCTCCATGTCCGGCTCGGCGAGGGACTCATCATCGAGCTCGACCTCGTCGTCGCCCACAACCTGCCGATCGCCGAAGTGGCTCGTCAGGTCGATTCGGCCGTCCGATACTCGATCCGGCGGGCGCTCGAGCGCGAGGTCGACCGGCTCATCATCCATGTCGACGGCCTGCGCCTCGCCGCCTTCGACCCGATCGTCGCCGACGCCGCCCGGCGGCCCAGGACCGGCCTCGCGCCGGACGACCTCGCCGGTAGCGGCACGGACGTCGCCTGATGGTCCGCCAGCACTGCACCGGCGCCGCGTTCCTGGACGCGATGCGGAGCGCGGTCGCGAATCTCGATGCCCACGTCGACGAGATCAACGCCCTCAACGTCTTCCCGGTCCCCGACGGCGACACGGGCACGAACATGGTGGCCACGGTCCGGGCGGCGCTCGAGTCGGCCGAGGCCGCCGGCCGCGACGCGCCGGTCGATCGGATCGCCGCGGCCGTCAGCCTCGGTGCGCTGATGGGCGCCCGGGGCAATTCCGGCGTGATCACCAGCCAGATCTTCCGCGGGATCTCCGACGGCCTTGCCGGCAAGCGCCGGTTCAACGGGCTCGACCTCGCGAACGCCCTCACGCTCGGGGCGAAGACGGCTTACGGCGCGGTCGGCAAGCCAGTCGAGGGGACGATCCTGACGGTCATCCGCGAGGCATCGGTTGGAGCCGTCGAGGCGGCCGAGCAGGACGACGCGATGGAGTCGGTCCTCGCGGCCACGGTCGAGGCGGCTCGCCGGTCCGTGGCCCGGACGCCGTCGCTGCTCCCGATCCTGCGCGAGGCGGGCGTCGTCGATTCGGGCGGCCAGGGCCTGCTCCGCCTGTTCGAGGGAGCGCTGCTCAGCGTGCGCGGCACGCCGGTTCACGCAGGCGGAGCCTCGGCCGGCCGGGCGCATGCCGAGGATCGGGTCGCGGTCGCCCCCGCGTTCCGAGCCGGTGTCGCCGCCCTGGAGGAGGATGCGTTCGGCTACGAAACCGTGTTCATCCTCACGGCCGCGCCGGATACGACGCTCGACATCCGGGCGATCCAGGAGCGGCTCGAGGCGATCGGCAACTCCGTGCTCGTCGGCGGCGACCCGCGGCTGGTCAAGGTCCACATCCACAACGAGCGACCCGACGAGGTGATCGCCTACGGCCTGTCGCTCGGGACGCTGACCCGGATCACGGTCGAGAACCTCGACACGATGGCCGACGACGTGCGCGAGGCGCGGGCGACGGAGTTCGTCGCGGCCGACGAAGGGTCGACCGGCCGTGGCGCCTCGGGCGCCGAGGGCGCCGCAGTTGCGGTGGCAGCGGGGCCGGCGATCGGGGTCGCGACCGATCCTGCTGCCGTCGACGAACTGATGTCCGGCGCGACGAACGGCGCGCGCGGCCCGGACCCCGCTCACGGCGCGGATCCCGCTCGCGGCGAGGACCCCGCCGCAGGGGCCGACGCTCCGGTCGTGGTCGACCCCTCCCTCGGCCCCGCGATCGTCGCCGTCGTCGCCGGCGACGGGCTCGAGAAGCTGTTCCGGGACTTCGGCGTCGCCCACATCGTGCGCGGCGGGCAGACGGCCAACCCGAGCACCGGGGAGCTGCTCCGGATCGCCCGCCTCGCCCGGTCCCGAGAGGTCCTCCTCCTGCCGAACAATCCGAACGTCCGGCTCGCGGCCGAGCAGGCCGCGAGGGTCTGCGAGGATCGTCGGCTCGTCGTCGTCCCGACCCGCAACGCGGCCGAGGGCGTGGCCGCGATCCTCGCCTACGACCCGGACGCGGACGCCGCCGCGAACGCCGGGCCGATGACGACCGCAGGCCGGGGCCTGGCCACCGTCCAGGTCACCGAGGCGGTCCGGGACGCGAAGATCGGCGGCAAGAAGGTGAAGAAGGGCCAGACGATCGCGCTCGATCCCGACGACGGCCTGGTCGCGGTCGACAGCGATCGGACGAAGGCCATCCTCAAGGCCGTGGCCACGTTCGCGCCCGGGACCGAGCTGGTCACGCTCTACTACGGCGAGGACGCGACCCTCCTCGAGGCGGAGGCGATGGCCCGCGAGATCGGCCTTGCCCTGAAGGCCGAGACCGAGGTCGTCCACGGCGGCCAGCCCCACTACCGCTACCTGATCTCGGCCGAGTAGGGAGTTGACCGGACCCGCTCCCCGGCGCCCGGCACCGAGCGGCCCGCGCAAGGCCAAGGCGCCACCGCCACCGCCGCCGCCGACCGACCCCGCCGAGCTCCTCGACACGCTCGTCAACCGCTCCGGACTGGGCGCGGCGAACCTGCTCCAGCGGGCTGGCCGGAGGCTCGGGTTCCTGACCGTCCGCGAGCTGCTCTTCCACCTGCCCCGGCGTTACGACGACCTGCGCGAGATGCGCAAGCTCGGCGAGCTGCGCGGGATCGAGGAGGGGACCGTCGTCAGCGCCCGGGTTCGGGTCGTCGACGTCCGCGTCGAGGGATCGTTCCGGCGCCGGATCCAGCGGACGATCGCCGAGTTCGAGGACGACACGGGCTCGCTCGAGGCGACATGGTTCGGGCGCCGGTTCATCGAGCGCCGCCTGTTCCCGGGCGCCGACATCATCGTATCGGGCAAGCTCAAGCACTTCGGTCGGAAGCTGACCCTCGACAACCCCGACTTCCAGCCGGTCGGAGCCGAGGGCGAGATGCTCCACGTCGGCCGGATCGTGCCGATCTACCGACTGACAGCCGGGCTCACGGCCGCCCGCCTCCGGATCGCGATGCGCGAGGCCCTCGATGCGGCCGGCACCCAGTACGCGGAGTACCTGCCGGCGCCGATCCTCGGGGAGGAGTCTCTCGTCGGGATCGCCCGGGCACTCGAGGACGCCCATTACCCCGCCACGTTCGAGGGCCGCGACGCCGCGCTCCTGCGGCTGGCCTTCGACGAGCTGCTCGCCCTCCAGCTCGGGATGGTCGGCCGGCGTCGCCAGCGCGGCCGAGACGCTGCCCGCCCGATCCAGACCGACGCGGCCGCCGATGCCGCCCTGCGCGCCTCGCTGACCGCGTCGATCGGGCGCAAGCTCGGCCACGAGGTGACGCTGACCGCCGACCAGGACACCGCGATCGCGGCGATCCTCGACGACCTCGCCGCCGAGACGCCGATGCTCCGCCTTCTCCAGGGGGATGTCGGGAGCGGCAAGACCGCGGTCGCTGCGTGGGCCCTGGCCGCTGCGGCCCGGAACGGCCTCCAGGGCGCCCTCCTTGCCCCGACGGACCTCCTCGCCCGCCAGCATCACGCAACGCTCGCGGCGCTCCTCGAGGACGCGGCCGTACCCGTCGAGCTCCTGACCGGCTCGCAGACCGCGGCCGCCGCGCGCCGGACGCTGGAGCTCGTGAAGTCCGGCCAGGCCCCGGTCGTCGTCGGGACCCACGCCCTGATCCAGGACCGGGTCGAGTTCGCCGCGCTCGGCGTCGTCGTCATCGACGAGCAGCACCGGTTCGGCGTCGAGCAGCGCGGCCAGCTCGAGGCGAAGGCCGGTGGCCACGCCCCGCACGTCCTGTTGATGACCGCGACGCCGATCCCGCGGACGCTTGGCCAGGTGCTGTACGCCGACCTCGACGTGTCCGACCTGCGGACGCCCCCGGAAGGCCGGATCCCGATCCGGACCGGGATACGTCATCCGGACGCGCTGCGCCAGACGTGGGAGCGGGTCCGGGCCGAGGCGGCGGCCGGCAATCGGACGTTCGTCGTCGTCCCGTTGATCGACGAGGCCGAGCCGGCCGACGACGACGGGACGTCCAATCCGACGATCTTCGATTCGTCCGCGCCGGCCGCCGAGGCCGAGTCGGTTCGCCTGCGCGAGTTGCTTGCCCCGCTCCGGGTCGGGATGGTCCACGGCCGGATGAAGCCCGCCGACCGCGACGCGGAGATGTCGCGCTTCCGCGACGGCGAGCTCGACGTCCTCGTCGGAACGACCGTCATCGAGGTCGGGGTCGACGTCCCCGAGGCGACGATGATGATCATCGAGGGCGCCGACCGGTTCGGGCTGGCCCAGCTTCACCAGCTCCGCGGCCGGGTCGGCCGGGGCACCGTCGAGAGCTTCTGCGTCCTCGTCTCGGACTCGACCGACGAGACCGCCCAGGCCCGGCTCAAGGCTGTCGCCGAGATCCGCGACGGGTTCGAGCTTGCCGAGAAGGACTTCGAGCTGCGCCGCGAGGGCGACGTCCTGGGCCTGGTCCAGAGCGGTCTGCCGCGGCTGCGTGTCGCGTCGCTCCAGAACCGTGAACACGTCGCCCTGGCTCGTCACGCCCGGGACCACGCCGAGGCGCTCCTCGACCCGGGTGGCCGGTTCGGTCCGGAGGCGGCACCCCTCGTGCGCGAGCTGGAGCGCGGCTGGCTCGCCCGCGTCTGGGCCGGCGAACCCGCGAGCGGCGCATGACCGGGCGAACGGCGCCGCGACGTGCCGCGAACTCGGGCGGCTCCCGTGGCTGACGCCGGCCGGGTGATCGCCGGGTCGGCGAAGGGCATCCGCCTCCGCGCCCCCGGCCCCGGCACGCGCCCGATCGCCGACCGGGTGAAGCAGACCCTGTTCGCGATCCTCGAGCCCGAGCTCGACGGCGCCCACGTCCTCGACCTGTTCGCGGGCAGCGGAGCGGGCGGAATCGAGGCGCTGTCGCGAGGCGCCGCGTCGGCGCTGTTCGTCGAGAAGGATCAGGGCGCCGCGGCCGTCATCGACGCCAACCTCCGGGCCGCCAGCCTGGCCGGGCCGGCGGCGACGGTCGTTCGCTGGGACGTCGTGCGCTGGCTCGTCGAGGCGACCGCCGACGCCGGCCAGGCGTTCGACCTGGTGCTCGTGGACCCGCCCTATGCCGAGACGGAGCTGCTCGGACGCGTCCTCGACCTCCTCGGCGGCTCGACCGCCCCGCTCGCCGCCGACGCCCGGGTCGTCGCGAAGCACTTCTGGCGCGACAGACCCCCGGACCGGGTCGGTATGCTGGCTGCGGAGCGCGATCGCCGGTTCGGAGAGACGGCGCTGACCTTCTATCGACGGATCACGAGCGAGGAGAGCGGATGACGATCGCGGTCTACCCGGGCTCGTTCGACCCGATCACGAACGGCCACCTCGACGTCATCGACCGCGCCGCGGCCGCCTTCGATCGGGTCGTCGTCGCGGTCCTCGCGAACCCGAAGAAGCAGGCGTTGTTCCCCGCCACGGACCGCGTCTCGATCATCCGGGCCGCGCTCGACGATGCCGGCCCGGCGATCCCGGCCGGCCGGATCGACGTCGAGTCGTTCGAGGGCCTGACGGTCGATCTGTGCCGCCGCCTCGAGGCCCGGTTCATCGTCCGGGGTCTGCGCGCGATCAGCGACTTCGAGACCGAGATGCTTCTCGCCCACAACAACCGGCGCCTCGCGCCCGACGTCGACACGGTCTTCTTCATGACCGCGATCGAGCACAGCTACGTGGCATCGTCGCTGGTCAAGGAGATCGCGACGTTCGGCGGCGACGTGTCAGCGATGATCCCGTCGGCGGCGGCCGCCGCCCTGGAGCGGGCGCTCCGGGCCGGCTGACACGAACGGGGGAGGGGCGATGAACGGCTCCAGAGAGCGGATCGGCACGGCATCGCCGGTCATCGAGACGAGCGGATTGGTGAAGCGCTTCGCCGACGCGAACGCGGTCGCCGGGATCGACCTGTCAGTTCCGGCCGGCGGCGTGTACGGCTTCCTGGGCCCGAACGGGGCGGGCAAGACGACGACGATTCGGATCCTCGTCGGGCTGCTCTGGCCGACCCGCGGCTCGAGCCGGATCTTTGGCGAGGCGATCGAGCCAGGCGCGCCCGTCCTGCGCCGGGTCGGATCGCTCATCGAGCGACCGGCGTTCTATCCGTACCTGTCGGCGCTCGAGAACCTGCGCGTCTTCGGGACGGCCCATGGGCTCGGGGCGGACCTGCTCGTCCAGCGCGCGGCCGAAGCCCTCGAGCGGGTCGGTCTGGCCGGTGCCGCCCGGCGCCGGGCGGGCGGCTTCTCGACCGGGATGCGCCAGCGACTGGCCCTCGCGACCGCCCTGATCGGCCGGCCCGAGCTCGTGATCCTCGACGAGCCGACGAACGGCCTCGACCCCAACGGCGTCGTCGACGTCCGCGAGCTGATCGCCGGGTTGGCGAAGGACGGGACGACCGTCTTCCTGTCCAGTCACGTCCTGCCCGAGGTCGAGCAGCTGTGCGACCGGGTCGCGATCCTGCGCGAGGGCCGAATCGTCGCGGAAGGTCCCACGGCCGATCTGCTCGCGGTCGGGGAACGCCTGGTCGTCCGGTTCGACACGCCGGCCGAAGCCGCGGCGGCCCGCCGCCTCCTCGCGCTGGACGCACCAGCCGACCCCGACCCGGCCGCTGCCGCGCAGAGCCCGGGCGATCTCGACGTTACGCTCCTCCTCGACGTGCCCGCCGCCGACGCGTCCCGGATCAACCGCACCCTCGGTGAGGCCGGTCTCTACCCGGCCGAGCTGACGGTCCGTCGCCAGTCGCTCGAGACGGTGTTCCGGGAGTTGACCGCCGATCACGATCCAGCCGCCGTCGCCCCGATCCCGACGGGCGCCGTCCCAACCGCGGCCGAGGGGTCGGAGGCTGGATGAGCGCCCTGCTCCGCGCCGACTGGCTCCGCTTCCGCCGTCGGAAGGACTTCTGGATCATCGCGATCGGGGTCTGCCTGTTCTCAGGCATCTCGTTCCTCGCCGCGTACCGCTCCGACGCAGCCGACCCGGCGTGGTTCTCGATGGACCCCGTCCAGGTCCGCCAGGAGATCCTCTCCTACACCGAGTTCGGCGGGATGACCCAGGCCGAGATCGATGCCCAGATCGACCAGATGGTCACCGATCAGCTGGCCATGGGCCAGGAGCAGAGTCTCGAGTGGGAGGCTCAGCAGCGCCTCACTCTCCAGAAGTACGACGTCTCGCAGAGCGTGTTCACGATCCTCGGTTCGGGATTGATGCCGATGCTCGCGTTGATTCTCGGGGCGAGCCTCGCCGTCGGCGACGAGTTCCGGTTCGGGACGGTCCGGACGTCGCTGCTGGCCGCCGGCAACCGGCGGCGGTTCCTCGGCGCCCGGCTGGTCAGCTTGTTCGCGATCAGCGTCGGGCTGTTCGCGATCCTGGCCCTGATCGGCATCGTGCTCGGCCTGGGCCTGCGGATCGTCGGCGCCGAGCTGGCCCCGGTCACGACGCCCATCGATCCGCTCTCGGCGCTCCTGTGGCTCGCCGCCCAGGTCCTGACGACGATGGTCCTGATCGCGCTCGCGGTCGCCCTCACCGTCGTCCTCCGGTCGGGCGCCCTTCCCCTCCTCCTGATCCTGATCGCCGCTCTCGTCGAGCTGTTCGTCGCGAACCTCCCGATCTTCCATCCGGGCGAGTTCCTGGCGGGCGTTCCGCAGGGGTTCCTGACGACGAGCATCCGGACGCTGACGACGGAACTCGGATTCCAGACCCATGCGGTAGCCCTCGCCGCGGCGGAGCCGCCGGCGATGGCGATCCGGCTCTCGCTGGTCGTCGTCGCCGGGATCATCTCCGCCTGGGGGATCCTCTTCCTGGTCATCGCGGATCGGCGGTTCCTGTCGATGGACGTGGTCGAGTGACGGACCGGACGGGCCAACCTTCGACGCCGCGCCATCGTCGCGCCGTGCGATAATCCGGCCCAACGCGGGCGTCGCGGGCGCGTCGCCGTCCATCGTCCGGATCGACCCAGCGGAGGGCAGTCCGATCGACATCATCTTCCTCGTCGAGCGCCTCGAGTCGATCATCGCCAACGGCAAGCGCCTGCCCCTGACGAACAACGTCGTCGTCGATCAGGCCGCCGCCCTCGGGCTGATCGATGAGCTTCGTGTCGCCGTGCCCGAGGAGGTCCGGGCCGCCAAGCGGATCAACTCCGAGGGCGAGCGGATCATCGAGAAGGCCCAGGAGGAGGCGGAGCGGATCGTCGCCAAGGCCCAGGAGCAGGCGGCCTTCCTCATCGACGAGCGCGGCCTCACCCAGCAGGCCGATGCCGAGAGCCGGCGGATCATCGCCGAGGCCATGGTCGAATCCGAGGAGGTCCGGCGGGGCGCCGACGACTACGCGGTCAACGTTCTCGTCGGGCTCGAGGGCGACGTCGTCAAGACGCTCCAGAGCATCAAGAAGGGGATCGACCTGCTCGACAGCCGGCGGACCGACCTGCGCGCCGACGATGACGACGGCCAGCCCGAGGGCGGCCTCGACGGCGGGGCCTACGACGACGTCGAGGACAAGGACCTGGCCCAGCCCGTCCGGCGATGACCGGGCGCGACCCGGGAAGTCGCCGATCGGGCGAACCCGGCGGGGCCACGCCGTTGGTCTGGAACGTCGCAGGCCTGCTGGGCGACGGGACCGGCGCCGCGCGAGACTTCGCGGTGGCCGGCGTCGAGATCGATGGCGGCGACGATTTCCAGCTGGCCGGCCCCATCTCTGGTCGGGTCCGCGTGTCACGGACCAACCGCGGGCTCCTCGTCGATGCCGCCTTCACAACCGTGCTCGCGACCGAGTGCGTCCGCTGCCTCCGACCGATCAGCGTGCCGCTGGCCTTCGAGATCCAGGACGAGGCGCTGCCGTCGCTCGATCTCAAGACGGGCAAAGCGGCCAGGCTGAGCGAGGCGGACGAGGAAACCGGCGTCATCGTCCTGACCGACCACCATGAGCTGGACCTGGAGCCCGCGATCCGCGACGCGATCCTGCTCAACGAGCCGGTCGCGCCGCTCGACCGCGAGGATTGCCCGGGCCTGTGCATCGTCTGCGGGCTGCCGCTCGACGAGGGCGACCACGACCACCCCGACGACGACATCGACCCGCGCCTCGAGGCACTCCGCGGGTTCGTCGTCGACTGAGGGGCGCGTGCCGGGCCGTTGGCCCGTGGCCCGTGGCCCGTCGGCGCGTGTCTCGCGAAAGTCCCCATACGCTCGCCACGCGGACACTAACGAGCGAACAGTGCGACGGAGGAGGGCAGGGCGCGCACCCGATCAAGGTGGCTCGATCGGCGCAACGCCCGCTGGGCATGCATTCGGCCCGCGCGGGCGCGGATTCGGCGCAGGGGCACGCGCCCAGCCCGAGTCCGGCGCTCGCGCGCGGGACGCCCTTCCGGTACACTCCTCCATCGGCCCTGCCAGTCCGGCTGGGCACCTCGGCGCGTCCCACATCCCGGCCGCCCCACCCGAACATTGACATCGAAGGAGACCACGGACCGTGGGAGTTCCCAAGCGACGCGTCTCGCATGCCCGCAAAGGCGAGCGCCGCGCGCACCTGGCGCTGAGCGTGCCGGAGCTCGTGGAGTGCGAGCACTGCCACGAGAAGAAGCTGCCGCATCACGTCTGTCCGAACTGCGGCTGGTATCAGGGCCGCCAGGCCGTCGAGCTCAAGCAGACCGCGACCGACTCCGCCTCCTGAGGTGGTCGCCGCGCTCGACCGCCCGATCCCGTCGCCCGCCGGCACGGCTCACGATGACGGCCGGGGGGTGACCATCGCGGTCGACGTGATGGGCGGCGACCACGGCCCTTCCGAGATCGTCCCCGGCTCGCTCGACCACGCCCGGGCCTTTCCGCGCGACCGGCTGATCCTCGTCGGTGACGAGCCGACGATCCGGCGCCTCTCGGGCGTCCTGCCATCGAACGTCTCGATCGTCCACGCGACCGAGGTCGTCGAGATGCACGAGCACCCGGCCATGGCCCTGCGCGAGAAGAAGGACTCGACGATCCTCGTCGCGACCGACCTCGTGAAGCGCGGGGAAGCGGATGCCGTCGTGACCGCGGGCCATACCGGGGCCGGCATGGCCGCTGCCGTCCTGCGCCTCGGCCGACTGCCTGGGGTCGATCGGCCGGCCCTCGCCGTCCAGCTGATCACCGACGGCGGGACGCTCGTCCTGCTCGACATCGGGGCCAACCCGGATTCGAGCCCGGAAAACCTCGTTCAGTACGCGGCGATGGGCTCGATCTTCAGCCAGCGCGTCCTCGGCGTGGCGACGCCGCGGGTCGCCCTGCTGTCGATCGGCGAGGAGAAGGGCAAGGGCGACCTCCGGATCCAGCAGGCGACCGAGCTCCTCGACCAGACCGATCTCCACTTCGTCGGCAACATCGAGGGCAAGGACCTCACGAAGCACGAGGCCGACGTCGTCGTCTGCGACGCGGTCCTCGGCAACGTCGTGATCAAGTTCTTCGAGGGCCTTTCGACGTACATCTTCGACCTGTTCAGGGCCGAGTTTCGGGGAACGTGGCGGGGTCGGATCGCGTACCTGTTCCTGAAGCCTGGCATCGGCCGGATCCGCCGGGTCTTCGACTGGGAGCGGGTCGGCGGCTCGCCGCTGCTCGGGGTCAAGGGCACCGTGATCATCACCCACGGCCGGGCGAAGCGGCGGATGATCGGCTACGGAGTCGGGGTCGCGGCAACGATGGCCCGGACCCGCGTCCCGGAACTGATCGGCGAGGCCCTGCGGCCGGTCGCGGCGCCCGTCGCGCCGAGTCCCGCCGGGGCCGCCGACGACGCCGGCGCAAACGCAAGCGCCAGTGCCGACGCGCCCCACGACGCCCTCGAGCCCGCATCGTGAGCGGCCCCGAGCTGACCGTCGGACGCGGCGTGATCGCCGAGATGGTGACCCTCGCCGCGCTCGGCATCCCGGGCGTCGCCCGCGTCTCGCGCGGCGGTCCGCGCTGGCGGGCAGCCCTCGCCGGCGCACCCGTGACCACCCATGTGACCGACGACTCCGTGCGGGTCCGGGTCTGGATCGTTGCCCGGCCGGGCCAGGGCCTCGTGGCCCTCGCCGACGAGGTCGCGGGCGCCGTCTGTGCGGCGATCGAGCGACTCCTCGGCCTGCGTCTCGAGTCGGTCGTCGTGACCGTCGACGGTGTCGGAGGCTGACGGCGGCTCGGATCGGATCCGGGCCCTCCGCGCCGGCCGCCGGCTGGCCCTCGCCGCGGTCTTCGAGGCCGAGTTCGGCCAGCGCACCGCCGACGCGATCCTCGAGCGCCACCTGGCCGAGATCGAGGGCGACGCGCGCGCCGCCGAGCTGGCCCGCAGCCTCGTCGCCAACGTCCTCGCCCACCGCGACACGATCGACGCGACGATCAGCCGGACGGCGCCCCAGTATCCGGTCAGCACCCTCGCCCCGATGGACCGCGCACTGCTCCGTAGCGCCATCGGTGAAGTGCTACACTCGCCGACGCCGGCCCGGGTGGCGATCGCCGAGTGGGTCGAGCTATCCCGCAGCTACAGTGGAGACCCGATGCGGCGCCTGATGAATGGCGTTCTCGGGCGGATTTCCAACACGGTCGACCGGTCGTCGGCTTCCTAGCTCCGAGGAGGGAGTTCCCAGTGTCCACCACGTACGAGCGCCTCAAGAAGCTCGTTGTCGAGCAGCTCGGCGTCGAAGAGGACGAGGTCAAGCCCGAGGCCTCCTTCGTCGACGACCTCAACGCCGATTCGCTCGACCTGGTCGAACTGATCATGTCCCTCGAAGAGGAGTTCGGCACCGAGATCTCCGACGAGGACGCCGAGAAGATCCGGACCGTCCAGGACGCCGTCGACTACATCGACGAGCGGTCCACCTAGGACCGCCCCGACCCGCCGATCGTGCGACCCGCCGCCGCGCTCGCCGAGCGGCTGGGCCTCCTCGTCGGCGACCCGGACCTGCTCGAGCAGGCGCTCGTCCACACCAGCTGGCTGCACGAGAATCCCGACGCGGCCGCCGGCCACAACGAGCGCCTCGAGTTCCTCGGCGACGCCGTCGTCAACCTCGCGATCTCCGAAGCCCTGTTCGCGGCCCATCCCGCCGATGACGAGGGCATGCTGAGCGCCCGCCGGGCCGCGATCGTGTCGACCGTTGGCCTTGCCCGGATCGCCAACCGGATCGACCTCGGGACCTCGTTGTTCCTCGGTGAGGGAGAATCCCAGCGCGGCGGCCGGCGTCGGCCGTCGATCCTCGCCTCGGCTTTCGAGGCCCTTGCCGGCGCCCTGTACCTCGACCTTGGCTACGACGCGACCCGTGACTGGCTGCTCGTTCTCGCCGGGCCCGAGATCGAGATGGACACCCCGGCCTCGACCCTGAAGAGCCCGAAGAGCCGCCTCCAGGAGTTCACCCAGCGCCAGACCGGGGCACGGCCCGAGTACCTCGTTGTCGACGCGACGGGGCCGGATCACGAGAAGCTGTTCCAGGTCGAGGTCCGAGTCGGCGGCCGCTCGCTGGGTGTCGGCAGCGGCCCATCGCGCCGGATCGCGGAGACCGCCGCCGCCACGCAGGCGATCGAGATGCTCCGGGCCGAGAACGGCGGTCGGGGCGATCGGCCGGCAGCAGGCCTCGCAGCAGGCCTCGCAGCAGGGCCCGCGGCAGGGGCCTCCGCCGACCTCGCCGCGGACCGCCACGGATGAGCGCGCCCGCCCGCCTCCTCGCCCTCCGCCTCCAGGGCTTCAAGTCGTTCGCCGAGCGAACCGTCGTCGAGTTCGGACCCGGGATCAGCGCGGTCGTCGGGCCGAACGGGTCGGGCAAGAGCAACCTGGCCGACGCGCTCCGCTGGTCGCTCGGAGAGCAGGGCCGGGCCCTCCGCAGCCGCAAGTCCGAGGACGTGATCTTCGCCGGCTCCGAGAAGCGCAAGGCCCTCGGCATGGCCGACGTGACTCTCGTCCTCGACAACTCCGACGGGCTCCTGCCCGTGGACTTCAGCGTCCTCGAGCTCGGCCGGCGCCTGTATCGGAGCGGCGAGAACGACTATCTCCTGAACAAGCAGCGGATCCGGCTGCGCGACCTCGTGGACCTGCTCGACGGCGCCCACCTCGCCGACAACGCGTTCCTGTTCATCGGCCAGGGCATGGTCGACCAGGCCCTCGCCCTGCGCCCCGAGGAGCGGCGGCCGCTCTTCGAGGAGGTGGCCGGGGTCCGTCGCCACGAGCGCCGCCGGCGCAAGGCCGAGGACCAGCTCGCCGAGTCCGAGACGAACCTCGCTCGGGTCGAGGACATCGTCGCCGAGCTCCGACCCCAGGCCCGCCGGCTCGCGGCCCAGGCCGAGCAGCAGTCCACCCGGTTGTCGGCCGGTGAGGAGCTGGCGTCGGCGCTCCTGGCCGCGGCCCACGTCCGCTGGCACGAGGCGGCCGGCGTGGCGGGGGCGGCAGCCTCCCGGGTCGCCCGCGAGCGGGCTGAGGCGGACCGGGCGATGGCCGATCTCCAGGCCGCCGAGGAGGCGGCGTCGGCGGTCGCCGCCGAGATGGGCGCGCGCGCGGCCACGGAACGCGAGCACCTCGCCGCCCACGAGACCGCGCGCGGCCTCGTCACCGAGCTCCGGCTCCGGGAGGCGCGGCGGGCCGGCGACCTCG
>JBKJOK010000043.1:0-2021 GCA_046595595.1 Candidatus Limnocylindrales bacterium
GGCGTCTCGTCGGGCGTGATGTCGCTCGACCACGCGCGGTAGCCCTTCTCGAGTCGGAGCGAATCGATCGCCCGGTAGCCGGCGGCGACGAGCCCATGCTCGCGGCCCGCCTCCCAGAGCGTCGTCCACAGCGTCCGGCCGTACTCGGTCGGGGCGTAGAGCTCCCAGCCGAGCTCCCCGACGTACGTGACGCGGAGCGCCAGGGCCGGCACGGACCCGACGCTCAGCTCACGGGCGGTGAGGAACGGGAAGCCCGCGTCAGAGAAGTCGTCGCGCGTGACGCTCGTGAGGATGTCCCGGGCCCGCGGACCCCAGAGTCCGAAGCAGACGCGCCCGGACGTCACGTCCCGGAGCGCGACGGAGCCGTCGGTCGGGAGGTGGCTGCGGAGCCACGCCGCGTCGTGGTTCCCGAACGCGGTCCCAGTCACGAGCATGAACGCCTGCTCCGCGAGCCGGGTCACCGTCAGGTCCGCCTGGATCCCGCCCCGCGCGTCGAGAAGCTGGGAGTAGACGATCGAGCCAACGGGCCGGTCGATCCGGTTCGCGCACATCCGCTCGAGGAACGCGCAGGCGCCCGGGCCGGCCACCTCGAGCTTGGCGAACGAGCTCTCGTCGAACAAGGCGGCCGCGTTTCGGGTCGCGAGGGCCTCGACCCCGATCGCGGGGGACCAATGCCGGCCGGCCCAGCCGCGCGGGCGAAGCGCCTCGTCGCCGGCAGCGGCGTTCGACTCGAACCAGTTCGGGCGCTCCCAGCCCGACTTCTCCCCGAACGCGGCACCGAGCGCGGTCAGCTGCTCGTACGTCGGCGCGGTCCGCAGCGGCCGGCCCGCGACCCGCTCCTCGTTCGGGTAGTGGATGTCGTAGTACGTCGCGTAGTTCTCGATCGAACGGGCGAGGGTGTAGTCGCGCGAGCGATAGGCCGGCCCGAAGCGCCGGATGTCCATCTTCCAGAGGTCGAGCTCGGGCTGGCCGTCCACGATCCAGCTCGCCACCTGGCGGCCGATCCCGCCGGCGCCGGCGATCCCGTGGGCCGAGAATCCGGCGGCGACGAAGAACCCGCCGATCTCCGACTCACCGAGGATGAACTCGTTGTCCGGGGTGAAGCCCTCGGGCCCATTGATGATCCGGCTGACCCGGGCATCGGCCATCGCCGGCACGCGGGTGATCGCGCCGGCCATGATCTCCTCGAAACGCGGCAGGTCCGGCGCGAGGAGCTTGCCGTTGAAGTCGGGCGGGACGCCGTCGAGCGACCATGGAGCCGGGTTGCGCTCGTAGCCACCCATGCACAGCCCGCCGACCTCTTCTCGGAAGTAGACGAGGTGGTCGGGGTCGCGGAGCTGCGGCAGGCTGGGGTGGACGCCCTCGAGCGCCTCGGTGAACAGGTACTGGTGGGCCATCGGGATGATCGGGACGGTGACGCCGGCCAGCCGCCCGATCTCCGGCGCGAACATCCCGCCGGCGTTCACGACGACGTCGGCCGCGATCGACTCGCGCGAGCCGTCGCGAAGTTCGACGTCGACGCCGGTGACCCGCCCCCGTTCCACGCCGATCCCGACGACCCGCGTGTGGGTCCGGATCGACACGCCCTTCTGGCGGGCGCCCGCGGCGAGGGCCATTGCCAGACCCGACGGGTCGAGCCAGCCGTCGGTCGGGAGCCAGACGGCGCCAAGGACGCCCTCGGTCGACATCAGGGGAAAGCGATCGCGCGCCTCGGCGGCCGAGATCAGCTCGAGCGGCAGGCCGAACGTCTTGGCCCAGCTCGCCTGGCGCTGGAGTTCCTCGAACCGGGCCCCCGACGACGCCAGCCGGAGCGACCCGACCTCGTGCCATGACGGGTCCACGCCGGTCTCCGAAGCCAGCCGACGGTACAGGCCGGCGCCGTACATCATCATCGTGGTCAGGGTCACCGAGCCCCGGAGCTGGCCGACGAGACCCGCCGAGTGGAACGTGGAGCCCGAGGTCAGCTCGGCCCGATCGACGAGAACGATGTCGGTCCAGCCGCGCTCGGCGAGGTGGTACGC
>JBKJOK010000321.1:0-1409 GCA_046595595.1 Candidatus Limnocylindrales bacterium
GTCAACAAGTTCCGCGACGATGGGGCGGGGGAGGCGAAGGCGCCCATCCAGACGATCGACCCGGACGGCGAGCGGCGCCAGATCGAGCGCGTTCGGCGAGTCCGCGCCGAGCGCGACCCGCAATCCTGGGCGAAGTCACTGGCCCACCTCGAGCGGGCGGCGCACGGGTCGGACAACCTGCTGCCCGTGATGATCGACGCCGTCAAGGCCGGAGCCACCGTCGGCGAGATCTCCGATCGGCTGCGCGACGCGTTCGGCGTCCATCGCGAGCTCATCACCGTCTGAGGAGGCTGACCGTGCCCGCCGCCGTCGATCGTCTCCCGCCGAGCATCCGTCGCCTCGGCAAGATCCATCACGTCGCGCTCATCGTTCGCTCGATCGAGGATGCGCTCGGGCTGTGGCGCGACCAGCTCGGGCTGCCGCTCGAGACGATCATGGACATCCCCCAGGACCGGGTCCGGATCGCGTTCCTTGGTGTCGGCGAGTCCAAGATCGAGCTCGTCGAGCCGACGGACGACACCACCGGGGTGGCTCGCTTCCTGGCGAGCAAGGGCGAGGGCTTCCACCATGTCTGCTTCGAGGTCGCGAATCTCGCCGAGACCCTGCTCCGACTCGAGTTCGACGGGCTCGAGCTGATCGACACGGTCCCGCGCCGCGGTGCGGAAGGCCCGGTCGCGTTCCTCCACCCCCGCTCCGGCCATGGCGTCCTGGTCGAGCTGATCGAGGCGCCCGGCGGCCCGGCCTGGGCCGCGCTCGGATTCTAGGCGAAGAGCCGACGCCGGGTCGTCGCCGTCACCCTCAGAGCGACCAGGCGAAGAGGACGTCCGACGAGCGGTCCGCGGCCCGGGCGAAAGCGATGACGTCGGCCGCCAGCTGGCGAATCCAGGGCTTCTCCTCGCGCGGCAGGAATCCGAGCTCCTCCTCGATCAGGTCCACCCACTTGCCGGCGATCGCGTCGACGTGCTGATCGGACAGACGGGCGATCGCGCCGATCCACGCCGGGTCCACCCGTTCGACCACCCGGTCGCCGAAATCATCGGGTCCGTCGAGCTCGCGCCGGGCGTCGATGAAGTCGGCCGGGCCGTCGCGATCGGTGACCGTGCGGACGGCCTCCGAGAACAGGTCGAGCCACGTCGGGTCGAGGCCGCCGCCGAGGGCGAGGTGGGCATCGAACCGGGAACGATCGTCCAATCCCGCCCAGTCCTCGACCGAGATCGCGAGGAGGATCTCCTTCTCGTGCCCGGCGATCAGGTCCATCAGCGAGCCCATCACGCGGCCCCGCGATCGCTCGAGGCCGGCCACTCTGCGGCCCACGCGGCGCGCAGCCCGGCCGGCGACGGGAGCGGCTCCTTCTCGGGTCGCGGCATCTCGCCATCCTCGGCCAGGCCGTGCCGCCAGCGCTGCGTGGC
>JBKJOK010000066.1:0-5455 GCA_046595595.1 Candidatus Limnocylindrales bacterium
GATTGTGGGGGATCGGGATCGCCGTGCCCGGGCCGGTGGAGTTTGCCACCGGCCGCCCGATCTCACCCCCGATCATGCCCGGCTGGGACGCCTATCGGATCCGGGAGCGCTTCGCCGTCCGCCATGGTGCCCCCGTCTGGGTCGACAACGACGTGAACGTCCTCGCCCTGGGCGAGTGGCGGTCGGGGGTCGCGGCCGGCCACGACGACGTGGTGGTCGTGAAGATCGGGACGGGTATCGGGGCCGGGATCATCAGCGGCGGCCGGCTCCACCGCGGCGCGCAGGGTAGTGCCGGCGACGTCGGCCACATCCAGGTTACCGACGATCCGGCCGTGATCTGCCGCTGCGGCAACGTCGGCTGCCTCGAGGCGCTGGCCGGCGGCGGGGCGCTGGGCCAGGCCGGCGAGGATGCAGCGCGGGATGGCCGGTCGGCCCGCCTCCAGGTGGCCCTCGACCAGCGCGGGAGCGTGACGGCCCAGGACGTCGCGCGGGCGGCGTCGTCGGGCGACCCGGTCGCGGTCGCGCTCCTCCAGTCAGCCGGCCGGCGGGTCGGCTCGATGCTCGCGAGCGTCGTGAACTTCTTCAACCCGTCGCTCGTCGTGATCGGCGGCGGGGTCGCCAACAGCCCGGACCTGCTGCTCGCCTCGATCCGCGAGACCGTCTACCGCCGGTCGCTGCCGCTCGCGACTCGCGACCTGCTCATCCAGCGCTCGTCATTGGGCGGCCTGGCCGGCGTCATCGGCGCCTCGTCGATGGTCGTCGGTGAGCTCTTCTCGCGCGATGCGATCGGCCAGTGGCTGGCGTCCGGGAACCCGACCGAGCTCGCGTCCGCCTGACCGGCCTGAGCCGTCAGGCCCGGTAGGGCGACGACCGGTCGCGCACGAACCGATCGCCTCCGTCGTTCGTCAGTAGGTCAGGATGGTCATGTCACGAATCCTTGGGACGACGGAGGCGACGGCGCACATGCACGACCGGCCGGCCGACCGCGTGGAGATGTTCGACGCCCACGTCGCCGACCGGATCAAGGCGAGCTATCGACTGGCGACGATCATCCTTGGCGACCCCGACGAGGCCGAGGACGCCACTCACGACGCCGTCGTCGCAGCCTGGCGCCGCCTCGACGATCTCCGCGATCCGGCCCTGTTCGACCGCTGGTTCGGTCGGATCGTCGTCAACACCTGTCGGGATCGCCTCCGGCGGCGGCGGCGATGGTGGGCCGCCCTGCCCGCGCTCGTCCGGCCCGATCCGGGCGACCCGATCGGGCGCGCCGACGATCGCGACGAGATCGGACGCGCGTTCCGTACCTTGTCCGCGGACGACCGGATCGTGCTCAGCCTGCGCCACGGCGCCGATCTCCCGATCGCCGAGATCGCGGAGCGCTTGGGGCTGCCGGTCGGGACGGCGAAGTCGCGCCTCCATCGAGCGACGGCCGCCCTGCGCCGCGCGCTGTCCAATCAGGACGCCGTGCGATGACAGAAGACGAGCTCGAGAAGCGCCTGGCGCGTTGGATGGCCGATGAAGCTGCTGGTCGTGTCCCGGAGGCGTTGCGTGAGCCGGCCCATGAGTTGGCCACCCGGCAGCCCTCGATTAGGGTGCGGCGCGCCTCGCCGGCGCTCGGACGGCTCGCCATTGGGGCGACGCTGGTTGCCGCGCTTGTCATCGGCCTGCGGGGCCTGGCACCCGTCGGAACGCCGGACACCTCGGCCTCGCCGGTCGCACCGGGCACATCGGCGGCGAGCGCCGACGCGACAGGCCCGGCGCCGACCCTGGCTCCGCGCTCCATCCCGCCCGTCGTCCGCAGCGACTGGACGACCGTCACCTGGTCACTCGCTGACAGAGCGCCGTTTGCTGGCCCGGGCAACCAGTTCATCCAGGACATTGCCGCCGTGGGCGACGGCTTCGTCGCTGCCGGATACGAGCTTGACGTGACGCGGACGGCGATCGTCTGGGCGTCGGCTCCAGGGCAGCCATGGACAAGGGTCACCGACGAAACAGGAACCTTCAAGGACTCGGTCATCGACCGGCTGGTCGTCGTGCCGGACGGGCTGATCGCGATCGGGCGGCCGGGCGGCGATAACGCGCCCGGGACGCGTCTCTGGGCGTCGTCGAACGGCCGCGACTGGCGGCGCCTCCCCGTCGACACCGACACCTTCGGCCTCGTCGCCGACCCAGGGGTCGAGGTCGTCGCCGGACCCGGCGGCCTACTCGCCTGGACGCGGCAGCGCGATGGCTCGGGCACGAACGTCTGGCGATCGACCGACGGATTGACATGGACCGTAGACACGGTCACATCGGCGATGTTCGCTGACGCCGACGTGTCGATCGCCGCAACACTGCGCGGCCTCGTCGCGACGGGAACCAGGCCGGTCGGAACGGTCGAACCCGACTCGCTGCTCGGGCCCGACGGGGTGGGAGTCGCCTGGACGTCGGTCGATGGTGTGACGTGGATCGAGGCGACCGTAGAAGGAGCGCACAGCCTCGGGCCGGCCATGGTGGCGCGCGACGGGCTCCTGGCGGCTGGGTCAAGTCACGGCCCGACTCGTGCGATCAGCGTCCGAACGGAGTACTGGGGCTCGCCTGACGGGGGCCACTGGACGCCGCGAGACGTCGATCCGCCGGTGACGCTGCTGTACGTGCACCTCGCGTCCGACGGTGACCGGCTCTACGCGCTCTCGCCCAATGGAACCTGGTGGTCGGCAGATGGACGGACCTGGCAGCCGCTCGGCGTCTTTGTCCGGGGGTTCGCGGGCCAGGATCTCTGGGGCCTGTACCGATTCGCGGCGGGACCCGGCGGTCTGGTCGCGGGCGGGCAGACCGAGATCGGGGCCTCGGGCAAAGCCGATGATCATACGGACGGCCTCATCTGGCAGGCGATCCCCGGCACACCCCCGGCCGATGCGGTGCCGATGCCGACGCCCGCGCCGCAGAACGACACGCCATGTGCGTCGCCGTTCCTCAACCCGGACGGCACGTGCGGCTGATCAGGCCCCGGCGACCACCACGTCCGTGAAGTCGCCGGTCGCGGGGTTCTTGAGGATCAGCTTCGTCCGGCCATCGGGCAGGAGCTCGCGCTTGATCACCGTCTGCCCCTCGTACGTCTCGAGCGTTTTCGCGATCCGCGCCGTCGAGCCGCCGCGCCACTCGAACAGCTCGACCGGCTCCCAGGCACGGGACTTCGCCGATCGATAGCAGGCGTCCATGACCGCGTTCACGACGTAGCCGTCGTAGAACGTCTCGCGCGGCGCCCGGCCCGCTTCGAGGGCGTCGAACATGTCCGAGAACATGTCGACATACCCGAGCTCGGCCACCTCGTCGCCGACCGGGAACAGCCAGCCGGCGCTCGTCTCGGCCTTCTCCGCGATGTAGCCCTCACCGCCGCCGGCGGTGAACATCTCGAACCCGGTTCGCAGGAAGTGGTTCAGCCAGATCGTGCCGTGCGTCCCCGCGACCTCGTCGCGGAGGTCCATCCCGCCGCGGAACGTCCAGCTCACCTCGAACTGGCCGATCGCGCCCGACTCGAATCGGATCAGCGCGATCGCATTGTCCTCGTCGTCGATCGGGTGGACGAGGGTGTCGGTCGTGCACATCACCTCGACCGGCCGATTTCCCTTGCCGACGAAGTTCCGGATGATCTCGATGCAGTGGCAGCCGAGGTCGATGATCGCGCCGCCGCCGGTCAGGCGGCCGTCCCAGAACCAGGCGCTGTGCGGCCCGGGATGGGTCTCGCGCGAGCGGACCCAGGTCACGTCGCCGATCGCCCCGCCCTCGACCGACTTCACGGCCTTCAGGGTCTTGGGCGTGTAGCACAGATCCTCGAGATAGCCGCCGAACACGCCGGCCTTCTCGACGACCTCGAGCATCCGGCGGGCCTCCTCGGCCGTCCGCCCGAGCGGCTTCGTGCACAGGACGGCCTTGCCCGCCGCGGCGGCGAGCCCGACCGCCTCCTCGTGGAGGTAGTTCGGCAGCCCGACGACGACGACGTCCGTGTCGGGGTGCTCGACCGCGGCCTTCATGTCGGTCGTGTGCTCCGGGATGGACCAGCGCTCCATGAACGCCTTGCCCCGCGACTCGGAGCGCGAGAAGACGACCCGAACGTGGTCGCGGCCGCGCTGGCCGTGGAGGGTCGCGGTGTAGAAGTCGCCGATCAGCCCGGTGCCGAGCATCGTGACGTGGTGGGCCTGCATCGCGGCGTTCCTCCTCAGGAGTGGGTTGGGGTGCCCGCGCCCGGCCCGGGACGACCGCGGACGAGATCGCGACCGGCGACGAGCGCGCCGAGCTTGGCGGTCGTCAGGTGGCGAGGGGTCTGGCTGAACCCGCAGTCAGGGACGAGGGCGAGGCGCTCGGGCGGCACGCCGGTCGCGAGGATCGCGTCGATCCGGGCGGCGACCTCGTCGGCCGTCTCGACGTGGCTGTTCTTGACGTCGATCACGCCCGCGGCGACGTCCCTGCCGGCGTCGCTGATCTCGCGCAGGATCCCGACCTCGGCCATCTCGCGATTGGCGAACTCGAGGATGAGCTCATCGACGGCGAATCCGAGCATGGCGTCGAGGATCGGGCGGTATGAGCGCGGCGCCAACGGCCGGCTCAGGAAGTTGCCGAAGCACAGATGGGCGCCGAGCCGGACGCGCCCGACGGCGGGCGCGATCGCGGCGTTGAACAGGGCCACGAAGTCGGCCGGCGCGTCCGGATGGATCGCCGGCGACGGCTCGTCGACCTGGATGATCGTCGCCCCGGCCTCGACGAGGGCCCGCAGCTCGGCGGCGAGGATCGGGACGAAGGCCTCGGCGGCAGCGACGCGCGTCGGATAGATCTCGCCCGGCCCGTAGCTCAGGCGACCCGACAGGGTGTATGGACCGGGGATCGTGACCTTGAGTGGCCGCTCGGTTCGGGAGCGAGCGGCCCGGAACTCCGTCACCACACCGAGCCCGACGGGTGCGGCGATCGCCTCGTCCACGGCGAACCGATGGAGCCCGTCGTGCGCACCGACTCCGAGCCGGCGGTCGGGCGGCAGCGCCCGGACACCGGTCAGGTGGCGATAGAACTCGGCGGTGAAGAAGCCGGCCCGGCGCATCTCGCCGTCGCTGATCACGTCGATCCCGGCCCGCTCCTGGTCGCGGATGGCGAGGTCCACGCCGTCGTCGAGGAGCTCGGCGAGGTCGGCCGGGCCGAACTCCCCGCGCTCCGCGGCCGCGATCCCGTGGGCGAACCAGCCCGGATGGGCGTGCGACCCGACGACGCTCGTCAATAGCGGCTGGCGGCCGGTTGGCTGGCTCATCGACCCTCCTCGACGGATGCGAATGCGAACGCTCGAGCCGGATTGTCGACGAAGAAGCGCTGTCGGATCGGGGCGGTGATGCCGCGGGCCTCCATGGCGACGGTGAACTCGCCCGCCAGCCACGCCAGACCCGGCGAGCCGCCGAAGGACCGGTAATAGCCCTGTCGAGCGGCGTCCATC
>JBKJOK010000123.1:0-1928 GCA_046595595.1 Candidatus Limnocylindrales bacterium
GATGGGCCGGCGGTAAGGGGAGACTCGCGCCATGACCGACCAGCACGCACCCGATCCGCTCATCGGCGAGGACGCCGTTCCGCCGCCGGCTTTCGAGCCGGCCGGCACCCTGCCCGCCAGCCGCGTTGGGTCGGTCGAACCGACCGCCGAGAGCGGCACGTTCGGCGCGACCGGTCAGCCGGTCCGCGGCCGCTCGCGTGCCCGCTGGCTGCTCGCCCTCGTCGGGGTGCTGGTCGTCGCCGTCGGGTCCTACCTGATCGTCAGCCTCGCCGGCGCCCGGCCCGCTGCGTCGTCGGCGATCGGCTGGATGCCGGACACGACGACCTCGTACAGCGAGGTCCGCCTCGACCTGCCCGGCGACCAGCGCCAGAAGCTCGCCGCGTTCCTGTCGGTCTTCCCGGGCTTCAAGGACCAGAGCCAGATCGAACCGAAGCTCAACGACGTCCTCGATCGGCTCGTCCGCGCCGCGTCGAAGGACGGCCAGACCTGGACGGCCGACATCGAGCCGTGGTTCGGGGGCCAGATCGCCGTCGGGTCGGGCGGATCCGCGACCGGCATCGGCGCGGGTTCGGCGGTCGGCATGATGGGCGGCAACAGCGGCCTCGCCATCGCGACGGTCTCGGATCGCGCGAAGGCCGTCGCCTGGTTGACCCGGACCGCAACGACCCTGACCACGCGGAGCACGTACGCCGGCGCCGATCTGTTCACGGGCGGCAGCGAGAGCGAGGGCGCCGTCGCGATCACCGACACGGCGATGATCGCCGGGTTCGCCCCGGATGTGAAGGTCGCGGTCGACTCGAAGGGCGCGGGGACCCTCGCCCAGAACGCCGAGATCAAGACCGCCCTGGCGACGGTCGACAAGGACTACGTCGGCATTGCCGTCATCCGGACCCGGGCTCAGCTCGAGTCGATGGTCAAGCAGATGGGCGGTCTCGCGCCGGGCACCCTCGACGGCACCCAGATCGACGAGACGATCCTCGCCCTGGCCCCGGCCTGGGCGGCCACAACCCTCCGGTTCGAGAACGACGCGATCGTCGCGACCTCGGCCGGGCCTTCGTGGGCGATCGGCGCGGACACGGCGAACCGGGCGAGCCAGCTCCTCGGTCACCTGCCGGCGAAGACGATCGCGTATTTCGAGGCGCACGACCTCGGGCCGACCCTCAAGGCGCTCGCCGACAAGTTTCGAGCCCTGCCCGAGACGAAGCCGGCGTTCGACCAGATGGACCAGGTCCTCAACCTCATCGGTGGGCTCGACGCGGTCATCGGCTGGTGGGGAGACTCGGCGGTCGTGATCTCGTCGGCAGCCGACGGCACGATCGGCGGCGGACTCGTCATCAAGCCGCGCGATGCGGCGGCCGCGGATCGGCTCCTCGCCACGATCAACTCGTTCATCGCGATCGGAGGCGGCCAGGCCGGGGTCACGAGCCGGACCGAGGATCACAACGGGACGAAGATCACGATTCTCGACCTGAGCGGCGTGCCCGGAGCCGCGCCAGCGGACATGCCGCCCGGCTACAAGGCCGAGATCGCATGGGCCACGAACGCCGACGTCACGGTCATCGGCTACGGCGCGGCGTTCGTCAAGGACGTTCTCTCGGCGGGGCCCGGGACCTCGCTCGCCGATGACGCCCGCTTCAAGGCGCTGCTCGGTCGGGTCGGGGCGGACAACATCTCGTCCGGCTACGTCGACATCGCGGGCATCCGGACGCTCCTCGAGCCGCTCATGGAGCGGATGGCGCCGCCCGCCGAGTGGACCAGCTACGTCACCGAGATCAAGCCGTACCTCGATCACCTCGACGCCGCGATCCAGGCCGTCCGCAAGGACCAGGGCCTCGATCTCGGCAGCGGATTCATCACGGTCCGCTGAACGCACCTTCCATTCAGTCATCCCGGTCGACCGCCCAGAGGTCGACGGCCAACCAGGAGGA
>JBKJOK010000350.1:0-3340 GCA_046595595.1 Candidatus Limnocylindrales bacterium
GCCGCCGGGCCCGGCCGCGGTCGCCCCGAAGTACGCCCGGTAGCCGGCGGCGTTGTCGGTGTTCCAGTCGTGGTTGCCCGGCGCGGGCAGGATCGTTCGGTCGAGGACGCGGCCCCATCTCGGCCCGTAACAGGCCGCGAATTCCGTCGCGCTGCCGTTGGCGTAGGCGTTGTCGCCGGCGGTGAAGAACACGCCGGGCTGGGCGAGGAGCAGGTCCGACGTCTGGTTGGCGCCGGCCAGGGAGCAGTCGGCGATGTCGCCGGCGCCGGTCAGGACGATGGTCTCGTCACCGGACGCGCCCGGCCCGATCGACGGGCCGACGGACGAGCCGCTCGCGGTGGGCGGAGTCCCCGGCGAGCCCGGCGAGCCCGACGGTGATCCGGGCAGGCTGGCCGCGACGGCGACCGAGGCTCCGGGTGATGCCGAGCTGCCCGTGCTCCCGCGCCCGAGCAGGGTCGTGCCGCCGGCGAGGAGCGCGAGGGTCGCGATGAACACGACCGCCAGCAGCCCGACCTGGCGCGCCGTGGAACCTCGACTGCTCATCCGGGAAGCCTACCGGCAAGGCACGCTCGCGCCGAACGGCCCGCCACGTCGAAGCGGCGCAGCTCAGCCGGCGGCCTCGCGCAGGGCACGCTCGAATGTCGGCGTCGTCGCGCTGCCGAGCAATCGCTCGAAGTGCTCGCCGGCGTAGGCGACGAAGTCGACGTCGAGCGTGCTGATGCCCTGCTGGAGGACGCCCCACATCGCCTCGCGGAAGTCGGACATCGTGCGCATCAGGGTCAGGCGGGCGAGGCGGTCCGGGCGGACGTCGCCCTCGTACGCGCGCAGGACCTCGGCGTCCTCGTCGGGCGTCAGGTCGTGGTTCACCGAGAAGTTGCCGAGATCGAAGAACGGGTCGCCCATTCCGGCGTACTCCCAGTCCACGATCCGGATCCGGATCCCGTCGTCGATGAAATTCGCGTTGAGCAGGTCGTTGTGGCAGGGCCGCATCTCCAGCGGATTCGAGAGCAGGGCGAGCTCGATCCGCCGGGCGAACGCCTGGGCCAGGTCGTACTCCGGGACGATCCGGACGCCGCGCGCCGCCGCGAGGGCGCGATACGCCTCGACGATCCGGAACGGGATGAACAGCCCGGGGATCGGCGGGCCGTCGTGGATCCGGCGGAGCGACTCGCCGACCCGGCGAAGCGTCGCCGCCTGGTGAACGGCCGCGTCGGACACGGGCGAACCGACGATGAAGCGGGTGACGAGGTAGCCCTCGGGCCGGATGAACGCGGTGACCTCCGGGCCGACCCCGACGCCGGCCGCCGCGACCGTCGCGGCGTGCTCGACCTCGCGGCTGATGCCGAGCAGGTGGGTGTCGTTGCCGGCCAGCCGGATCACCCAGCGATCCGTCCGCCCGGTGGCGACCACGAGGAAGTTGCGGTTCGTGATTCCGCCGCTCAGGGCGGTCAGGGTCAGTTCGGCGCCGGCCAGCTCCGGGACGCGCTGCATGGCCGACACGAGCTGGTCGCGCAGCTCGCCGTGAAGCGGCGGTTCGTCGCTGTCGCTCACCGGTCAGCCCTCCGACATGACGAGGCGGCGCGCCGGGATCCCCGACGCGCCGCCCGAACAGCGATGACCGTGGCTCGATCAGCTGATCAGCGCCTCGCCGGTGGCGAAGTCGGCCTCGACCGCGTCGGCGCGACCGCGCTGGGCGACGAGGTAGTAGAGCGCCCCGACCCCGACGACCAGACCGACAAGAGCCTCGAACACGGGGATCGCCGGCAGACCGTCGAGGACGTTGCCGCCCCAGCTCAGGAACGTGTTGATGAACGGATTGGACAGGCCTCGGAGATCCGTCCCGAAGTCGCCGAACAGGTTCGGCGCCACCCACAGGCCGATGTTGACGATCATGAAGCCGCCGTACAGGAGCGCCACGAGATTGATGATCGTGCCCCAGCTGCCGAGCTTGAACCACGCACCCTGGCGCGGCCAGCCCTTGGTCCGGGCCACGAACACGCCGAGATTGCAGAGGAAGTAGCTGAGATAGATCATCCCGGTCGCGGCGATCGCGAGGGTGGCCGCGCCGAGCGGTCCGGTCAGGACGATCGGGACGGCAGCCAGGAGCCCGACCGCGATCGCCGCGTTGGTCGGGGTCCTGAACGTCTGGTTGACGTGGGCCCACGTCGCGCCGAGCGGGAGCCGCCGGTCGCGACCCATCGAGAACATCAGGCGGGTCGTCGCGCCCTGGATGGCCAGCGTGCACACGAAGACCGAGGCCAGGATCACGAACAGGTAGAGCTCGCCGAAGGTGATCCCGCTGACCAGCTCCTGGCTGAGGTTCTCGGTGATCGTCGTCGCGATCGGGAACCCGAAGGCCTGGCCTTCGGCGATCGCGGCGTCGATGTCCTTGAACGACAGGATGATCGCGAGCAGGAAGATGGCGCCCACGATCCCGGACAGCCAGATCGCGGCCAGGATGCCGCGCGGCGCCTGGCGGCTCGGGTCAACGGTCTCCTCGCCGAATGTCCCGGCAGTGTCGAACCCGTAGACGACGAACAGGGCGATGAACGCGCCGATCAGGAAGATCGCGAACACGTTGCCGTTGGCCGACGACTCGAGACCCCGTGAGTCGAACAGGATCGACGGGCTCTGGTGGTTGAAGAAGAACAGGAGGATCACGGCGAACACGAGCATCCCGAGGATCTCGGTCGCGACGCCGATGTTGTTGATGATCGACAGCAGCCGCACGCCGAACGCGTTGATGGCGGTGGTGACGACAAGCGTCACGAGGGCGACGAACGCATACATGCTCGTGATTCCGAGCGGATCCTTCGACGCCAGGAAATCCGGGTCGCCGTTGATCCCGGCAACGACCAGTGGCACGGTCACCGCGACGGCGGTGGTGGTCAGGACGCCCGCCCAGAAGTAGATCCAGCCGGTGAACCAGCCGAGAGTCCGGTTCGACAGGCGCTTTGACCACTGGTAGATCGAGCCGGCAACTGGGAAGTGGCTGGCGAGCTCAGCAAAATTCAGGGCAACGAATGTCTGCCCCAGAATGACCAGCGGCCAGGCCCAGAAGAAGATCGGGCCGGCGAAGCCGATCGCGAGGGCGAAGACCGTGAACGTCCCGGTCGAGACCGAGATGTAGCTGAATGCGACCGCGAAGTTCGACAGGAAACCGAGGCTGCGCTTCAGCTCCGGCTTGATTCCGAGCGAGCGCAGGTGCGCATCGTCCCGGGCTGACTGATCCTGGACCGATCCCGCCACGATCTCCTCCTCCTGCTCGCACCGTCGCGGTGCGGTCTGACCTTCGAGGTGGACGCGAGGACGCCGGGGATGCGCGACGCTCCTCCCTCAA
>JBKJOK010000109.1:0-11312 GCA_046595595.1 Candidatus Limnocylindrales bacterium
CGCGCATGCCGTCGTACAGGTCGTTGTGCATCTGCTCGACGAGCTCGTCGTCGGAGAGGGCTGAGAGGTCGATCTCTTCGTAGTCGGCCACGCCTGGTGCTCCCTGACCGCCGGCTCCGTCTGTCGGCTGAGGATCGCCATCATCTCACCGTGAAGGGTTCCACATCGTGGAACGGTGCCGTATGATGGAACGCAGAGGCCGAATCTAGTCGACGGGGAGTCGCGTGTCCAGAGTCCAGTCCATCGAACGCGCTTTTGCGGTGCTCGGAGCGTTGACCGACGGCCCCATCGGGGTCACCGACGTCGCCGAGCGCGTCGACCTGCCCAAGTCGACCGCGGCCCGGATGCTCGCGTCGCTGGCCCGCGAAGGGGCGGTCGAGCAGCTCCCCGGCGACACTCGCTACCGCATGGGGCCCCGGATCGAGAGCCTCGCGACGGGCCAGGCGGCTGCGCGCGGGCTGGTGGCCATCGCCCGGCCCCACCTGACCGAGCTGGCGGCATCGATCGGCGAGGTCGCCGGCCTGTCCGTCGCCGAGGGCGACCTGATCCACTACATCGACCAGGTGGACAGCGACAACCCGGTCGGCGTCCGCGACTGGACCGGCGCGCGACTCGCCCTCCATGCGGTCTCGTCGGGCCTCGCGGTCCTCGCGCTCCGGCCAAGGGCCGAGCTCGAGGCGTATCTGGCCGGCCCGCTCGAGCGGTTCACCGAGCGGACCATGACCGATCCCGATGCGCTACGGGCACGACTCCAGCGGATTCAGCTCGACGGCTATGCCTGGACCGCGGGCGAGTACACGGAGGACATCTCCTCGGTCGCGGCCGCGATCGCCGACGCGAGCGGCGAGGCTGTCGCGGCGATCCACGTCCATGGGCCGTCGTACCGCTTTCCGGCGGCAGGTCTTGAAGCGGCGCTCGGCCTACAGGTTGCGGGTGCCGCTACTCGGATCGGACGCGCGCTGCGCCACGGCCCGGCGTGACGATGCGCCAGCACAGTGGAGGCTGAATCGGCCTCATCCGCCGCCTGAACCGTCGGATGAGCGCAACCTGGTCGCTCTCTCCGCCTACGACTTCACTGACTGTCGTCTGGTCGAAACCTGTCCGCTGCGGCCCCGCGACGATCGATCACGCCCGCGACGGATCCTCGAGTGGTGAGATGCCGTGGCGGTAGAACGGAATCGGCTCGGGCGGGAGCGGGGTGTTGGCAGCGATCAGGTCGGCGGCCTTCTCGGCCAGCATCATCACCGGGGCGTAGATGTTGCCGTTCGTGACGTAGGGCATGACGCTGGCGTCGACCGCCCGCAGGCCGGTGGTGCCGTGGACGCGCATGGTCACGGGGTCGACGACGGACAGTCCGTCGACCCCCATCCGGGCCGTGCACGACGGGTGGAGCGCGGTCTCGGCGTCCTTCGCCACCCAGTCCAGGATCTCCTCGTCGGTCTCGACCGCGGCGCCCGGTGACAGCTCGCCGGTCGAGTAGGCGTCGAACGCGGGCTGGGTGAGGATCCGGCGCGCCGTCCGGATCGCCTCGACCCACTCCCGCCGATCCTGGTCGGTCGAGAGGTAGTTGAACCGGATGGCCGGGTGGACGTGCGGGTCGGTCGAGGTGATCCGGAGCGAGCCGCGGGCGTCGGAGTACATCGGCCCGACATGGACCTGGTAGCCGTGCTTGCTCGGCGCGGGCGTGCCGTCGTAGCGGATCGCGAGGGGCAGGAAGTGGAACATCAAGTTGGGGTAGGCGACGTCGTCGTTGGACCGGACGAAGCCGCCGGCCTCGAAATGGTTGGTGGCGCCCGGCCCGGACCGCAGGAACAGCCACTGGGCGCCGATGAACGGCCGCCGCCAGAGCTCGGTCGCCGACGGCTGGGCCGACACCGGCTGGCTCGAGCCGTACTGGATGTAGACCTCGAGGTGGTCCTGGAGGTGCTGGCCGACACCCGGCAGGTCGGCGACGACCGGGATCCCGAGGGCGCCGAGGTCAGCGGCCGCGCCGACGCCCGAGAGCTGGAGGAGCTGGGGCGTGTTGAACGCCCCGCCGGCGAGAATCACCTCGCCCGCCCGGATCGTCTCGGTCCCGCCGCCCATCCGCTCGATCTCGACGCCGACCGCGCGCGTCCCCTCGAAGTGGATCTTCGTCACGAGCGTGGACGTCCGGACCTTGAGGTTGCGGCGACGGCGGCGCATCACCGGGTGGAGGTAGGCCCGCGCCGCGCTGATCCGGCGACCGCGCCGGATGTTCCGATCGAAGGCGGCGACGCCCTCCTGGCGATAGCCGTTGACGTCGGTCGTGAGCGGGTATCCGGCCTGCTGGGCCGCCTCGAACCAGGCCTTGAACAGCGGCGAGGTCGCCGGCCCGCGCTCCAGCCCGAGCGGACCGCCGTGACCGCGCCACGGATCGTCCGCCTCGGCGGCGGTGCAGTCCTCCATCCGCTTGAAGTACGGCAGGCAATGGGCGTAGTCCCACGTCTCCATCCCCGGATCCGCCGCCCAGCGCTCGAAGTCGAGCGGGTTGCCGCGCTGGAAGATCATCCCGTTGATGCTGCTGCTCCCGCCGAGGACCTTGCCCCGGGCGTGGAACACCCGACGACCGTTCATGAACGGCTCGGGCTCCGACTCGTAGCGCCAGTCGTAGAACCGGCTGCCGATCGGGAACGTCAGCGCCGCCGGCATGTGGATGAACGGGTCGATCCGCCAGTCCGACCGGCCGGCCTCGAGGACCAGGACACGTGTTCCCGGATCGGCCGACAGGCGGTTGGCAAGGGCGCTCCCGGCACTGCCGCCGCCGACGATCACGTAGTCCCACGCTCGATCGTTCATGGCCGCCGATCCTAACAGCGCGCCGGCCCGGCTCGGGCGTCGATCCGTCGCGCGGGGCCGGCGCGGCGAGGCCCAGGATCTACGAGCGACTGCGCACGGGCACGACCGTGACGATGTCCTCCTCGACGGCGTCGCCGCGGACGATGTCAACCGGGCACGTGGACTCGGCCGCGATGGCGGCCGAGACGCTTCCGACGATCGCCCGGCCGAGGCGGCCGCGACCGTGCGAGCCGACGACGATTCGCGACGCGCCTTCGGCCCGGGCGGCCTCGACGACACAGGTCGCCGGATCGCCGTCCCAGATCAGCAGGTGGGCCCGCACTCCTGCCGCCCGGACGCGCTCGATGATTGCCTGGCCGTCGGCCTCGCGGGCCGACCTGGCCTGATCGACTCGAAGTCGGAACCGGCCACCGGGCAGGCGCAGCCGGCCGGGATCGATGGCGTGGACGACGACGAGCGGAACCCCGGCTGCGGCTGCGACGCGAATGGCGACGCGCTCGGCTGCGGTCGAGACGACCCCGAACTCGGTCCCGAACACGATCGGGCCGGTCGGAAGGTCGTCGGCGCGCGTGGCGCGGCGCGGAGGCGCATGGGCGCCGACCGATGGGCCGAGGAACGAAGGGGCCGTCTTGGACGGCTGCTGGGTCATGGATGGACCTTGGCCCCTCCAGCCCTCGACCAGTAGGTGCTGGATGGCCCGCAGGGCGGGGTCCGGACGTCACGAAGGCGGGCCGGGAGGATTAGGCTCCGTCAATGCTCGACTCGTCCCGGATCGTCCAGACCGGCCAGCCGGCGCCCGACACGTCCCCGGATGCGATTGCGCTCACGGCGGTCGACGAGGCGGCCCGCGCGATCGCCGGTGTGCGCGACATCGATGAGGTGCTCCAGCTGATCGTCGATCGGGTCCGCGACCTCGTCGGCGCTTCGTACGCGGCCCTCGGGATCGCCGGCCCGGATGGCCGGATCGAACGCTTCATCACGTCCGGGATGGACCCCGAGACCCGCCGTGCGATCGGGCCGCTGCCGGAGGGCCGCGGGCTTCTCGGGCTGATCATCCGCGAGGGCCGAGCGTACCGGATCCCGTCGATCGCCGGCCATCCCGACTCGTCCGGCTTCCCGGCGAACCACCCCCCGATGACCTCGTTCCTCGGTGTGCCGATCGCGACCAAGGGCGTCTCGATCGGCAACTTCTACCTGACCGACAAGATCGGCGCGGACGAGTTCTCGGCCAACGACCAGCGCCTCGTCGAGCTCTTCGCCCGCCACGCCGGGATCGCGATGGACAATGCCCGCCTCCACGCCCAGGTCCGGCGCCTCGCGGTCGCCGAGGAGCGCGACCGGATCGGACGGGACCTCCACGACGGAATCATCCAGTCGCTGTATGGGGTCGGGCTGTCGCTCGAGGACGTGCCCGACCTGATGGCCGAGGCGCCCGACGACGCCGCGGCACGGGTCGATGCCGCGATCGAATCGATCAACCTCTCGATCCGTGACATCCGGAACTTCATCTACGGCCTCCGGCCCGAAGCGGTCGATGGCAGCCAGGTCGTCGCCGGGCTCGCCGCGTTGGCCGAGGAGCTGCGCCACGGCGGGTTGATGGAAGTCAACGTCGACCTCGACCCGGCCGCCGATCCCGGGCTGACTCGCGAGGCGGGCGCCGAGCTCCTGCACCTCGTCCGCGAGGCGCTCAGCAACGCGGTCCGGCATGCACGGGCCCGGCGCATCGGGATCGAGCTCAGGCAGTCACCCGATGGGCCGGTCCTCGAGATCTCGGACGACGGCGTCGGGTTCGACTCGACCCGAACCGCGGTGGCAGGGCACCATGGGCTCGGCAACATGCATGCCCGGGCCGCGGCGATCGGCGGCCGGCTCGACATCGACAGCGCCGCCGGCGCCGGATCGCGGATCATTCTCAGTCTGCCACCGTCCACGGGAGCCCGTTCATGACCGACGACCGCCCCACCGCCGCCCCGGGATCCGCGACCCGGCCGCTGCGCCTGCTCGTGGTCGACGATCACGAGGTCGTCCGCCAGGGTCTCGCGGCGCTCCTCGACCGTCGCCCGAACTTCCAGGTCGTGGCCGAAGCCGGGACCGTCGAGGAAGCCCTCGACCAGGCCCGCCGCCACAAGCCGGACATCGTCGTGATGGACGTCCGCCTGCCCGACGGCTCCGGAGTCGAGGCCTGTCGCGAGATCCGGGCCGAGCTGCCCGCGACGCGGGTGGTGATGCTGACCTCCTTCCCCGACGACGAGGCGGTCCTGTCGGCGATCGTTGCCGGCGCGGCCGGCTATCTCCTCAAGCAGATCCGGGCGCGCGACCTCGTGTCGGCACTCGAGGCGGTGGGCCGGGGCGAATCGCTGCTCGATCCGGCGGTGACCGAGCGGGTTCTCCAGCGGGTCCGCCAGATCGCGAACGGCGAGATCCACGACGAATTGAGCGGGCTGACCCCCCAGGAACGCAAGATCCTGCTTCTCGTCGCCGAGGGGATGACGAACAAGGAGATCGCGACCCAGATCTTCCTGTCGGACAAGACGGTCAAGAACTACGTCAGTTCGATCCTCGCGAAGCTGAACCTCGAGCGGCGCGCCCAGGCCGCGGCGTTCGTGGCCAAGCACCGCCTCGACGGCGGCTGAGGCGCGGCTTCAGTCGCCGATCGCGGTTCGTGCGTCAGGCGGCCAGGCAGGCCGCGAACGAGAGCCGGACGAGCTGACGGTCCGCGGGGCCGGGCGCGGGCGCGCGCCCTCAGGCGCGGGTCGCGCCGCGGCGCCGGATCTCGGCCGAGATCGCCGGGACGACTGTATGGAGGTCGCCGATCACCGCGTACTCGGCCACGCCCATGATCGGGGCGTCCGCATCGGTGTTGATGGCGAGGATGTGCTTCGCGGCCTTGCAGCCAACGATGTGCTGAATCGCGCCGCTGATGCCGCAGGCGATGTAGACGTCCGGGGCGATCCGCAGGCCCGTCTGGCCGATCTGGTCGGCGTGCGGCCGCCAGCCGGCACTCGTGACGACGCGCGAGCCGCCCACGGCGCCGCCGAGCAGGCCGGCCAGCTCCTCGAGGTCCGCGAATCCCTCGCCGCTGCCGACGCCGCGCCCACCACCGATCACGACCCTGGCATCGGCGAGGGAGATGCGGCCGCGCTCCGGCGCCTCGCGGCTCGTGACGTGCAGGGCGAGGTCGCGGTCGGTCAGCTCCGCGGCCACGGTCTCGATCGCCGGGGCGGGCCCGCCATCGGGCTCGCCGATCGCCACGGTGTTGGGAGCGATGGTCAGCAGCCGGATCGGAGCGTCGAGCCAGCACTCCTCGAGGAGGCTGCCCGCCCAGCGCTGGCGGACCAGGCGATAGCGCTCGCCGGCCTCGACCGACACGCAGTTGGCGGCCATCGGCAGACTCATCCGGGCGGCCGCCCGCGCGAGCAGGTCGTTGCCGCGCTCCGTCCCGGCGCCGATCACGGCGGCCGGTCCGCGCTGCTGAATGACCTGGGCCACCGCGGCCGCCCAGCCGTCGGGATGATCGGCGGTCAGGGCCGGGTGGTCGACGACGATCGCCGTCGTCGCGCCGGAACCGGTCAGTGTCGCCACGGCGGCGCGGGCGGCCGCCTCGTCCGCGATGAGCATTGCCTCGAGCGGGGCGCCGGTGTCGGCCGCGAGGCGACGGGCAAGGGCGAGGGCCTCGAGCGACGCCCGCTCCAGGATGCTCCCGGTGACCACGACGAGGACGAGGATCGGGGCGGTCATCCGTCGAGCACTCCGATCCGGGTCAGCAGATCGACGACCGCAGGCGCGGCGTCCGCGCCACGACCGATCACCTCGGCTGCGGTCAGCTCCTCCTTCGGCAGGCGGAGGACGATCTTCTCGAGGCCGCCGGCGTGCCAGGCCGGCGACGACCGCTCGACCTCCTTCTTCTTGGCCCGCAGCCGCCCCGGGATCGACGGATAGCGCGGCAGGTTGATCCCCTCCTTGACCGAGACGACGGCCGGGAGGGGGACCTCGAAGGACTCCCAGCCGCCCGCCACGGACTCGCGTCGCGCCACGAGTCGGCCGTCGCCGGGCTGGAGGGACTTGACGCCCGTCACGCACGGCCGGTCCAGGGCGGCCGCGACTCGGATCCCGACCTGGAAGCCGCCGCTGTCGGCCGATTCGTTCCCGCAGAGGATCAGGTCGAAGGGCGCACCGGCGGACTCGTGGGCGCGGATCGCCTCGACGATGGCGTTGGACGTGGCGATCGGGTCCCAGTCCCGCCCATCGGTCTCGAGCAGGATCGCCCGATCGATGCCGATCGCCATCGCGTCGCGGAGCTGCTCCTCCGCGGCGGCCGGCCCGAGCGTCAGCACCGTGCTCGAGCCGCCGTGCGCCTCCACGATCCGGACCGCCTCCTCGACGGCGCACTCCTCGTGCGGGCTGACGGTGAACCCCAGGTAGCGGACGTCGATCTCCGACCCGTCCGCGGTCAGGACGATGCGGCCGCCGGTGGCCGGGACGCGCTTGACGCAGACGAGGATGTTCATCACGCGGATCAGGACCGGATCCGGGCGTTCTCGGGGTCGAACAGCGGGGTCGCGCCGGCCACGGCGACGGTCACCGGGTAGCGCTCGCCGAAGTACTCGACGAGGAGCTTGTTGCCCTCGACGGCCTCGCTCGGCGGGAGGTACGCCATGAGCAGGTGCTTGCCCAGCGACGGCCCGGAACCGGCGCTCGTCACGTACGAGCCCCGTCCCTTCGCGTCGACGATGCGCTGCCCGTCGCGGGTCAGGATCGGCTCGCGGCCCAGCATGTAGCGCTTGACGCCCGACGCTGACGTCGGGTCGTCCACGGTCAGCGTGCAGAGGATCGCGGCTGGCGGCTCGGAGCGGCGACGGAGGTACGCCGCCTTGCCGATGAAGTCGGCGTCCTTGACCGACGGCCGGGCCATTCCCGCCTCGACGAGGTCGAAGTCGAGTTCGAGCTCCGCGCCGTGGGCCCGGTAGCCCTTTTCGATTCGAGCCGTCACGGCATACGTACCGATGCCGACCGGCGCCATCCCGTGCGGCTTCCCCGCCTCCCAGAGGGCGTCCCAGACGCGGAGACCCTGTTCGATCGGGACGTAGATCTCCCAGCCGAGCTCGCCGACGTAGCTGATCCGCGACGCCAGCGTCCGGACGCCGTCGATGTCGACGGTCTTCGAGGTGAGGAACGGGAAGCCGGCGTGGCTGACGTCGGCGTCGGTCACAGACGCGAGGACGTCGCGGGCACGGGGGCCCCACAGGCCGATCGTCGTCCACTCGTTCGTCGCGTCATGGAGCTGGGCGGACCCGTCGTCCGGCAGCTGGTCCGTGAACAGCTTCTTGTCGCGCATCCCCATGCCGCCGCCCGTGACGACGCGGAACCGGTCGTGGGCGAGGCGCATGATCGTGAGGTCGGCGAGGATTCCGCCGGCCCCGTTCAGGAGCGGCGTGTAGACGGTCCGGCCCGGGGCGACGTCGACCTTGTTGACGCACAGCCGCTCGAGCGCGGCGGAGGCGCCGGGCCCGGTCACGTCGAAGATCACGAATGCCGACAGGTCGACGATGCCGACCCGGTCGCGCATCGCGAGGTGCTCGGCGTTGATGATCGGCGACCACCAGCGGGATTCCCACTCGGCCGCGCGCGGCATGACCCGGTCGCCGTACGCCTCGAGCAACGGCCGGTTCGCCTCGTACCAGAACGGGCGCTCCCAGCCGGCGGCCTCGAAGAAGACCGCACCCAGCGCGACCTGGCGGTCGTAGGCGGGGGAGAGGCGGATGGGCCGGTTCGAGGCCCACTGCTCCATCGGGTGGACGATCCCGTAGGTCTTGTTGTAGCCCTCGGTCGTCCGGGCGGCGATGTGCTGGGCGGTCCTGTGGTGGTCGTGGAAGCGGGCGATGTCGGATCCGTGCGGATCGATCTCCGGCTCGCCGGTCGTCATCCACTCGGCGACGGTCTTGGCGACCCCGGGCGCCTCCTTGATCCAGACGGCGGCGACCGACCAGAGCCCCTTGACCTCGGGCGTCTCGCCGATGATCGGGTTGCCGTCGGGGGTCAGGGACAGGAGGCCGTTGATCGCCAGCTTCACTCCCACCGACTCGTCGCCGACGATCTCCGGGAACAGTTCGAGGGAGTCCTCGAGCTGGGGATCGAAGTCCTCCTGGGTGAACGGCAGCATCGTCGGCGACAGGGCCGAGGCGGCGATCGAGGGGATGTCGTCGGCGTCCATCAGGATCGCCCGGTGGGCGTAGGAGCCGATCTCGAAGCCGGTCCCGTGCTGCCGCTCGTACATGTTCGTGTCCATGTCGCGGACGATCGGGTAGCCGACCTCCTTCGTCGTGTCCTGGAACATCGGGACCGGGCCGATGTCGATCATCTGGTGGACCGCCGGCGTCAGCGGGATCGACGCTCCGGCCATCCGCGCGATCCGCGGGCTCCATACGCCGCAGGCGATGACGACGACCTCCGCCTCGATCGTCCCGGCGTCGGTGTGGACGCGCCGGACGCGACCGTCCTCGACATCGATCCCGGTGACCTCGACGCTGGCCGCGATCGTCAGGGCGCCGAGCTCCTGGGCCTTCTGGCGCATCAGGGTCCCGGCCTGGAGCGAGTCGACGATCCCGACGCTCGGCGAGTAGAAGCCGCCCAGGATCACGGTCTCGTTGATGAACGGGACCATCTCCTTGACCTCGGCCGGCGTGAGCAGGCGCGTGCCCTCGATGCCCCACGACGTCGACGACGCCATCCGGCGCTTCAGCTCCTCCATCCGCTCAGGCGTCCTGGCGACCTCGATGCCGCCGGTTTCGTCGTAGACCCCGAGCTCCTGGTACTGCCGCGCGCTCTCGACCGTCAGGGCCGTCATCTCCTTGCTGTGGTCGGTCAGGAAGATGAAGTTCGAGGCGTGGCCGGTCGAGCCGCCGGGGTTCGGCAGCATGCCCTTCTCCACGAGGACGATGTCGCGCCAGCCGAGGCGGGCGAGGTGGAAGGCCATGCTGTTGCCGACGATGCCGGCGCCGATGATGACGACGCGTGCCCGCGTCGGAACCGAAGCCATCTCGCGTCTCCGCCCTGCATTGGTTGCCGCGCCGAACACCCTCACGCGCGGACCGGGCCGGCGGCAGCGCCGCGCGGGGTCCCGGGCCGCACATGGTACCGCCCGACCGGGGACCGGCGGGAGCGATCTGCGTCGGCGATCGGCGTCGGCCGCGCTGCCGACGCTGGCGATCGCGTGCTTCCAGGGTGTCCCGAGGACCGCCGCTTGGTGTACCGTCCCCGCACGTATCGCCGTCGTCGTCCCGCATCTGAGGAGGCTGCGTGACCACCGTTGCCGAGCCTGTCATCCAGCGTCCCGGCCAGCCTGCCAGCGCGGGGACGGGCGATCGTCCGACGATCGCGGTCCGCAACCTGTGGAAGGTGTTCGGACCGGCCGAGGCGCGCCTCGTCCGCGACTCCGGCTCGAACCCGACCGCCGAGTCGATCGAGGCCAGCGTCGCGAGGCTCGGCGGCACGATCGCCGTCGGCGACGTCTCCTTCGACGTCCGGCCCGGCGAGGTGTTCGTCGTCATGGGCCTGTCGGGCTCGGGCAAGTCGACCCTCGTCCGCTGCCTGACCCGCCTGATCGAGCCGACCTTCGGATCGATCGACCTCGACGGCGAGGACATCCGCAAGGCGAGCGAACAGCGCCTCCGCGAGCTCCGCCGGCGGCGCTTCTCGATGGTCTTCCAGAACTTTGGCCTGCTCCCCCACCGGCGCGTCCTCGACAACATTGCGTTCGGGCTCGAGCTCCGCGGCGAGCCCAGGGCCGGGCGCCTCGAGCGGGCGCGCGAGATGCTCGGCTTGGTCGGGCTCGAGGGGATGGCCGACCGCTACCCCGAGCAGCTCTCGGGCGGGCAGCAGCAGCGGGTCGGCCTGGCCCGGGCGCTCGCGGGCGACCCCGAGGTGATGCTCCTCGACGAGCCGTTCAGCGCCCTCGACCCGCTGATCCGGCGGGACATGCAGAACGAGGTGATCCGCCTCCACCACGATCTGCGCAAGACGATGGTGTTCATCACCCACGACCTCGCCGAGGCGCTCAAGCTCGGCGACCACGTGATGATCATGCGCGCCGGGAAGGTGGTCCAGATCGGCCGGCCGGAGGAGCTCGTTGCCCGCCCGGCCGACGCATATGTCGAGGACTTCGTGCGGGACATCCCGAAGAGTCACGTCCTGACCCTGCGCTGGGTGATGCGCCCTGCGACCGAATCCGATCCGACCGACGGCCCGGAGTTTCCCTCGACCGCGGTGATCCGGACCGCCGTCCACGCCGCGGCCGGCTCGCACCGCCCGATCCGGGTCGTGGACGACGGCCAGCTCGTCGGCGTGGTGGACCGCTCGGCGATCCTCGAGACGATCGCGGGCAGCGACCCCCGCGAGGGCCAGGACGGAGCGGCGTCCCACGATCCGTCGGGTGCGCCGTACCGGCCGCCGCGCGAGCGGGTTGCTCCGATCCGCAAGCCGACCGAGGGCACGGAGGA
>JBKJOK010000245.1:0-5175 GCA_046595595.1 Candidatus Limnocylindrales bacterium
TCGGCATCGTTGTGGTAGCCGTAGCGCTCCCAGAAGCCGAGCTGGTCGTGGTCGAGGAACTCGAGGCCGCGGATCCACTTCGAGCTCTTCCAGAAGTACTTCTTCGGGACCACGAGCCGAAGCGGGTAGCCGTGCTCGAGCTCGAGCGGCTCGCCGCCGAAGGTGTCGGCGAGGAGGACGTCGTCATCGTCGAGAACGCTCAGCGGGACGTTCGCGGTGTAGCCCTGCTCGGCGTGCGACACGACGTGAGTGGCGTTCGGGCGGACCTGGGCCAGCTTCAGGATCTCCTGGATGGGGACGCCCTCCCAGTCGGTGTCGAGCTTCGTCCAGCGGGTCACGCAGTGGATATCGGTGTGGATGGACTTCCGAGGGAGAGCCTTGAACTCGTCCCAGGTGAGCGTGAACGGGTTGTCGACCTCGCCGTAGACCTTGAAGTTCCACGTCGCGAGGTCCGTCCGCGGGACGGAGCCGTAGTGAAGGACGGGGAACTTGTCGGTCTTGTACTGGCCGGGCGGGATGCGCTCGGCGGTCGCGGGATCCATCTCCCGGCCGCCGAAGAGGCGTTCGAACATCGTGTCTCCGAGAGCTGCTGGCAGCGACATGGTTGCACATCGACCGGGCGGGACCATGTCGAACCGATGACGAGGACGATGGGCCGGCACGGCGATGGTCTGCGATCGAGTAGGCTTCCGCGTCGTGGACCGCCCAAGCGACGTCGCCGTCCCCGGCGACGCCGGATCCGCCCCGCCCGCCGGCACGACTCGACCGAACGTCGTGATCGTCATGCCCGCGTACAACGCGGCGAAGACGCTCGAGCGGACCTACGCCGACATCCCCCATGACATCGTGGGCCGGATCATCCTCGTCGATGACGTGTCGCGCGACGCGACGGTCGGCGTTGCCCGCCAGCTCGGGCTGGACGTGATCATCCATCAGCAGAACCTGGGTTACGGCGGCAACCAGAAGACCTGCTACTCGGCGGCCCTCGAGCACGGCGCCGACGTCGTCGTCATGCTCCACCCCGACTACCAGTACGACGCCACCCGGATCCCCGAGCTGATCGCCCCGATCCTGTCGGGCGAGAAGCACCTGATGCTCGGCAGCCGGTTCCTCGGCGATCCGCTGGCCGGCGGGATGCCCAGGTGGAAGTACGTCGCCAATCGCTTCCTGACGACCGTCGAGAACCTCGCCTTCGGCCTCCGGCTGTCCGAGTACCACACGGGCCTGCGGGCCTACAGCCGGCGCCTCCTCGAGACGATCCCGTACGAGCTGAACAGCAATGACTTCGTGTTCGACCAGGAGCTGATCGCCCAGGTCGTGGCGGCCGGGATGGGTCGCCGGATCGGCGAGATCGGGGTCCCGACGCGGTACTTCGAGGAGGCCAGCTCGGTCGGTTTCAAGCGCAGCGTCGTCTATGGCACCTCGACGCTCCGGGTCGTCGCCCGCTATCTGCTCCACCGCCTCCGGCTCCGACGCAGCCCGCAGCTGACCGCCCGCAAGTCGGATCGCGCGACGCAGCCGCCCCGTCCGGCCGACTGAGCCGGGTGTCCTGCCAGTGAGCCGCGGGGCGGTCCTCCGGGCCGTCGGCGGCGGCGTCATCTCGATCGTTGCGCTGTGGTTCGTCCTGCGCGGCGTGGACGTTGCCCGGACCGGCGACCTGCTCCGCCAGGCCGACCTGCGCTGGGTCGCGTTCGCCGCCGGCCTGCTGATCCTGGACCTCGTCTTCAGGGCGTTCCGCTGGCAGCGCCTCCTCCGCCCGATCGCCGCCGTCGGCTATCTGTCGATGCTCGGCTACCTGCTGATCGGCTATGTCGCGAACAACGTCCTGCCGGCCCGCCTCGGCGAGCTGATCCGGGTCCACTACCTAGGCGACCGCGAGGGGATCAGCCGGGCGTCGGCTCTGGGCACGGTCGTCGTCGAGAGGGTGGTCGATCTCGTCGCCGTGGTCGCCATCGCCTCGGTCGCGCTCCTCGTGCTCAGCGTCCGCGGCGTGGTCGCCAACGCGATCCTCGTCGGCGCGGCGGTCGCCGGCCTGCTCCTGATCGTCCTGGCCCTCGGGATCGTCGCCCATCGCCTGCCCGGGATGGATCGGATCGCCGCCCTCGTCGAGCGCTACCCGCGGGTCCGCGACCTCGCCCGCAGCCTCCAGGGCGGCCTGGCCGTCGCCGGCCGGCCGCGGACCCTGGCCGAAGCGCTGGCGACCAGCGCCGCGTCGTGGACGATGGCCGTCCTCGCCTTTGCGGCTGTCGGCCAGGCGATCGGGGTCGAGTTGTCGATCGGACAGGCTGCCCTGATCGCCTCCGGCGTCGCGCTCGCGAGCGCGGTCCCGGCCGGGCCGTCGAACCTCGGGACGTTCGAGTTCGCCGCCGTCGAGATCGGCAAGGCGATCGGGGTGCCCGGCGACTCGGCGTTCGCCCTGGCTCTCCTCGTCCATGCGACGATCCTGGTCGTCACCTCGGTCGGCGGCGGCATTGCCTTCGCGCGACTCGGCTGGCGGGATCGGTCGCGGGCGACGGACGGGGCGGGCTGAGACGCAGCCCCTGTGCCCGCCGCGCCGGGACCCGGGCCCGATTCGTGGGCTGGATCAATCCGAACGAGTGAGCGTGGGCCGATGTCCCAGCGGGCGCCATCGGGTCGTTGGAGCGATTCAGCCACGCTCGTTCGTCGGGAATCTGATGTCTGGCGTGGAGCGCCCGGTCCGGTAGGGATCCGAAGGCCCGGATCTCAACGGCCGGTGACGAGTCCGTCCGCGAGGCCGAAACTCGTGATCGCAAGGATCGTCGCGACGCCGATGATCAGCGCGGCCCCGAGCCCGATCAGGAGCGGCCGCGGCCCGACCGCGCGCAGGTCCTCAACCCGGACGTTCAGTCCGACCGCCGACAGCGCCACCAGGATCAGGGCCCGGGCGACCGACTCGAGGGTCGCGGCGAGTGGAGCGTCGATCGCGCCGACGCTGCGCAGCGCCGACAGGGCGAGGAACCCGAGCACGAACAGCGGCACGGCCCGGCGGAGCCCGGCCCGCGTGTCGCCGGACTGCCCGGTCCGGCGGTGCCAGGTCCAGGCGATCCCGAGCAGGAGTGGGGCCATCAGCGCATTCCGGATCAGCTTGACGACCGTCGCGACCTCGAACGCGCCCGGCGAGTAGGCGGAGCTGGCGGCGACGACCTGGCTCGTGTCGTTGATGGCGATCCCGGCCCACAGCCCGAAGACCGCGTCGCCGAACCCGGCGGCGTGGCCGATCAGCGGATAGGCGAAGACCGCGATCGTCCCGAACAAGGTCACGGTCGCGACCGCATAGGCGGTGTCGCGCGGCCGGGCCCCGATCACCGGCGATGTCGCAACGACTGCCGAGTTGCCGCAGACCGCCGCCCCGACGGCCAACAGCACGGCCAGCCGTCCATCGACGCCCGCGGCGCGCGACAGCCCGAGGACGACGGCGAGCGCCGCCGCCATCGTGACCGCGATGACGACCGCCGCGGGCAGGCCGATCCCGGCGATCTGGTCGATGCCGAGCTTCGCGCCGAGGAGCACGATCCCGAGGCGGAGCAGCCGCTCGGCCGCAATCTTGAGGCCCGGGGCGAGCGTGGCCGAGCGGGCAGCGGGCAGGCGACCCAGAATCAACCCGATGAGGATCGCGATCGTGACCTCGGAAACGACCGAGGGCAGGAAGGTCGTCGCGAACCGGGCGACGAGCGCGACCCCGATTGCGGCGGCGAGGCCGGGCAGGATGCGCCTGACGGCGGGCACGAGCGCCGGCCGGGCCCCGTCGGGCGACTCGCCGGGAGGCCCGCTCAGAACGAGATCGCGGGCTGGCTCGGCAGGAGTGGCGACGGGCCGTCGATCGCGAGATCCACGACGTCGAGCTCCACGACAGGCACGACGGGCACGGCCGTGGCCGCCACCCGGTCGTAGGGCTCGAACGAAAGGGCACCGCCGGCGTGGCGGGTGACCCGGTGGAACTCGAGGGTGTACTGCTCGTACATCTCGTCGATCAGGCTCACGGCGCGGACGTGATCGGGTCGGCCGGCGGCGGCCCGGGCGTCCGCCCGAGTCTGCCACAGGCAGAACGACAGGCACGCGCCGTCTGACGCGGCGGGACCCTTGAAGTAGTGGACGAAGCCATGTGCGGCGGACGCCTCGAGGTGGGCCCGTTCGTCGAACTCGCTGAGCCGGACCTCGTCAGCGCTCTCCTTGCGGATCGAGCGGAACGCGACGAGATACCACTCGCCATCACCCAGGCCGGTCGCCGCTTCGTGCCAGTTGAAGGCCTCGGCGATCGGCCGCGACGCGTAGTCGGCAGCGACCGGGGCAAGGAGTGGCAGGGCGTGCATTGCCTGCGAGGATAGGCGCGGAACTCGAATTGTCAAATGCTGAGATGGTTCTATTCCGGATGTCGGGACTCCAGCGACGAAAGTCCTGCTCCGAGTGCGCCGACCACGGAGCTGGCTGCGCCTGGCAACAGGCGCGCCACACGCGCTTGCCATGCGAGGCCACAGCGCGACTCCGGCCCGATGACCCCGATCGCGGCCACGATCCCGTCCTCTCGAAACATGGGAACCGCGATCGCCACCGAGCCGGAAATCACCTCTCCCACGGATCGGGCTACCCCGCTGGTCACCACCTCCGCTAGCTCCGCACGCAACCGGTCCGGGTCGAGATTCGATGGATTGGCCGCAGACTCCTGGCCGATGACCTCGTCGAGCACGTCGTCCGGGGCGAAGGCCAGGAGCGCCTTGCCGAATGCCCCGCTCGGCAGCGGCAGGACGGTGGTCGGGGCGATCGTGACCCGGAGCGGCTGAGCCGACGAAACCTCGTGGAGACAGACCGCCGACATCCCGATCCGGCGGACGATGACCGCCGTCTCGCCCGTCTCCTCGGCGAGCAGCTGGAGGACCGGGTCGGCGGTCCGGATCAGCTCCTCGGCGGTGACGTTGGCGCCGCTGCCGATGATCAGGCGCGGCCCGAGCCGGTAGCCGGCGCCGTGGCGATCGACGAAGCCGAAGTCCGCCAACGTTCGCAGGTAGCGATAGACCGTCGAGACGGGGGTCTCGAGCAGGACGCTCAGCTCGTCGGCCCGGATCTCGCCCCGATCCGCGATTGTCAGGAGGACCCGCAGGCCGCGCCCGAACGACGTGTCCTCCTGGGCCTCCTCGGGCGGTCGGTCACGCGCGGTCG
>JBKJOK010000269.1:0-10865 GCA_046595595.1 Candidatus Limnocylindrales bacterium
GGCTCCGGTCTCGTTCGGTAACACAGGGCCGGCCGTCGGCCGATGACGGTGCGAACGCCCTGCCGCCGCGAGGTTGTGAATGACGTTCGGCTACCCCCTCAGCCCGACCAGCCGGTCCGCCGGCGAGGCTGTCCGGTGCCGGGCTACGAGATCGGCCTCGGACAGACTCACGTAGCGGCGGACCATATCGAGCGTCGCATGGCCGAGGATCTGCTGGAGGCTGAACACGTCGCCGCCGTTGACGAGATAGCCTCGCGCGAACGTGTGGCGGAACGTGTGCGGGCTGCAGCGGGTGCCGATCGCCGCCCGTCGCCCGAGGCGGGCGATCGCGAGCTGGATCCCGCGCGCCGTCAGGGCCGGCCCCCAGCGCCCGCAAAAGAGTGGGTCGCCAGCGCTGACGGCCGTCCGGGTCGCGAGATAGCGGACGAGCGCCCGCCGGGCACTCGCTCCGATCGGCACGATGCGTTCCTTGGCGCCCTTGCCCATGACATGCAGGGTCCCGTCGGGACGGACATCGCCGACCCGCAGCGAGGCGAGCTCGGACAATCGGAGCCCGGTGTCGAGCAGGACAAGCGCCAGTGCCCGCTCCCGCTCATCGGCGAGAGCGAGGAGACTCCGCAGCTCAGGGTCAGAGAACGGGGCAATGAGCCGGTGCGGCACCTTCGGTCGGCGCAGCCCGCGGAAGCCACTCGCCGCGGCGAGCTCCTCGGCGGCGCACCAGTTGCCGAAGGCCTTCAGACCGCGGACGTAGCCGGCGATCGACTCGGGCGCGAGCGTGGCCCGCAGCTCGAGGAGCCAGGCGCGCAGCTCGGCCGCCGGGATGGCGTCGACCGGCCTGGCCTCGCCGAACCGGCGAACGGCCCGGATGAGGATCATCCGGTACCACTCGACGGTCCGGGGCGACGCGCCCTCGGCCGCCTTGGCGGCGCAGAACAGGTCGACCGCGGCGCCCAGCCCGATCGGAATGGGGCCCAAAGAATCAAGCGAACCGCCGGATGGGCCCAAAGAGTCAGGCGAACAAACCGGGGTAGAGTCAGGCGAACTACGCATTACTGAGCCTTCTCGGCGCGACCGCCGATCAAGCTCAGAACCGCAACATCTGGTGGTTCAGTCTGCCGAGGACCCTAGATGTTGTGGTTTGGCTGGCGAGGAAGGATTCGAACCTTCGATCTCCTGATCCAGAGTCAGGCGCCTTACCGCTTGGCCACTCGCCAGTGGAGCGGCCGAGATGATAGCGCATCAAGGCCGGACGGCCCGGCCTCGCCGGTACGAACGGGGAGTGGCGCGGCTCGCCGCGATAGGGCACCGTATGCGCATGCCGCGCCCCTCGGATCGACGATCGCGCCTCGTCGCGCTCCTGCTGCTGGTCGCCCTGGCGACCGGCTTGACCGCGACTTCATCTGCTGCCTCGACGCTGCCGCCGTGCCGGATCGCGGATACCTTGACCATGCATCGTGCCACCTCCGACTGGGCTCGCGCCCTCGTGGACCAGACGTATCGGTTGTCCGCTGCCCATGCGCCGTCCGACCTTCGATCGACAGTGGCTGCGGGCCTCGCGAGCGGCTTCATGGTCCGCCGGCGAGTCATCGCCGATCTCAAGGCGATGGCCATCGCCGCGCGGGCAGCCGGCGCCCGGTTCGCCGTCCAGTCCGCCTATCGAAGCTACGCCACGCAGCGCTCGACCTTCGCCTACTGGGTCCGTGTGGACGGGTACGCGAAGGCCAGCCGGGAAAGCGCCCGGGCCGGCCACAGCGAGCATCAGTTGGGCACCGCACTCGACTTCCGAAGCCATGGCGGATCGGCCCCGTGGGATTCCCGGGACTGGGGGACATCCAAGGCCGGGGCATGGCTCAGCGCCAACGCCTGGAAGTACGGCTTCGTCATGTCCTATCCCAAGGGCAAGTCGGCGGTCACCTGTTACGCCTACGAACCGTGGCACTACCGGTACGTGGGCCGGGCACGCGCGGCGACGATCCGAGCGAGTGGCCTGACGCTCCGCGAGTTCCTCTGGGCCGAGCAGACCGCCCCAACGCCCAGCCCGACCGACGCGCCCTCCTCCGGATCGACCGTCAGCGCGGAGCCCTCGTTCCTGCCCTGACCCGAAACTGGCATATAGAGGCCTGACTGCTACTAAGTGGAATGGGAAGGGGTGGCGACCCCGGCATCGCCCGTATCGTCCCCGTTACAGAGCTGTGGCCGCTATATGCCAAGAACCTGCGGCCAGGTCTGCGCATACCAGAGCTGTCGCTGCTATATGCCGACAACGCGGTCGGTATTCGGAAGTCGCGGGCGATATGCCGGAACGGAGATCGACCCGCCGCCCCGGATCTGCGCATGCCAGCGCTGTCGACGCGACAACCGAAAACCGGGCCCCCACGGGCGCGTAGATATCGACAAGGGGGTTGTCAAAATACCCGTCACGAGGTAGGATATGTCCTCGCGGGCGTGTCAAAGCTTGACACGCCTCGCCCTGCGTCCGGTCGGCGGAGGTCGCGCACAGGGTCGCTCGAAACGCTCCCCGATCATAGCTCCCGGTTCGGGCCGGGCGCGGCTCTGCCACGGAGGCATGTTGATCCAGCTCGATACCCCCACCACCAAGCACGTCGATGAGCCGACCACGGCCGAACTTGAGGCGACGAAGACCCAGTCCCATGCCGCGCATGCCGGATCGACCGTTCGCGCGATCCCGGCTGCCAAGGTCCCCGTCGAAACCGCCGAGGAGGACGAGCCGGTCGCCGTCGAGGAGCCCCTCGAGACGGACGACTCGATGCGTCTGTACCTGCGCGAGATCGCCCGCGTGCCACTCCTCACCGCGGAGGAAGAGGTCGTGCTCGCCAAGGGCATGGAACTCGGTCGCCAGATCCAGACGAATCCCTGGACGGCCGTCCTGAGCCTGCGCGAGTGGACGCTCCACCAGACCGAATCGAAGACGCGCACCGCGAAGACTCAGTTCGCCCTGCCGTTCGGGACGGAATCCCAGCGGATGGTCCTCGATGCGCTCGCGGACGATGGCGCCCTGGATTTGTTCATGCCCAGCCTCGACGTGGGCCTCGACGCGGCTCGGGATGCCGCGGAGGACGAAGAAGCGCGCCAGCTGATGAGCCGTGCCGAGGGCCTGCGGGCCGCCTACGACGAGCGCCTCGATGCCGAATCCTTTGTGACCCTGCTCGACTGGACTCATCTGGTCATGGGCCCGCGACGCTCCGTCGTGGTCGACGACCCGGCAATGCGCGGACTGTTGGCCTGGACGCGCGACGCCGTGGCCCTGCCCGCCATCCAGCGCTGGATCGAATCCGGCCACGACGTGGAGTTGCTGCAGGCGATGGGCTATCACCCGAGCGCCGCGGAGGGCACCAAGGCCGCCGGCGTGCTCGTGGAGTTGGGTCGCCGGTCCCGTGACCACCTGACCTCGGCGAACCTGCGGCTTGTCGTCTCCGTCGCGAAGAAGTACGCCAACCGCGGGATGGGCCTGCTGGACCTGATCCAGGAGGGCAACGCCGGCCTCATCAGGGCCGTGGACAAGTTCGAATACGAGCGCGGCTTCAAGTTCTCCACGTACGCGACGTGGTGGATCCGGCAGGCGGTCCAGCGTGGTCTCGCCGACCAGGCCCGGACGATCCGCATCCCGGTCCACATGGTGGAGACGATGGCCCGCGTCACGCGTGCCACCCGCGACCTGACGAGCTCGCTCGGGCGGGATCCGTCGTCGGAAGAGATCGCCGCGGTCCTCTCGACGGATGACGCGACGATGACCCCCACGCGCGTGGAGGAGATCCAGTCGTTCGCCCGCCAGACCGTCTCGCTGGAGACGCCCATCGGCGACGACGACGGCTCCGAACTCGGACACCTCATCGAGGATCGCGACGCCATCGCGCCGGACCAGGCGGTCGCGGACGTGATGATGCGCGAGCAGATCGCCAAGGTCCTGGAAAGCCTGGATGGGCGGGAGCAACGCGTCCTGCGCTTGCGCTTCGGCCTTGAGGACGGCCACGCCCGGACGCTCGAGGAGATCGGTCGTGAGATCGGTCTGACACGCGAGCGCATCCGCCAGATCGAGGCCGGCGCCCTGCGCAAGCTCCGCCACCCGTCGCGCAGCCGCAAGCTCCGTGACTACGTGACCGACTGACCGACTGACCGGCCGACGCCGGATCACGAACCGACGCCGTCTCTCCTCGGAGGGGCGGCGTTCTCGATTCCAGGGTCAGGTCGGGTCGGTCGGTCGCGGGGCGGCGAGGCCCTCGACGACCTCGACGTTCGGCAGCGATCCCAGGATCGAGGGCGAGGCGATCACCTTCCAGCTCCGGCTGCCGCCGCCGAGCACGATCCGTTCGCGTCCCATGACCGCCGCGTCGACCCACAGCGGGAGGCCGTCCGGCAGCCCGAACGCGGTCACGCCGCCGATCTCCATCCCGGTCAGGGCACGGGTCTCGTCAGGCGAGGCGAACGACGCCTTCTTGCCGAAGCGCTGCTTCACGACCCGGTTGACGTCCAGCCGATGGGTCGAGAGGACGACGCATGCCGCGTAGACGGGCGGGTCGGACTTGCCGACGACGATGATCGTGTTGGCCGAGTCCTCCGGCGCGAACCCGTACGCGGCACAGAACGCCGCTGTGTCGGCCAGGGCCGGGTCGCAGGCGAAGAGTTCGTAGGATCCGCGACCGGCGAGAGCCGCCTCGAGGATGGCGCGGTCGCGATCGTGATCGTCGGTCGAGGCGTCGGGCATGGCGCCACGGTACCGGACGGGACGCGACGGGCGCCGCGTCATCGAACCGTCGCACGGACGGGCGATCCTTCCACCATGACATGGCTTGGTGATCTCGGGTCCGCGACCCTCGGCGGTCTCTACGAGCTCCGGGTGCCGGTCGCGATCGGAAGCGTCGTCGTCGCGGTCGGGCTCCTGGTCCTGGCGCGGCGCCGTGGTTGGCTCGGTCGGGCTCGCCGCCACCCGCGGGCGAGTGCCGCCGTCCTCGGGCCGCTCGTCGCGATCGTCCTGCCGATCGGCTGGTACCTGGCGTCGCCCCTCGTCCTGAGCGCATCGATCGACGAGCCGCCACCGGTCGTGGCAGCCCCATCGGCGCCGGCCTCCGTCGCGCCCAGCGCCCCCGCCGGCGCCTCGCCCGAGCCGGGACGTTCCGCGCCGGCCGCGACGCCATCGGCGACCGCGGCGCCTCTCCTCGCCCGATCCGGGTCGTTCCATGGCAGCGACGAGTTCCACTTCGGGCGCGGCACGGCCCGGCTCATCGAGACCGCTCCCGGCTCGTTCGTCGTTCGTCTCGAGGACTTCGCCGTCCGGAACGGGCCCGATCTCTACGTCTACCTTTCGCCCGATGCCGCCGGCTACGCCGATGGGGCGATCGAGCTCGGGCGGCTCAAGGCGGACACCGGCAACCAGAATTACGTCGTGCCGGCAGGCGCCCTGGCCGACCCGTCGCGAGCCGCCAGCGTCGTGATCTGGTGCAAGCAGTTCAGCCACCTGTTCGCGACGGCGCCGCTCGCCGGCTGACGCGCGATCCGCTGTCCGACGATCGCCTTGCCGGGCGTCTCGTTCGCGACAGCCAACGGGCTACCGGACTGCGACGCTTCCCCGGATGCGCGGGGGCGCCGCTTCAGACGATGACCAGGAGGTTCGCGACCGGTGCTCGGCACCCGCCAGCCGCCCCTCGCCGCCGCGCTGGCCGCCGCCCGGTCGGTCGCTCCGGCCGGCGTCGAGATCCGGGCCTGGCGGGAGCACGCCGACTACGCCGCCATGGTCCGCGTCTTCCAGGCCGCACGGGTCGTCGACGGTACCGGCTGGGAGGTATCGGTCGCCTCGCTCGAATCCGACCTGCGCGGCCTCGGCCTCGAGCCGACCGATACGACCCTGATCGCGGCGGTCGACGATGTCGTCGTCGGCTGGTCCCGGGCCCACGTCTTCGGCTGGTCGCCCGACGAGGGCGTGCTTCTCATGCACACGGGCCACGTCGATCCGGACTGGCGCGGCCGGGGCATCGGTCGCGCGCTCCTGGTGGGCGCCCAGACGCGTCTGGGCGAGGTCCGTTCGGCGCGTGAGGACCCGGCCGGAACGACGGCCGGGTTCCACAGCTGGGTCCTCGCCAGCAACCGGGCCACGATCGCCCTCCTCGAGCCTCACGGCTACCGCCGCCTGCGGTTCATGGTCGAGATGACACGGACCCTCGACGACATCCCGGACATCGAGCTGCCGGCCGGGCTCACGACCCGTCCCGTGACGTTCGCGGAGCGACTGGAGGTCGTCCGGGCGATGGACGAGGCGATGCACGACCACCGGGGCTGGCCGCGCCTCAGCGAGGTTCAGCTGGCGGGGATGGTCGATCACCCGACCCGCGGCCAGAACGACGTCTGGCAGGTCGCCCGGGACGGGGATCGGGTCGTCGGCGGCGTGCTCGGCTACATCGACACCGACGAGAACGCCACGCTCGGTCGTCGGCGCGGCTACACCGAGGGGATCTTCACGGTCCGTGACTGGCGCGGCCGAGGCGTCGCCAGCGCCCTGATCGCCCGCAACCTGCGCCTGCTCCGGGAGCGGGGAATGACCGAGGCCGCCCTGTCGGTCGACACCGAGAACCCGAGCGGCGCCCTCGGCCTCTATCAACGACACGGGTTCCGCGAGACGGACCGGGTGATCATCTTCCGCAAGGACCTGGAACCGGCGCCCTGACGGCAGGCGGAACGTCCGACGTCAGAGATCGGCGAAGGCGCGCTTGATGACGTAGCCGGCGACGATCGTGACGATCGCGAGGCCGGCGATCCACGGCCACGGTGGCGAAGCCCCGACAGACAGCGCCGACTGCGGGTACGTTCGAATGCCGCCCGCGGCGATCCCGATCGCAACCGTCAGACCCGGGCGCCGACGGCGACTCGCTCCGCGCTGGCAGCCCCGTGACGCGCCCGGTCCTTCAGGATCTGGCCCGCAGCGAGCTTGCCCGGTGCGCCCATCACGCAGCCGCCGGGATGGGTCCCGGAGCCGCACTGGTAGTAGCCGTCGATCGGCGTCCGGTACTGCGACCAGCCGGGGGCCGGCCGGAACAGGAACATCTGGGGCGCGAGGAACTCGCCGGCGAAGATGTTGCCCTCCGACAGTCCGACGGTCCGCTCGATGTCGAGCGGGGTCTGGATCTCGCGCTGGAGGACGAGGTCGCCGAAGCCCGGAAAGAACGACTCGAGCGTCGCCTGGACCGTGTCGCCGAAGCGCTCCTTCTCGGTGTCCCAGTCGCTCTCGCGGAGGTGGTACGGGGCGTACTGGACGAAGCAGCTCATCACGTGCTTGCCGGGTGGCGCCATGTCCGGGTCGATCGTCGACTGGATCGCGGTGTCGATGTACGGCCGCTTCGAGTACCAGCCGTATTTCGCATCGTCGTAGGCCCGCTCCAGGTACTCCATCGACGGGCCGATGTTCGTGAAGCCGCGGAACTGATCGGTCCGGTCGCCGAGGGCCGGGAAACGCGGGGCGCCGTCGAGGGCGAAGTTGACCTTGGCGGAGGTGCCCTGGAAGCGGAACCGCTCGATCGCGTCGACGAGGTCGGTCGGCAGCTCGCGGGGATTGACGAGCTCGAGGAACGTCCGGCGCGGGTCGAGCGCCGAGACGACGACGGGGGCGTGGAACTCCGTCCCGTCGGCGAGGGCGACGCCCGTCGCCCGGCCCTCCTTCGTGATCACGTTCACGACCGGCGACTCGAGGGCGATCTCCGCCCCGAACGCCTGCGCCGCCCGGGCGAGGACCTTCGTGAACCCGCCGTTGCCCTGCTTGTGGAACGCCCACGCCCCGAACTCGCCGTCGTGCTCGCCGAGGATGTGGTACAGCAGGACGAGGCCCGATCCCTGCGAATACGGCCCGACCTTCGTCCCGATGATCGACGACGAGGCGAGGTAGCCCTTGAGGATCTCCGACTCGAAGTAGTCGTCGAGGAAGTCGGCGGCGGACCCCGTCAGGAGGCGGACCGCGTCGTGGAGGACCTTCTTGTCCATCCCGCGGAAGCGCGCGCCGAGCGAGGCCAGCGCGACGAGCTCCTCGGGGTCGTTGCTGAAGATGTCCGGCGGGACCTGGTCGAGGAGCGGCTTGATCGCCCGGCAGACCTGGAGGACGTCGTGGTTGAACGCCTCGTAGGCGTCCGCGTCGTGGGGGCTGTGGCGGGCGATCTCGCGGAGGTTCTCGCCGTGGTCCTGGCCGAGCAGGAGGTAGTCGCCGTCCTCCTTCGGAGCGAACGTGGAGGGCATGAGGAGGGGCATGAAGCCGTGCTTCGCGAGCTCGAGGTCGTGGATGATGTCGGGCCGGAGGAGGCTCAGGGCGTACGAGAACGTCGTGAACCAGAAGCCGGGCCGGAGCTCCTCGGTGATCGCCGCTCCGCCGACGAGATGACGGCGCTCGAGGATCAGGGTCTTCAGTCCGTTCTTGGCGAGGTAGGCGCCGTTGACGAGGCCGTTGTGGCCACCGCCGATGACGATCGCGTCGTAGGTCCGGTCGGCGGCCCGGCGGTCCGGGAGGTTCGTGGCCGGATCCGTGCCATTCGTCCCGATCGTGCCGCTCGTGCCGTTGACGGCGCTCTTCGACTTCGCCATCAGGCAGTCCTCCGATCGGGGTTGTAGAGCGGCAGCCGGCTGACCGCGGCGTCGAAGTACTCGTAGCGATGGTTGACCGGCAGCTCGAGCTTGACGCGCGAGCCCGGCTTCGTCCGGTCGAGCGGGACCCGGGCGAGGGCGATGTGGCGCTGGAGCATCGGCGAGTACATCAGGCTCGTCGCGTAGCCGAGCTGGGTGCCGGCGTCGTCGTAGACGTAGTACTCATCCTGCACGGGGGTGTGGTCCTTCGGCGGAATCAGGCCCGCCTCGTCGTAGTGGCGATCGTAGTCCTGCCAGTCGAGAACCAGGCCGGTCAGCTTCCAGCGTGAAGTCTTGTCGCGAAGCTCACGCTCGAGGGCGGCCCGGCCGATGAACTTCCGATCGTCGGCGGCGAGGTCCTTGACCATCCAGCCGAGGCCGAGCTCCACGAGGGTCGAGCGATTGGCGTCGGTCCAGGCAAACCGGCTGGAGCCGAAGTCGACGTCGAGCAGGAGGAGCCCGGCCTCGATCCGGGCCATGTACAGGGCGACGAGCCCGAACGGGATCACGCCCCGCCCGGCCGAGGCGTCGGCCACGGCATCCCAGACCGCCACGGCCTGTGCGGCCGGAATCCACAGTTCGTAGCCGAGGTCGCCGGTGTAGCCGGTCCGCGAGATCGTGACGTCGGCGCCGGCGATCGTCGCCGAGGCCAGGCCGAAGTACGGCAGGTCGGCCACCGCCGGGGTCAGGCAGGACAGGATCTCGCGCGACTTCGGGCCCTGGATCGAGAGGACGGCGGACGCCTCGCTGACGTCCTCGATCGTCACTCGCTGCCGGCCGATGAAGGCGCTGAAGTACGCCTGGTTCGGCTCCGCGCAGGTGAGCAGGTACGCGTCGGCGGCGGTCCGGAAGATCACGCCGTCCTCGACGACGAAGCCGCGGTCGTCGAGCCACGCGGTGTACTGGCCGTGCCCGACGGCGCAGGTCCGGATGTCACGGGCGAGGACGCCGGCCAGGAACGCCTCCGCGTCGGGGCCATGAACCCGGTACTTGAAGAGCGGTGACGAATCGAAGAGGCCGGCGCTGTTGCGGATCGCGAAGTACTCGAACTTCTCGGACAGCTGGTATTTCTGGGCGACGAGATAGCCCGACCAGTGCTCCCAGAGACCAGCGACATTGGCCGCGCTGGTCCGGTCGTGGAACGGTGTCGTGCGAATCATCGAGCCCTCGCTGTGGTCGGCGGCCGCCGCCCGGTCGATCGCGTGCCCGCCTCGGATGGGGGGTCGCGCCGCGTCCTCCGAACGGCCGGCTGACGGTCGCGCATCCACGGCACGCCGTGCCGCGCCGTCCCGCAGGATGAACCGCCCGTCTCATTCCATGGGCCCGTTGCTCGCCCATCGAGGACGGCCCTTGGGCTGACCCACCTCGGCGCGATCGGCCGCAGGTTCGCACGGATCGGCCGGATGCCTATCCTGTGGAGTGACCCTCTTCCAGATCGACGATCCCGGAACCCTGACCCGGCCGGCGCTGGTCGTCGCCCTCGACGGCTGGGTCGATGCCGGCAGTGCCGCGACGACGGCCGCCGCGCTCATCTCCGCCGGCGGCCGAACAGTCGTGACCTTCGACGCCGATCGCCTCTTCGACTACCGCGCCCGCCGACCGACCCTCGAGATCCAGGACGGCCGGCTGGCGGAACTCTCGTGGCCGGACTTCGAGATCGTGCTCGTCCGCGTCGATGGGCGCGACGTCCTCGTCCTGACCGGGCCCGAGCCGGATTACCGCTGGCGGCGCCTTGCCGAAGGCGTCGTCGAGGCGGCCCGCGCCCTCGGGGTCGAGCAGTGGATCACGATCGGGGCGATCCCGGCGGCGGTCCCTCACACCCGACCGGTCCCGATCCTGGGCACGGCCTCGGCGCCGGGCCTGCTGCGGGGCGACATCCGGCCCGGCCCGGCCGGCCTCTTGCGCGTCCCCGGCGCCCTTGTCAGCGTGCTCGAGATGCGCGCGGCCGAGGCGGGGATCGAGGCGGTCGGCTACTTCGCCCAGGTTCCGCACTACGTCAGCGGGCCGTATGCCCCGGCGGCGCTGGCCCTCCACCGCGCGGTCGCCCGCCATCTCGACCTCGAGCTCGATCCGGGCCTGTTGGGCGAGGAGGCAGTCCAGCTTCGGACCCGGCTCGACACGGCGACATCGGTCGACGACAACACCCGAGGCTACGTGGAGCGGCTCGAGGCGATGGTCGACGAGGAGCGCCTGCCGGCGGGCGACGACCTGATCTCGGAGATCGAGCAGTTCCTGCGCGACCAGGGCACCGA
>JBKJOK010000012.1:0-20756 GCA_046595595.1 Candidatus Limnocylindrales bacterium
CCGCGCCCGGCTCGGCCGGATGGTCATGGCGACGCGCAAGGACGGCAGCGCGGTGACGGCCGAGGACCTCAAGGTCGCAGGCTCGATGACCGCTCTCCTGACCGATGCCATCAAGCCGAACCTGCTCCAGACGCTCGAGGGCGGTCCGGCCTTCGTCCACTGCGGGCCGTTCGCCAACATCGCCCACGGCAACAACTCGATCATCGCCGATCGCCTCGCTCTCGCCACGAACGAGATCGTCTGCACCGAGGCCGGCTTCGGGGCCGACATGGGCGCCGAGAAGTTCTTCGACATCAAGTGCCGGGCGTCCGGCCTCGAGCCCGATGCGGCGGTCGTCGTCGCGACGGTCCGGGCGCTGAAGATGCACGGCGGGGTCGGCAGGATCGTGGCCGGCAAGCCGCTCGACCCGGCGCTGCTCAAGGAGAATGTCGAGGCGGTCCGGATCGGCGCCGCGAACCTCGCCAAGCAGATCGAGAACGTAAGGATCTTCGGCGTCCCGGTGGTCGTCGCGATCAACTCGTTCCCCACCGACACCTCGGCCGAGGTCGAGGCGATCCGCCAGGTCGCGCTTGCCGCCGGCGCCCGTGATGCTGTCGTCGCGACCCACTTCGTCGAGGGCGGTGACGGGGCGGCGCCGCTCGCCCAGGCGGTCTGGGACGCGGCATCGAGCGGCGAGGCGAAGTTCCAGCTCCTGTACCCGGACGACGCGCCGCTGGGCGAGAAGATCCTGACGATCGCCACGAAGATCTACGGCGCGGCCGGGATCGAGCTGGCCCCGGCGGCCCGGAAGGCGCTGAAGCTCTACGAGGATCTCGGGATGGGCCATCTCCCGGTGTGCATGGCCAAGACCCAGTACTCGCTCAGCCACGACGCGAACCTGAAGGGCGCCCCGAGCGGCTTCACCGTTCCGATCCGGGACATCCGCCTGTCGGCCGGCGCCGGCTTCATCACCCCGCTCGTCGGCGAGATGCGGACGATGCCCGGGCTTCCGTCCAGGCCGGGCGGCGAGAACATCGACATCGACGCCCAGGGCAACGTCGTCGGATTGTTCTAGGGTCGCCGGCCTAGCCGGAGGGGTCGGTGCGGTTCCGGGAACGGCGAGCAATGAGGACGAGACCCCCGAACAGGGCCAACGAGCCGAGGAGCAGCCCGCCGAGGATCGTGACCGCCGCCTGATCGCGGGCCGCCGCCGCCGGATCGGGCGCGGTTGCCGGATCGGGCGCGATTGCCGGGTCGACGGTCTCGGTGGCCTCGACCGGCGTCGGTGGCGCCACGCCGTTGAAGACTTCGAGCGCCTCCGCGAACACTGCCTGGCCCTCGGGCGTTCCGAGATCGTGGGCCGGGGAGCACAGCCCGGTCCCGAAGTCGCCGTTGTTGCCGGGTCGCCAGGCGATCCACAGCCAGCGCGAACCCTGGGCCGGCGGGTTGGTGCCGCACGCCGCGCCATCTCCAAAGCTCGACTCGGTGAGCCAGACGACCGGGGCGGCGCCCTGGCCCCAGAACCAGCGATCCACCTGGACGGGGACGCCGCGTGGCTGATGGTCGCCGGCCGTCCCGCTGAAAATCGCCTGTTCGGCGGTGGCGCTCTCCTTGAGCGAGCCCGGCATCGCGCAACTGCACGCGGCGACCGGCCTGACGCTGCCCAGGAGGCCGGCGAATGCGGCCACGGGCACGACGAGGATGAGCAGGGCGGCTCGCCGAAGCGGGCGTGCGGGGCGGGTCGTGATCGCCATGGGCGGAATCTCCAAGCGCCAGTGCGGACGCCCGTGGGACGCCGGGTCGGCGCTCGATGTTCCACGCCTCACCGCGCTTGGGGGAATCCGAAGGCGCCCGAGCCGGAGCCCAGGCGCCTTTCGATGATCGTTGAGGGCCGCGAACGGCCACCGCTACTTCGTGACGGTTAGTGTGCCCTTGATGCCGAGGCTCTCGTGGCCCGGCAGGGAGCAATAGAGGGTGTACGTCCCGGCCGGGATCGAGACGGTGAACGTCTCCGACTCGCCGGACTTGAGGTCCTTCGTCCCGCCCAGGTCCGTTCCGGCGGCGTCCTTGATCTTGACGTTGTGGATGGTCGGACCGGCATTCGTCACCGCGAGGCTGACGTCACCCTGGACAGTGACGTCCTTCGGGTCGAGAGCAAAGTCCTTGACGGTGATGGCGGTGGCGTCGGTCGCTCCGGCACTTGTCGCGGGCGAGCCGCTCGCGGTCGAGCTGGCAGCCGGCGAGACGCTCGCGGCCGAGCTGGCAGCCGAGCTGGCAGCCGGCCCGGTCGAGGGGTTGCCGGCGGGGGCGTTCGTCACCGAGCCGCTGGTGGAGCAGCCGACGAGAGCCAACAACAGCAGACCGGTGGCGGCGAGGGTGATGATCTTCATGGTGCACGTCCTCTGAGGAATGAGGGACGGGCGGGTGGCGAACCACCCGCCCGTCGGGAGAACTGAAGGGATGGAGCCGATCAGCGGAACTTGTCGGGCATCGCGGCGACGATGGCCTTGGCCAGCGGATCGCCGATCATCCGCATGTGCTGACCGGCGGTCCGGTCGGCCGTCACGGCAGCCTTGAAGTCCTTGGCGCCCTGGGCGTCGACGATCGCCTTGGTCGTGAGGACGTGGTCCTTGATCAGGGCCGTCAGGGCCTCATTCGGGAGCTTCGTGGCGCCGGCCAGGAACTCGGCGAACTGGGGCAGGTAGACGGTGGTCAGATCCTGGACGGCCTTGTCCATCTTGGCCTGGTCCTTCGTGGCGACACCGGTCGTGTAGTCGACGAAGAAGCCGTTGTGGGCGCTCCAGATCTGGTTGAACTGATCCTTGGCGCCATCGCCGTAGACGCTGCCGATGGCCGCGCCGAGGTCAGTTCCGTTGGTGTTGAGGGCATCGCCCGCGGCGGCGAACTCGTCGTTCCGACCACCGAGCGCGGCGCCGGTCGCGGCGGACGCCAGGTAGAGGTGCTCCTGAAGAAGCTGGTTGAGCCCGACGCGAAGGTCAACGCCCTTGTTGGACGGGTCGCCCGCGAACTTGTCCGGGAACTTGGTGGCAATGGCCGGGGCGATCGCGTCGCCGATCATCTGCATGTGGGCATAGGCCGTCCGGATGGCTGCGTAGGCCGCCTTCCAGTCCTTCTTCGCCTGGGCGTCGACGATCGCCTTCGTCTGGAGGACGTGCTCGGTGGTCAGCGAGGTGACGGCGTCCTTGGGGAGGCCGGTGGCGCCGCTGATCAGGTCAGCGAACTGGGGGACGTAGATCGTGGTCAGGTCCTGGACGGCCTTGTCCTGCATGGCCTTGTCGCTCTTCGCGACGCCGGTCGTGTAGTCGACGAAGAAGCCGTTGTGGGCGCTCCAGATCTTGTTGAAGGCGTCCTTTGCCTCGGGGCCGTAGGCGGCGCCGATCATGTCACCGATGTCGGTGCCATTGGCATTGAGGACCTCGCCATACCCGGCGAATTCGTCGGCGCGGCCGTCGAGCGCCGCACCGGTCGCCTTCGAGGCGAAGATGATGTGCTCGCCGAGGGCGAGGTTCAGGTTGGTCCGCAGGTCGGCGGCGGCGCTGTCGACGACGACGGCGGTGCCGTCGCTCGGCGCCGTGGACTCGGTCGGGGCCATGGACATGCTCGGCGCCGTCGACGGGGCGACGCTGGGGGTCGTGCTGGCGGGGGCGTTGGTCGCCGCTCCGCTGCCGCACGCCGCGAACACCACGGTCGCGGCCGCGGTGAGGGCGATGGATCGGAATTTCACGTTGCTCTCCTGTCACTGGGCGTCCCAGCGTCGACGCGATCACCGGCCAACCTCTCAAGGCGGCCAAGGTGGGAATGGCGATCGACAGGAGTACGGGCGAATCGCCCGGGTGGATCAGGCCCGCGCAGTGAAGGTTCGACCACAAACATTGCAGGCGCGTTGCAAGGCATACCGACGCGGGGCAGGGCCAGGGCCAGGCGTACCGAGATCGGCCGGCCGCCGCGGGTCGGCGCCGGGCGCGGGTTCTGGCCGACCGGGCGCGGGTCCGGTCACGGGGGCGGCTCAGGCGGAGGGCGTCGCCAGGAGCGTGGTCGTGATCACGAGACAGAGGGCGACGACGAGGCCGGCCGCGACCCCGAGGATGAGGGCGCCCCAGGCTCGGACATCGACCGGGCCGATCGCCTCGCCGCCGTGGGCGTGGCCGTCGTCGTGGCCATCGGCGGTGGCGTGGTCGGCTTCGTCCGGGCTCGGCTCGTGGCTCGTCTGGGTCGTGGTCATTCGGGCGAACGCACCTCCGCCCGCATTCTCGCATCCGACTGCCGCCGTCGCACGTAGACTCCGCTCGTGACCGTGCCTTCGCCCGCGCCCGTGATCGACGCCGGGCTCGTGGCCAGCCTGCGCGGCCTCGACACGAGCGGGCGCCTCCTGTTCCTCACCCGCGTCCTCCGGATGTTCGGGTACGGGTTCCTGGCGGTCGTCCTCGTCCTGTACCTGGCCGCGCTTGGCCTCGATGCCCTGACGATCGGGGCGATCCTGACGCTGACTTTGATCGGCGACACGCTGATCTCGCTCTGGCTGACGACGAACGCGGACCGCATCGGGCGGCGGCGGGTCCTCGTCGTCGGGTCCCTCCTGATGGCCGCCGCGGGCCTCGTGTTCGCGGCCACGGCCTGGGTGCCGCTCCTGATCCTGGCTGCGACGATCGGGGTGATCAGTCCGACCGGCAACGAGGTCGGGCCGTTCCTCGCCGTCGAGCAGGCGGCCCTGAGCCAGGCGACGCCGGACGCGCGCCGGACGCCGACGTTCGCCTGGTACAACCTCGCGGGCTATGTCGCGACTGCGGTCGGGGCGCTGGCGGCGGGGTTGCTCAGCCAGGCCCTGCTCGATCGCGGTTTCGCCGACGCGGACGCCTACCGCGCGATCGTGATCGGGTATGCCCTCGTCGGGCTGGCGATGGCGACGGTCTTCTGGCGGGTGGGTGCAGAGGTCGAGGCGGCGGTCCTGCCGCCGGACAACGACGGGATTGCGCGCCGGCTTGGCCTGGGCGAGCGGTCGCGCGGGATCGTCGCCCGGCTCTCGGCCCTGTTCGCCCTCGACGCGTTCGGCGGGGGCTTCATCCCGCAGAGCCTGATGGCCTACTGGTTCCACCTCCGGTTCGGCGTCGAGCCTGCGATCCTCGGCTCGATCTTCTTCGGGGCGAACCTGCTGGCGGCGGTGTCGTCGCTCTCGGCATCGCGGTTCGCCGCCCGGTTCGGGCTTGTGAACACGATGGTCTTCACCCACCTGCCCTCGAACGTGCTCCTGATCCTCGTGCCCCTGATGCCGAACCTGGGGCTCGCGGTCGCGGTCCTGCTCCTGCGCTTCAGCCTGAGCCAGATGGACGTCCCGACCCGCCAGTCGTACGTGATGGCGGTGGTCGAGCCGGGCGAGCGCTCCGCAGCGGCCGGGGTGACCGGGATCGCCCGGACGACCGGAGCGGCCCTCTCGCCAATCCTCTCGGCGCCGCTGGTCGCGAGCGGCGGGCTGACCGCGATCCCGTTCTTCCTCGCCGGCGGGCTGAAGATCGCCTACGACCTGCTGCTGTACCGGGCGTTCCGGTCGGGTGGGACGCCGGACGAGCGGGTCGAGCGCGACTGAGGGACCCGGCCGGGTCGACCGTCAGCCCGGAGCGCGCCGCCGCGGCCGGATGATCCGGATCCAGACGAACCCGATGATCGCGACGGCGAGGACCGCCAGGATCGCGTACTCGAAGCGCTTGAGGACGTCGCCGATCGACTCCCAGTTCGCGCCGAGCTGGGTGCCGGCGAAGACAAGGACAAACACGAACGGCAGCGAGCCGAGCGTCGTGAAGGCGATGAACGGCAGGAGCGGCATCCGGGCGATCCCGGCCGCGAACGAGACGAGCGAGCGGACGACCGGGATCAGCCGGCCAAAGAACGCGGCCTTGGTTCCGTGTCGGGCGAAGAACGCGTCGGTCCGATCGAGATCAGCCGGGGTGATCCGGAGGAAGCGGCCCCAGCGTTCGAGCAACGGGCGACCCCCGAAGTAGCCGATCGCGTACGCGATGAGCGCGCCGAGGACCGATCCGATCGTGCCCGCGAGGGTCACGAGCAGCAGCGACCAGGGCCGCCCCGTCAGCGGCTCGATCGAGGTCCCGGCGCCAACGAGGAAGCCCGCGAACGGCAGGACGAGCTCCGAGGGGATCGGGATGATCACGCTCTCGATCGCGACCCACAGGACGACGCCTGCGTAGCCCACGGCGTCGTAGATCTGGGTGACGAGCTCGCGAACGGGTCCGTTGAGGAAGTCGAACACGGCCGGGAGCATAGCCCACGCCGACCGGACCGGGCGGTCCGGCGCCGACTATCCTCGGATCGTGACCGAACCAGCCGACGCCATCATCCTGACCGGGGCCGACCTGACCATCGGCGACGTCGAGGCGATCGCCCGCCACGGTCGCCGCGCACTCCTCGACGACGCCGCCCGAGAGCGGATGCAGGAGTCGCGCGACCTGATCGAGCGGCTCGTCGCCGCCGGCGAGGTCGTGTACGGGGTGACGACCGGGTTCGGTGCGCTGGCGACCCGGTTCATCGCCCCGGCCGACGCCGAGCGGCTCCAGGTGAACCTGCTCGTCAGCCATGCGGCTGGCGTCGGGGCGCCGCTCGACACCGAGATCGTCCGGGCGATGCTCCTCCTCCGGGCGAACACCCTCGCCCTCGGTCACAGCGGCTGCCGGCCCGAGCTCGTCGATCGCCTGCTCGCGTTCCTTGCACACGGCATTCACCCGGTCGTGCCGGCCCAGGGCTCGGTCGGGGCGTCGGGCGACCTCGCCCCGCTCGCCCACCTTGCGTTGCCGCTGATCGGGCGCGGCGAGGTGGAGTTCCAGGGCGCGATGTGGCCGGCGGCGGACGCGCTCCGGGCGGCAGGGCTGGAGCCCCTGACGCTCAAGGCCAAGGAAGGGCTGGCACTGCTCAACGGCACCCAGCTCATGACCGCGATCGGGGCGCTGCTGCTCGCGGATGCGGATCGGCTGGGGGCCACGGCCAGTGTCGCGGCGGCGCTCAGCGTCGAGGCGCTGCTCGGGACGGACGTGGCCTTCTCGGCTGCGTATCAACTCGCCCGGCCGCATCCCGGCCAGATCGCAGTCGCCGCGGAGCTCCGCCATCTCCTGCGCGATTCGACGATCCAGACCGGCCATCACGCCCATGCCCACAAGGTCCAGGATCCGTACTCGCTGCGCTGCGTGCCGCAGGTCCACGGCGCCGTCCGCGATGCGCTCGACCACCTCCGGCGCGTCCTCGACATCGAGATGAACAGCGCCACCGACAACCCGCTCGTCTTCCCGGAGGGCGGCGTCGCGTCCGAGGACGCGCTCGCGACGGGCGGCGGCCGGGTGATCAGCGGCGGAAACTTCCACGGCGAGCCGGTCGCGCTGGCCCTCGACTTCGCGAAGATCGCGATCGCCGAGCTCGGCGCGATCAGCGAGCGGCGGACCGCCCTCCTGCTCGATCCCCACCTGAGCGGCGGCCTGCCCGCGTTTCTGGCCTCGTCGAGCGGCCTCGATTCGGGGCTGATGATCGTCCAGTACACCGCGGCCGCCCTCGCCTCGGAGAACAAGGTCCTCGCCCATCCGGCGTCGGTCGACTCGATCCCGACGAGCGCGAACCAGGAAGACCACGTCTCGATGGGACCGATCGCCGCCCGTCATGCTCGGACCATCCTCGAGCACGTCGAGCGGATCGTGGCCATCGAGCTGCTCGTCGGAGCGGAGGCGCTCGACCAGCGCCTCGAGCTGATCGCCGCGGACGGGGCGCTGGGCGGGGTGACCGAGCCCGTCGTGCCCGGCGCCGGCGTGGCCGGCGCGCATGAACGAATCCGAGCCGACGTCGCGCGACAAGGCGGCGACCGCGAGCCCGGGCCCGATCTTGCCGCCTTGACCCGCCTCGTTCATGACGGCCAGCTGGTCCACCTCGTCGCCGATCGATGACGATGCGGATCCGGATCGAGGACGTGACCGACGCCGCCACCTTCGGCCTGATTCCGCCGTGCGCCGATCCGGGCTTCGACCATCGCTCGTGCGACTACTGGGAGGATGCCGACCGCGGCTCGAAGGCCGCCCGCCTCGCCTGGCTCGAGGCGGGCGCGGCGGCCCCGCCCGCTTCCCGCCCCGGACCCGCCGAGAACCCGTTCGCGCCGAGCCGCGGCGAGCCCGTGGTCAACCCGTTCGCTCCGACGAGCCGGTCCGCCGGGCCGGCCTTCAACCCGTTCGGCGACGATGACGACGACGAGCCGATCGTCAATCCGTTCGCACCCGCCCCACCCGCCCGTCCGAGCGTCGGCACCGACGTCCCGCGCAAACTCGCTTTGCTGGGGCGCGGTCTGGGCGTCTTCGGCAGCTACGCCAAGATCGCCCTCGTCGATGACCTCGCGGTAGCCTGGGCGCAGTTCGGTCCCCTGTCCGCGTATCCGCGGGCGCAGCGCCTGCGCGAGCTGTATCCGCAACTGCCCGACGCACCGCTACCGGCCGTGATCACGTGCATTGCGACCACCGCCACCGCGCGCGGCAACGGCCACGCCCAGCGGCTCATCCAGGCGGTGTGCGACGACCTCGCGGCGCGCGGGTTCGCGGCGGTCGAGGCCTACCCGGAGCGCGGGTCGCGGCCCGACGCGACGAGCGCGGCCACCACCGAGTTCTGGCTCGAGGCAGGATTCGCGCTCGCGGTCGATGACGAGCGGTTCCCGGTCGTGCGCCGCGAGTTCGGATGAGCGAGCTCGGCGATTCGGCCCCGAACCGGTGGGTGTACCGTCCGATCGACAGGCACCAGCGCGACGAGGGAACGGCATGTCGATGATCCAGGCCCTGGGCAACGTCAGCAAGGTCCGCGGCGCCCTGATCTTCGTCGAGGATCCCGAGGCCGAGCTCGCGTTCTACCGCGACGTGATCGGCCTCCGCCTCCTCTACCGCACCCGGACCTTCCTGCGCTTCGACGCGACGCAGGGCACGAGCCTGTCACTGATCTCGGGTGGCACCGCATCGAAGGAGCCGAAGGACTATCGCAAGGGCGGCGTCGTCCCGGAGCTGATCGTCGACAACCTGGCCCTCGCCATCGGGCGCCTCGACAAGTCGGGCGTCCGCCACGAGGACGTCGTCCGGACCGAATACGGCTCGTTCTGCTTCCTCTGGGATCCCGAGGGCAATCCGCTCCAGTTCTACGAGTCGGCGTTCACGCGACCCGAGGTCGACGCGGAGCGTTTGCCAGCTTGAGGCGTCCGCCGCGTCACGCCATCGCCTTCCTCGCCGGGGCGACGGTCGCGTCCATCGTCGCCGGCTGCGGATCGCCGCCCCCGCCATCGATCGGACCGTCGTCGGTCGCGCCCGGTTCGTCCGCCGCGTCGTCCTCCGCTTCGTCCGGACCGGACCCCGCGAGCCCGCCGTCCACCGGTCTCGCGACCGCCGTCGCCGACCCGGACCTGTTCGAGGTCCTGCCGGAGACGAGCGACATCTTCAGCCTGACCTACGACCCGATCACGACCGCGACAATCGCGTCCGATCCGGCGCTGGATCCCGCGGTCGATTCGATCGCGACTGGCCTGTACCGCCTGCGCAACGCCGCCCCGGACGCACCGGACTTCGCGATCGTCAATGTCGTCCACCTGCGCGACCCGTCGCTCGAGGACGACTGGTTCCGCTCGTGGCGGGAGACCTACGACGAGGGCGCATGCGGGCAGGCCGGCGGCGTCATTCGTCGAGCGGAGACGCCGGTCGGCGCCCTGACCGTCCACGTCGGTTCGTGCGAGGGCGGTGCGTTCACCTACCACGCCCGCCTGAACGAGGGCAACGTCATCCTGTCGATGACATCGGTTGGGCCCGCCCGGATCGGCCAGGCCGTTGCCGAGCGGCTAGGTCGGTGACGGCCGCCGAATCGACCCTCGGAGGGTCCCGCACACCCGCTACGATTCCGCGATGACCAGCGGCCCTCGACCCGTCCGGGCGCCCCGCGGCAGCGAGCTGACCTGCCGCGGCTGGCAGCAGGAGGCGGCCCTCCGGATGCTGATGAACAACCTCGATCCGGAGGTCGCCGAGAACCCCGACGCGCTCGTCGTCTACGGCGGGACCGGCCGAGCGGCTCGGAGCTGGGACGCCTTCGACGCGATCGTCCGCGAGCTCCGCGCCCTGGCGGACGACGAGACGCTCCTCGTCCAGTCCGGCAAGCCCGTGGCAGTCTTCCGGACCCACGAATGGGCACCGCGGGTGCTGATCGCGAACTCGAACCTCGTCGGGAAGTGGGCGACGTGGGACGTGTTCCGCGACCTCGAGGCCAGGGGCCTGATGATGTACGGGCAGATGACCGCCGGGTCGTGGATCTACATCGGGACGCAGGGGATCCTCCAGGGCACGTTCGAGACGTTCGCCGAGCTGGCACGCCAGCACTTCGGCGGTTCGCTGGCAGGACGCGTCGTCCTGACGGCCGGCCTCGGCGGAATGGGCGGCGCCCAGCCCCTGGCGGTGACGATGAACGAGGGTGTCTGTCTCGCGATCGAGGTCGACGAGACGCGCGCCCGGCGCCGACTCGACATCGGCTACGTCGACCGGGTCTCGAGCGACCCCGCGGAGGCACTCGCCTGGGCGCGCGAGGCGGCGGCGGCAGGCCGGGCCGAGTCGATCGCCCTGATCGGCAATGCCGCCGAGATCGAGCCCGCGTGGGCGCGGGCGGGCGAGCGGTTCGACGTGGTGACCGACCAGACATCCGCCCACGACGCGCTCGTCGGCTACGTGCCGGCCGAGATCTCGCTCGAGGACGCAGCGTCGCTCCGGCGGACGCAGCCGGACGAGTACGTCCGCCGGTCCATGGCCGCGATGGCCGATCACGTCCGGGCGATGCTCGCGTTCAAGGATGCCGGCGCAGTCGTGTTCGACTACGGCAACAACCTCCGGGCTCAGGCCCAGACGGCAGGCGTCGCCAACGCATTCGACTACCCGGGTTTCGTGCCGGCCTTCATCCGACCCCAGTTCTGCGAGGGGCGCGGGCCGTTCCGCTGGGCCGCCCTGAGCGGCGACCCGGCCGACATCGCCCGGACCGACGCGGCGATCCTGGAGCTCTTCCCCGAGGACGAGGGCCTCCGCCGCTGGCTGACCCTGGCGAAGGAGAAGGTCCCGTTCCAGGGGTTGCCGGCCCGAATCTGCTGGCTCGGCTACGGGGAGCGGGCGAAAGCGGGGCTCGCGTTCAACCGGCTCGTCGCCGACGGCGAGGTGTCGGCCCCGATCGTCATCGGGCGGGATCACCTTGACGCGGGCTCGGTCGCCTCACCGAACCGCGAGACCGAGGCGATGGCCGACGGCTCCGACGCAGTCGCCGACTGGCCCCTCCTCAACGCCCTGGTCAATACCGCCGCCGGCGCGACGTGGGTTTCAATCCACCACGGCGGCGGGACCGGGATCGGGTACTCGCAGCACGCGGGGATGGTCGTGGTGGCCGATGGCACGGAGCTTGCGGCGCGGAAGCTGGAGCGGGTCCTGACGAGCGACCCGGGGATGGGCGTGGTTCGCCACGTGGATGCCGGCTACGAGCGGGCGATCGACGTTGCCCGCGAGCGCGGCATCCGGATCCCGATGCTGGACGGTCGCTGAGCCGTCGATACCTTCGGTCGGTGCGACTGCAACGCGGAAACGAACCGTCGCGTGGTCGCAAGGGTAGGCTTCGGGCACGCGCCGGGCTCTTGGCGCGAAGGAGGAGGAGTTCCATCGTGCGATTGGGCCATGCCCGCCGCCCCCTGCTGTCCACCGTCGGATCCCTGCTGATCCTGTCCGGCCTCATCCCCGCGGCCGCCGCGCCGGCCGTCCTCGCCGCCCCGACCGATCTGTTCATCTCGGAGTACATCGAAGGCTCAAGCAACAACAAGGCGCTCGAGATCTACAACGGCACCGGCGCGGCTGTGAACCTCGCGACCGGTGGCTACAACGTCCAGATTTTCTTCAACGGCAACTCGACCGCCCTGCTGACGATCAACCTCAGCGGATCGGTCGCGGACGGCGACGTCTACGTCATCGCTCAGGCCTCGGCGGCCGCCGCGATTCTCGCCCAGGCCGACCAGACGAACGGCTCGGGCTGGTTCAACGGCGACGACGCGGTGGTCCTCCGAAAGGGCACCAGTGTCCTCGACATCATCGGTCAGATCGGCTTCGACCCCGGAGTGGAGTGGGGATCGGGCCTGACGAGCACCGCCGACAACACGCTTCGGCGAAAGGGGCCGATCGAGGCCGGCGACCCGACCGGTACCGATGCCTTCGATCCCGCCGCGGAGTGGAATGGCTTTGCGGTGGACACCTTCGACGGGCTCGGCACCCACGGCTTCGTCCCGGAGCTTGCGCCGACCGTCGCGTCGACCGTCCCCGCCGACGGCGCACAGGCGGCGTTCAACACGAACGTGACGATCACGTTCAGCGAGCCGGTCACGACCACGGGGACGTGGTTCACCATCGCGTGCTCGCTGAGCGGAGCCCACACGGCCGCCGTCATTGGTGGCCCGACGACCTTCACGCTGAACCCCGACAGCGACTTTTCCGATGCGGACGCATGCACCGTCACGATCGTCGCAAGTCAGGTCACGGACCAGGATTCCAACGATCCGCCGGACAATATGACGATCAACTTCACGATCAACTTCACGGCTGTCAACGTCTGCGAGCAGTCGTACACCCCGACGTACGCGATCCAGGGTTCAGGCGCAAACGCGGCCATCACTGGCAACTTGACCACCGCCGGCGTCGTCGTCGGCGACTTCGAGGGCGGCAACGGCGTCGGCGTCCAGGGCTTCTATCTCCAGGATCCTGCCGGGGACGGCGACGTCGCCACCTCGGATGGGATCTTCGTCTTCACCGGATCCGCCGACAACGGCGTCGCGGTCGGCGACGTCGTCCGGGTGACCGGCTATGCCCGGGAGCGCTTCGACCCGACGACCGCGAACCCGTTCAGCATCACCGCGATCATGGGCGCGAACGACTCGGGGACGGCGGTTCCCGGGTCAAGCATCGTCACGTGCGGCACGGCCAACCTGCCGGCCCAGGTCGACGTGACGTTCCCGGTCCAGAGCTCCACGTTCCTCGAGCGCTACGAGGGCATGCGCGTCCGCCTGCCCCAGGCGCTCGTCATCGCCGAGTACTTCAACTACGACCGGTTCGGCGAGATCGTCCTCGCCAGGCCGCTTGATGGCGAAGATCGCCCGTACACCCCGACCTCGGTCGTCGAGCCGGGCGCGCCGGCCATCGCCCGTGGCACGGCCAACGCCCTGAGCCGGATCACGCTCGACGACGGCCTCGGCGGGAGCAACCCGGTCTCCCTCCGCCATCCGAACGGCCAGCCGTTCTCGCTGACGAACCGCTTCCGCGGCGGCGACACCGTGGCCAACACGGTTGGCGTCCTGAGCTTCGAATTCAACCTCTACCGGGTGGTGCCGACGGGTCCCGCCGCCTACGTGTCGGTCAATCCCCGGCCGGCGGCTCCGGAGCCCGTCGGCGGCACGCTTCGCGCTGCCGCCATGAACACCCTGAACTTCTTCCTCACCCTCGACACGACCGCGAACGACAGCGGGACTGGACCGTGCGGCGGGAACGCGAACCTCGATTGCCGGGGCGCGGACTCGAGCCAGCCTGACGAGTTCCCGCGTCAGCGCGCCAAGCTGCTCCAGGCGCTCCTCGGGCTCGATGCTGACGTCATCGGCCTCAACGAGATCGAGAACACGCCGGGCGTCAGCCCCCTCGGCGATCCCGACCGGGGGGTCGTTGCCGGGCTGAACGCGCTGGCCGGCCCGGGGACGTACGAATTCATCGACACCGGCGTGATGGGGACCGACGCCATCCGCGTCGGCCTGATCTACAAGCCGGCCAATGTCACCCCGGTCGGGCCCTTCAAGGTCCTGACCACGACCGTCGACCCGCGCTTCATCGATACCAGGAGCCGGCCGGTCCTCGCCCAGACCTTCGAGGACGTGGCGACGGGTGCCCGGTTCACCGTCGCGGTCAACCACCTGAAGTCGAAGGGCTCGAGCTGCGCCGACATCGGCGATCCGGACGCCCTCGACGGCCAGGGCAACTGCAACCTCACCCGCAAGAAGGCGGCCCAGGCTCTCGTCGACTGGCTGGCCAGCGATCCCACCGGAAGCGGCGATCGCGACTACCTGATCCTGGGCGACCTCAACTCGTACGCCCAGGAAGATCCGATCGACGCGATCCGCGCCGGTGCGGACGACATCGCCGGCACCGCCGACGACTACACGAACCTGATCGCCAAGTACCAGGGCGTGTTCGCCCACTCCTACGTCTTCGACGGCCAGGCCGGATACCTCGACTACGCGCTCGCCAGCCCGACGATGGTCGGCCAGGTGACCGGCGCCGCGGACTGGCATATCAACTCCGACGAGCCCGATGTCCTCGACTACGACACCTCGTTCAAGCCGCCGGCCCAGGACGCCCTCTACGAGCCGAACGCGTACCGGTCCTCCGACCACGACCCCGTCGTCGTCGGGCTGGACCTCCTGAACTTCGGGTTCAGCGGGTTCCAGGCGCCGGTCGACAACGCGCCGACCGTCAACTCGGTCAACGCCGGCTCCGGCGTCCCGGTGAAGTTCCAGCTGTCGGGCGATCTCGGCCTCGACGTCCTCTTCGGGACGCCGACCGCGAACCAGATCAGCTGCACGCTGGCGACGGGCACCGACGAGGTCGAGGCCACGACCGCGGGCGGCGCCGGCCTCCAGTACGACCCGCTGACCAACACCTACACCTACGTCTGGAAGACCCAGAAGGCGTGGGCGAACCAGTGCCGGAGGTTCGAGATCACGTTCGACGACGGCTCGTACCGAGCGGCGCTCTTCAACTTCACGAAGTAGTCGATGCCACGCGAACCGGCCGACCCCCGCGGGCCGGCCGGTTTCGTTCGTTCAGGCGTTCACGCGATCGACTCAGCCGGCCGCCACCTCGTCCGGATCCTCGGTCGGGATCGCCTGGATCGTCCGGACCTTGGAGAAGAACACGGGCAGGAACGCGAACAGGCCCAGGATCGCCGAGATCCAGATCGTGGTCCGCACCCCGACCACCTCCGACAACCCCGCCCCGATCAACGAGCCGATCGGGATCGTGCCCCACACGAGGAAGCGCATCGTCGCATTCATCCGGCCGAGGAAGTGTTCCGGCGTGATCGCCTGGCGGAGGCTGACCTGGGAGACGTTGTAGATCACGTTGTTGACGCTCGCGAAGAAGATTGACGCCGACAGGAAGAGGAGGGCCACGTCGGGGGTCGCGAGCGGGATCAGGAGGTTGACGGGCCCGAATAGCGCGGAGGTCAGGACGATCGCCCGGCCGACGCCGAGGCGGGCCTGAACGCGGCTCGCGATCAGGGCGCCGATCAGCACGCCCGCGCCGCCGAGTCCGCCCATCGTGCCGACCGCGGCCGGCGACATCTGGAGCTCGCGGTAGACGAACACGGGAAAGATCGCGAAACCGATGTTGCCGAACAGGTTCGCGGTCGCGGTCGTGGCGGCGATGTTGCCGAGGTACTCGTGGCCGAAGATGAAGCGCAGGCCGTCGGCGATCTGGCTGCGCATTCCGGGTCGCGGGCCTGTCGCTTCGGCATCGGCGGCCCATGCTTCAGCATCGGCGGCGCGGGCCTCGGCGCTGACCGAGGCCCCGGCCATCGGGGACGCGGTCGACTCCTCCGCCTCGGTCGCGGCAGCCGTCGCTGAGCCGCCGATCGAGCGCCCGAGTCGGCGGCCCGTCTCCCGGATCCAGAGGATGAGCCCGGCCGATCCGACGTAGCTGATCGCATCAACCAGGATCGCCACCGGCGCGCCGACGAGAGCGACGATTCCACCGCCCAACGGCTGGCCAAGAATCTGGGCCGACGATTGGCTGATCTGGAGCTTGGAGTTGCCCTCGACGAGCTCGTCACGCTCGAGGATCGTCGGCAGGTACGACTGATCGGCGACATCGAAGAAGACGGTCATGACGCCGTTCACGAAGCCGACGATGTAGAGCTGCCACATCGTGAGGCCGCCCATGACGGCGGCGACGGGGATCGACAGGAGCATCAGAGCCCGGCCGAGGTCGCCGATGACGAGGATCCGCTTCTTCGGAAACCGATCCACCCAGACGCCAGCCGGCAGGGTGAACAGGAGGAACGGCAGGAACTCGATCGTGGTCAACAGGCCGACTTCGCCCGGCGATGCGTGGAGCACGACCGCGGCGATGAACGGGATCGCGATCTGGCTGAGCTGCGTCCCGAACAGGGAGATCGTCGCCGCGGACCACAGCTTCAGGTAGTTCGGGTGGCGGAACAGGCTTCGACGGGGCGCTGTCGACGCGGCCAAGCGACACCTCGGGCGGGCTGGGATGAAGCCGCGCGTCGGGCCGAAGAGGCGGTTGCTCGGCTGGTCGGTGTTAGCTTACGATCTAACGCGCGTTAGTCAATGTCAACTCACGGTGCCGCGACGGACGCGCATTGTCGGTCGTTCTCGCCGGGCCAACCGTGGCACGATGCTCGCGATGTCCGACCTGCCTCCGCACCTCGCCGATCGGCTCGTCGAATCGGTCCCGAACGTGTCGGAGGGCCGGCGCCTCGACGTCGTCGAGCGCCTGGCCGCGGCAATCGTCTCCGTGCCGGGCGTTCACCTCCTCGACCGGACCAGCGATGCCAGCCACAACCGCTCGGTCTTCACGCTGGCCGGGCCGGCCGGCGCAGTCAGCGATGCGCTCGAGCGCCTGGTCGATGGCGCGATCCGCGAGATCGACATGGACGAGCACTGGGGCGAGCACCCCCGGATCGGTGCGGTCGATGTCATCCCGTTCGTGCCGCTGGCCGACACGACGATGGACGAGGCAATCGAGCTGGCACGCCTCTTCGGCGCCCGGCTCGCCGATACCTACGACCTGCCGGTCTACCTCTACGCCCAGGCTGCTCGGCGCGGCGATCGGATCAAGCTGGCCGATGTGCGCCGCGGCCAGTACGAGGGGCTCAAGGTCGAGATCGGTCAGAACGGTCGCGAGCCGGACCTCGGGCCGGCCCGGATGCACCCGTCGGCGGGCGCGGTCGCAGTCGGGGCCCGCCCGTTCCTGATCGCCTACAACATCAACCTCGCGAGCGCCGACGTCGAGCTCGCCAAGCGGATCGCGCGGCGCGTTCGCGAGTCCGGCGGCGGCCTGCCCAGGCTCCAGGCCAACGGCTTCTCCGTCGAGGAGTCCGAGCGCGGCGACCCGCTCCCGAGCCGCGCCCAGGTGTCGATGAACATCCTCGACTTCCGGACGACCCCGATCTGGCGGGTCTGGGAGACGGTCCGGGCTGAGGCCGCAGAGGACGGCATCGAGCTGTACGAGTCGGAGCTGATCGGGCTCGCCCCGCTGGCTGCCTTCCTTGACGTCGCCGACCATGTCGAGACACCGCGCGACGCGCCGGTGGAGGAGCGCCTGGCCGCCGCGGCGGCCTTCCTGCGGCTGCGCGACTTCAGCCCGCTCCAAGCGCTCGAACTCCGCCTCGATGCTGCGCGGACGGCCACGCCCGAGCCGACTCCGCCGTGACCCTCCGGCTCATCGCCGGCGGCCGCGACGCGCCGAAGCTGCCCGGCCTCCTGGTCGTCGGGGCGGCCGAGATCGTGACGATGGCCGGCGGGCCGCGGATGGGCTCCGAGCAGGGGGCGGTCGGTCGGCTGAGCGCCGACGACGTGGGCGGCCCGGCAACGGCCGACGCGCCGGCGATCGCGATCTGGGAGGGCCGGATCCTCGGTGTCGGTGGGCTCTCGGATCTCGATCGCGCCCTCGGCGCCGAGGGCTACCCGATCGAGCGCTTTGATCGACTCGACGCGCGCGGCGGCTCGGTCACGCCCGGCCTGATCGACCCCCACACCCACCTCCTGTTCGGCGGCAGCCGCGAGGGCGAGCTCGAGTTGCGCCAGCGCGGCGCGGCGTACCTCGACATCCTCGCCGCCGGCGGCGGGATCCTGTCGACGGTGGCGGCAACGCGCGCTGCGTCCAGCGAGGCCCTCGCGGCGCACGGCCGGCGCTGGCTCGACGAGATGCTCGGCCACGGGGTGACGACGATCGAGGCCAAGTCCGGATACGGACTCGATCTCGCGACCGAGCTGCGCCTGCTCCAGATCGCGTACGAGCTCGGTCGAGATGGGCCAATCGACATCGTCCCGACATGGCTTGGGGCCCATGCCGTCCCGCCGGAGTTCAGGGGCCGGCCGGATGGCACCGAGGCGTACGTCCGGCACCTGCTCGACGAGCAGCTGCCCGGCGTGGCGGCCCAGGGTCGGGCGGTCGCGGCCGACGTCTTCTGCGAGGAGGGGGTCTTCACGGCCGACCAGTCGCGACGGGTCCTGACCGCTGCCGCGGCGCTCGGGCTGCGAGCGCGGCTCCATGCCGATGAGCTTGCACCGAGCGGCGGCGCGGAGCTCGCGGCAGAGATCGGGGCGACGACCGCCGACCACCTCGCGACGCCGTCGAAGGCCGGGATCGCGGCGATGGCCTCGGCGGCCGCCGACGGTCGACCGGTGGTCGCGACCCTCCTGCCGGCCACGACGTGGTTCCTGATGAAGGACCACCACGCCCCCGCCCGGGCGTTCATCGACGCCGGCGTGCCGGTCGCGATCGGGACGGACTTCAATCCCGGGACTTCCCCGACGCCGAGCCTGCCCCTGGCGATGACCGCGGCCTGCCTCAACCTGCGGATGGCGCCCGACGAGGTGCTGGCCGCGGTGACGATCAACGCCGCCCTTGCCCTCGGTCTGGCGGACGAGATCGGATCGCTCGAAGCCGGGAAACAGGCCGATCTCGTGATCTGGAACGTCCCGACCTCGCGCCAGATCCCGTACTGGCCCGCGGCAGACCTGGTCCGGACCGTGCTGAAGGGCGGGAAGATCGTCCTGGATCGCGGGTAGGCCCCGGCGGGCGCGTTCCCGGGCCCACGGGGCCGTGGGGCCTACGGGGGTCGGGGACGCGCCCGCGACAGATCGGGACGCGTCCGTTCAGACCTTGCCGCGCGACTCCAGGAGCACCGGAGTGGTTTCGGACGGCAGGCCCGAGATCGTGATCGACAGCTTCGGCTGGGGCGCCGGATCACCGCCCATCTCGTGGAAGAACCTGGCCACGGCCTCGGCCGTGTCGGGTGCGTCCTCATCGAGCGGCATCGCCACCACGATCTTCGGATCGAGCTGGGCGACCAGCTCGGCCAGGCGCTGGGGCGAGAGGACGCCGCCGAGCGGCACGCAGGCGATGTCGACCGGCCCGATGTCGGCCAGCTTCTCCTCGGTCAGGAGATGGCCGATCTCGCCGAGATGGATCGTGTGCATGCCGTCGAGCTCGACGACGAAGGCGACCTGCTTGCCTCGCTCGGATCCCTTCGTGTCGTCGCGATAGGTCCGGACGCCGGTCACCAGGACGTCCCTGACCTCGTATTCGCCGGGGCCGTCGAGGACGAACGACGTGTCGAGCGAGGACGGCAGGAGGGTCGAGCCGTCGCGCGACCGGATCCCTTTGGCCTTCGGCAGCGGCCGGTCGTCCGGGTGGGAGAACGTGACGATGTCGCCGGTGATGCCGCGTCCGGTCGGTCCGACGATCGTCTGATAGGGATCGGCGACGACGACGGCGTCCCTCCCGCGCATCCGGATGCAGGTCCGGCCGTACCAGGTCAATTCCATGACCCGATTCTTGCACAGCCCGCTGCACCGCGGATCGCGCGCCGCGCAACACCTCGCCACCGCCAACGGCGCGATCGGCCGCCAAGGCGCGACAGCCGCTGAAGGCGTCACGTGCCGGGCAAAGAATGAGCGGGGACGCCTGCCCAATCGGCGCCCCCGCTCGGAGGGAGGGAGGATGGAACCCATCGGGTTCGGTCCGAAGTGAACGCTAGACGGGTCGGGTTCACCCACAACCGGGAAAGCCATTAAGAAAGCGACATGGAACTCCCTGACGGCCGGCCATCGTCGGGCGCCCATGGCCCATGCGACAATCCCGGCGATGCACCACGACCGCCGGGCGACGCCTCGCCGACCCACCCGCCGAGCATGGTCCGCTCTCGTCGTGATCGTGATCGCGGCCGTCGGCTGCGGGTCGACCGCGCCATCGCCCACGCCGTCGGGTTCCTCGGCATCTCCGACATCGACCCCGGCCCCGTCCGCGGTCCCGTCGGCGCCTCCGTCGCCGCTGTCATCGGCTGAGCTGTCCGCGCTCTACGACCAGATCAACGGCCAGGTCCGGGCGCTCCGGGATCTGGACGAGAAGAGCCCGACCCAGCCGACGATCCTCAGCCCGGCCCAGATGGGCGAGCTGCTCAAGAAACAGCTCAACGAGGACAGTCCGGCTGCCCTTGTCGCCGCGTACGAGCGCCTGTATCACGCCCTGGGAGTCCTGCCCAAGGACGACAAGCTGACCGACGTCTACGGCGACCTCCTCGAGAGCCAGGTCGCGGGGCTCTATGTCCCGACCGACAAGAAGCTGTACGTCGTCTCCAAGGGCGGCGGCGTCGGGCCGCTCGAGAAGGTCCTGTACGCACACGAGTACACGCACGCCCTCCAGGACCAGAACTTCGATCTCGTCAACTTCCAGCCCGACTCCCTCGCGGACCAGAGCGATCGACAGCTTGCCCGCCTGGCCCTGGTCGAGGGCGATGCCTACGTGACCATGACCTACTGGCTCCAGCAGCACCTGGGACCCGCCGAGATGGGCGCCGTCCTCGGCGCCGGCAACGACGCGGAGGCGAAAGCGGCTCTCCAGCGCATTCCCCCGCTCATCGCATCGCAGATCCTGTTCGCCGCCCTCGAGGGCACC
>JBKJOK010000201.1:0-7938 GCA_046595595.1 Candidatus Limnocylindrales bacterium
CGTCTCGTGGCGCGACCCCCGGTCGGGCTGTACGTCCACGTTCCGTTCTGCGTGTCGCTCTGTCCGTACTGCGACTTCGTGGTCGTCGCCGGCGCGGCCGCGCGCGGACCGGCGAACCGCCTCGGGGCGCTGGCGGCCGCGCTTCGGGCGGAGCTGGAGCTGCGGGCCGACGCCCTCGACGCGACCTTCGGCGAGCCGGGCTCGACCGATCGCCCCGTGCTCGACACGGTCTATCTCGGCGGCGGAACGCCAACCCTCCTGCCCGCCGACGAGATCGGCGCGATCCTCGATGTTGTCCGCTGCCGGTTCGGCGTCGCGCTCGACGCCGAGGTCACGATCGAGGCCAACCCCGGCCCGGACGAACGGGGTGACGCGGCGGCTCTCGCCGGGGCGGGCGTCAACCGCATCTCGTTCGGGGCGCAGAGCCTCGATTCCGCCGAGCTCCGCCGCCTCGGCCGCCGGCATCGGCCAAGCGATGTCGCGGACGCGGTCGCGGCCGCTCGCGCGGGCGGGATCGGGTCGGTCAACCTCGACCTGCTGTACGACATCCCGGACGGTTCGATCGAGGTCTGGGCGGCGTCGCTCGATGGCGCGCTCGCGCTCGCGCCCGACCACCTCTCGCTCTACGCCCTGACCCTCGACGACCCCGACGCCGAGGGACTGACCGGGCCCGGCGGCGACCACCTCCCCACCACGAGCGGCGCTCGGCGCTGGCGCAACCGGGCGATCCCTGCCCAGGACGACGACCTCGCGGCCGCCCAGTACCTCCACGCCGTCGATCGCCTCGCCGCCGATGGCTGGCGCGGCTACGAGATCAGCAACTGGGCGCGACCCGGCCACGAGAGCCGGCACAACCTCGCCTACTGGGAGCGCCGCCCGGTCGAGGCGGTCGGGCCCGGGGCCCACGCCTTCGACGGCGCGACCCGGCGCTGGAACGCGGCGAACCTCGGGCGCTACCTCGACGCGCTGCTCCCTCGCCCGGGCAGCGCGACGGAGTCACGCCTGCCGCCCGGTGCCGCCGACCCGCTCGACCCGTCGGGCGCCGCCGCCGAGACCGCGATCCTCGCCCTCCGCACGGATCGCGGCCTGCCGATCGCCGCCGCCGCCGAACCGCCGCTCGCTGCCGTCTACCCGTGGGCGGTCGACGCCGGCTTGCTCGTAGTCGATCGGACCGATCAGATCGTGCTCACCACCCGCGGCCGCCTTCTGTCGAACGAGCTCTTCCGGCGCCTGATCTGACCATTCCGGGCCCAACCGGCGTTGACACTCGGAGTCGCGGACTGCTAGAGTTGTTGGCACTCGCACCACTAGAGTGCTAACGCCCACTTCCGCTCCCCGCGAGCCCAGCGCTCGCCCCTCCCGAGGCAACCGTGGCGCGTCGACCCCGCACCACCGGCTCGATGGATCATCGCTCCGAATCGATCCTGCGAGCCGTCATCGAGGAATACGTCTCGACCGCCGTCCCGGTCGGTTCCCAGTCGCTCGTCGCGCGCTACGGCCTCGGCGTGTCCAGCGCCACGGTCCGGAACATCCTCGCCGACCTCGAGGTCAACGGCCTGCTCACCCACCCGCACACGAGCGCGGGCCGGATCCCGACCGACGCCGGCTATCGCTACTTCGTCGAGTCGGTGTCCGCCAGCAGCGTCCTGCCCGCGGTCGAGCAGCTGATGATCCGGCACCAGTTCGGCCAGGTCCAGCACGCCTCGGAGCAGTGGTTCCGTCTGGCCGCCACGACCCTTGCCGCCGCCAACCGGATCGCCGGCCTGGCGACGCCGGCCAAGCCGCGCGCGGCCCACGTCCGGCGGATCGACATCGTGTCGATCAGCGATCGACTGGCGAGCCTGATCATCGTCTTCCGCGAGGGCGCCCTCCGCCAGGTCCTGGTCACGCTCCCCGAACCGGTCGAGCAGGAGGCCCTGACCCGGGCCGCAGTCATCCTTGATGGCCTGATGGCCGGCCGGACGTCAGGCGACGCCGAGCGGGCGCTCGCCCGGATCGACGGCGATGGACCGATCGGGTCCCTGGTCCGGCGGGTCGGCGAGCGGGTGATCGCGGCCGTTCGCGACTACGATGCAACGATCATCGAGGAGGTCTTCAGCGACGGCCTCCTGTACGTCATGGAAGCGCCGGAATTCGAGCGCAGCGACAAGCTCCGGCGGGTCTTCGCCGCCCTCGAGAACCGGGCCTACCTCGGCGAGCTGCTCGACCGGGTCGCGGGCACGGGCACCGTCCAGGTCTTCATCGGCGCCGAGAACGCGCCCGAGGAGATGCGCGACGTGTCGCTCGTACTCGCACCCTACGGCGTGCCCGGCCGGGCGGTCGGCGTCGTCGGCGTCCTCGGGCCCACCCGGATGGCCTATCCCCAGGCGATCGGCACGGTCCGCTTCGTCTCCGCCCTCATGAACGAACTGGTGAAGCACATCGATGCCTGATCTGCGCGATCTTCGCGGTCGACCGCTCGGCGGCCGCGATCCACGTGAACCACGCGATCCCCGCGACCTGCGCGACCTGCGCGTCCCCGGCCAGCCCCGCGACGGGCGCGACGGAGGACCCCGACCGGTCGATCCGCGCGACCTCCGCGGCGGGCCCCCGGTCGGCGCCCCGCGCGCGGTTCCGCGCACCCGGGCCGAGGAGCGGGCCGCCGAGATCGACATCTCGGCGACGACCCTGCTCACCGAGATCGAGCGCCTCAAGAGCGAGCTCGAGGACGCCACGAACCGGGCCGACGAGTACCTCGTCGGGCTCCAGCGCGAGCGCGCCGAGTTCAGCAACTACCGGCGCCGGACCACCGAGGAGCGCGAGGCAATGCTTGGCCTGGCCGGCGAGGACCTGATCCGCAAGGTGCTCGCGATCGCTGACGACTTCGACCTCGCGATCGACAATCGGCCGGCCGACTTCGCCGCCCACAGCTGGGTCGAGGGCGTGACCGCCATCGACCGCAAGCTGCGCGCCCTCCTCGACAGCGAGGGCGTCAGGGTCGTCGAGGCTGAGGCGGGCAAGCCGTTCGACCCCCGCGAGCACGAGGCGATCGTCACCGTCCCGGGCACCGGACATGCCGAGGGCGCGATCGTCGAGGTCGTCCGGCGCGGCTACAAGCTTCGCGACCGGGTTCTCCGGCCGGCCCTCGTGGCCGTGGCCGCCGCGCCCGAACCCGACACCCGATCCCCCGATCGGGCCAACTGAACCACCGACCACCGACCACCGACCCCTAACCAGCGCGACAGGAGACACGAACCACATGGGCAAGATCATCGGCATCGACCTCGGCACGACGAACAGCGTCGTGGCCGTCATGGAGGGCGGCGAGCCGACCGTCATCGCCTCGGCCGAGGGCGGCCGGACGGTGCCGTCGGTCGTGGCCTTCACGAAGACCGGCGAGCGCCTCGTCGGCCAGTTGGCCAAGCGCCAGGCCGTCACGAACCCGGCCAACACGATCTATTCGATCAAGCGCTTCATGGGCCGGCGCTGGGACGACAGCGAGACCAAGCGGGCCAAGGAGCTCGTCAGCTACGGCGTCGAGAAGGACGCCAAGAGCGACGGCCTCGTCGTCAAGGTCGGCGACAAGACCTACAGCCCGCCGGAGATCAGCGCGATGGTCCTCCAGAAGCTGAAGGCCGACGCCGAGGCGTACCTGGGCGAGAAGGTCACCGAGGCGGTCATCACCGTCCCGGCCTACTTCGACGACACCCAGCGCCAGGCGACCAAGGATGCCGGCCGGATCGCGGGCCTCGAGGTTCGCCGGATCATCAACGAGCCGACCGCCTCGGCCCTCGCCTACGGGCTCGACAAGAAGCACGACGAGAAGATCGCGGTCTACGACCTCGGTGGGGGCACGTTCGACATCTCGATCCTCGAGCTCGGCGAAGGCGTCTTCGAGGTCAAGGCCACCAACGGCGACACGCACCTCGGCGGCGACGACTTCGACCAGCGGGTCATCGAGTGGCTCCTGGCCGAGTTCAAGAAGGACCAGGGGATCGACCTCGCCAAGGATCCCCAGGCCCTCCAGCGCCTGAAGGAGGCGGCCGAGAAGGCGAAGATCGAGCTCAGCTCGACCTCCTCGACCGAGATCAACCTGCCGTACGTGACCGCCGACGCGTCGGGCCCGAAGCACCTCGTCGTGACCCTCACCCGGGCCAAGCTCGAGGACCTTGTCGGCGACTTGATCTCGAAGACCGCCAAGCCGGTCGCGGCCGCTCTCAAGGACGCCGGGCTCAAGGCCGGCGACATCGACGAGGTCATCCTCGTCGGCGGCATGACCCGGATGCCGGCCGTCGTCGAGGCGGTCAAGGCGATGTTCAACGGCAAGGAGCCGCACAAGGGCGTCAACCCGGATGAGGTCGTCGGCATCGGCGCCGCGATCCAGGCCGGCGTCCTGGCCGGTGACGTCAAGGACGTCCTGCTCCTCGACGTGACGCCGCTGTCGCTCGGGATCGAGACGCTCGGCGGGGTGATGACCAAGCTCATCGACCGCAATACCACGATCCCCACCTCGAAATCGCAGGTCTTTTCGACGGCCTCGGACAACCAGGGCCAGGTCGAGATCCACGTCCTCCAAGGCGAGCGCGAGTTCGCGGCGGACAACAAGACCCTCGGCCGGTTCATCCTCGACGGGATCCCGCCGGCGCCCCGGGGCGTGCCCCAGGTCGAGGTGACGTTCGACATCGACGCGAACGGCATCCTCGACGTCAAGGCCAAGGACCGGGCGACCGGCAAGGAACAGCAGGTCCGGATCACGGCGTCCTCGATGCTCTCCAAGGACGACGTCGACAAGATGGTCCGCGAGGCCTCCGAGCACGCCGACGAGGACAAGCAGCGCCGTGAAGAGGTCGAGACCCGCAACCAGGCGGAGCAGCTGACCTACCAGGCGGAGCGGACGATCAAGGATCTCGGCGACAAGGTGTCGGCCGAGGACAAGGCCACGGTCGAGAACCAGGTGTCCGCGCTGCGCGAGGCGCTGAAGGGTTCCGACATGGGCGCGATCACGGCCGGTGCCACGGCCCTCGCCGGGACGCTCCAGGGCGTGTCGACCGCGGCCTATCAGGCGGCGGCGTCGGAGGCTTCGGCCAACGGCTCGTCCAGTGAGGGCGGCGACGGTTCCGCCGGGGCCGCGGGCACTGAGGCCGACGCGACCGGTGAGGGCGAACCGCAGCCGGCGGGCGCTCGGGCCGGTGGCGCGGGTACGCCGGATGCTGATGACGCGGTCGAGGGCGAGTTCAAGGAAGTCTGAGTTTCGGCAGGGCGTGTTCTGCTTCGATGGACTCGACGACGAAATCGTCGGGCAGCTTCACGCCGGTCGATGGCAAGAACAACGCGCTCGCGTCGGTTACGTCAGCTCGCTGGCCTGCCGTGCCGCCGAGAGTCCGGCGCGAACCGCCTACCCTTCCCGCATGGAGCGACAGGACGTTGAGAAGCTGATCCGAGAGGCGTTCGCCGACGTCCGCCTCGGCGGGGGCGTGAGCCTGCGGCAAGCGGCGGCGATCGACGACTACCTCGAAGGCTGGTCGCAGGCAGAGTTCGATCGGCTACCCGAACTCGAGGTTACGGACGACTGGACCGCGATTCCCGAAGAAGAGTTGCGCACTGAGAACGTCGCCCACCTCGATCCCGAGGGGCTGCGTTACTAACTGCCGGCCCTGATGCTGTGGTTGCTGGATCACTACGACGACGCCGCCGAGCGACTGTACGCCCTTGACACCGACATGACGGTCATCGGGACGATCGGGGCGCTTGCCCCGAGCAACGAGTTCCGCAAGCACCGATACGGGAACTACGACAGTTTCTTTCAGCGCGCAGCAGCGGCGGGCGATCGCTGCCTACGTGGCGGCACTGCCTGGGCTCGTCGCGCTCGACTGGGAAGATGCGACTCTGGTGAAGCGTTCCCTTCGCGACTACTGGGGCCAATACGTGGATCCCGAGAAGTAACGCTACCGACGATCGCGCACTTGGATTCCGCGCACGTACCCAGGGCGACGGTCCGCGCCGTCGCGCCGTCGCGCCGTCGCCCCGTCCCCGTCGCCCCGTCCCCGTCGCCCCGCGCCCTGGCCTCGTGCCGCCGACTCGTCATAGGAATCTCACCCGGACGTTAGGCGGCGCCGACTTGTCTATCGCCGCACTCGGGGTGCGGTTGTCAAGTCGACGCGCTCGAGCCACGCTCGACACGGCGTCGCGGCTTGCGGACGCGTTGTGTAGCGTTCGCCTGAGATTCGTTTGACAAGAACCACAGCCCGCGCAGTGGCCGTTCCCGGTCGGGCCGCATCAGCCACGCGCGGACTGCTCGCGCCCGGTCCGGGAACGCGTTCGCGAACGTGGCCGCGTGCTCCTCGATGCGCCGCCGGGCTGTGCGATCCTCGCTGATGACGAGGAGCCGCGAGACTCCGACAGCGTTCCAGCCTCTCTCGCGGGCGATCCCGAGCGCGAGCCGCTCCTTCCGGTCCAACGTCACGAGAGCAGCCTGGACGTCCGGGACCACGGACTTGACCTCGATCACGAGGAGCAGGCGCGTGCCCGGATGGAACGCGAGGATGTCGATCGAGCCGCGCTCGCCGAAGTGATTGAACGACACCTCGGTCGCCACGAGCCAGCCGGCCCCGCCAAGGAGCCGGACGACCTGCTCGACGATTGCGGCGTGCGAGGCGTCGAGCAGTCGATCGAGCCCCTCGCCGTTCCAGGACAGCCGACAGACCACCCGCGCGCCGAGCGGAGCCCCGACCTTCTCGAGGGTTGCGACCGTCACGGTCGCGGCGCCACCGCGTTCGATCCGCGCGATCACCCCGCGCGACACCCCGGCCCTGCCCGCCAGGTCGTCCTGGGTCAGCCGCCTCCGAATCCGGAGCGCCCGGAATCCTCGCCCGAACAGGATGCCGTCCATCGAGGAATGATGGTCGACTGTCCTTCACTCTCACTTATCACGCGCGGCGAACACCGCCGAGCACGCCGACCGTCCCGGTTGACACGGTCGGTGGGGCGCGCGAAACTGGATACCGACGACGCGCAAGTTATCGACCAGCGCCGATCGCGCTACGATCCGCTCCCAACCGACCGACCGGTCGGTCGCCCCTGATCACCGCTGGCGTCGACGAAGCCGGCCGCAACAAGAGAAGGCGAACCGATGCCCCGCCCCGATCCCGCCGAGCAGAGCCGAAGTCGCCGCGAGCGGATCCTGGACGCGGCGTTCCACGCGTTCGCAACGCGCGGCTACCGGGACACGGCCGTCGATGACATCGCCGGCGCCGCCGAGACGTCCAAGGGCGGGATCTACTTCCACTTTCCGACCAAGGAAGCCATCTTCCGCGAGCTGATGCAGACCACCGCCGACAAGCTGGTCGGGCGGGTGGAGCGGGCCGTGGCGCTCGAGACCGAACCCGTGGCCCGAGCGGAAGCCGCGATCAGGACTGTCCTGGCGACGTTCGCCGGCCACCGGACAATGGCTCGGCTCCTGTTCCTCGACACGGTCGGGGCAGGGCGTGCGTTTCAGGCCGAGACGAACGCCCTCCACGCCCGGTTCGCTGACCTGATCCAGGGCTATCTCGACGATGCCGTCGCGGCCGGAGCCGTCCCGCCCCTGGACACGCGGATCACGAGCATCGCCTGGTTCGGCGCGATCAACGAGGTCGTCGCGCGCTGGCTGCTGGCCGACCACGCCGCTCGGCTGGAGGACGCCTACCCGGCTCTCCGCGCCACGCTGCTCCGGAGCGCCGGCGTCCCGGCCGCTCGGATCGGCCAGGTTTCACTGCCGGCCGCCGACTGGGCGTTCCCGGAGACGCCTCGATGACGGTTGTGCCCGGCCGATCCCGGACCACGCCGACCGACGGCCTCGATACACCCGGCGCCGGCCTTGCCGAACGCCTCGAGCGACTCCTGAATGGAGCGATGGCGGCCGGTTCGGCTGGTCGGGCCATCGGACTCGTGGTCGCGACACTCCCCGTGGCGGGCGTCGAC
>JBKJOK010000233.1:0-11504 GCA_046595595.1 Candidatus Limnocylindrales bacterium
GGTCACGCCGTCGATCTCGACGACGCCCTTCTTGTCCTTCGTCCGCCAGTGGAACTCGAACGCCCACACCGGGCGGTAGCACAGGTCGATTGTCTCGAGGGTCAGCGACTCCTCGAGGATCCGGTCGGCCTGGACGGGCTTGAGCATCTCGGCGAGGAGCTGGCGGACCACGAACGAGGCGCGCTGCTCCGGCGCGACCACGATCGTCTCGTCGGCGGACAGGGTGGCCGGATCCGCGATCTCGTCGCGCGGCCCGGACAGGATCGCGGCGGCGTCCGGGACCCGGGCGCCGGTCCGGGCGTCGGCGTCGAGGGTGTGGGCGAGCTCCTCGCGACAGTGCTCGAGGGCCGGGATGGTGAACCGCCCCGCCCCGCCGGACGCCGCCGAGATCGGGTACGTCTCGCCGTGGATCGTCACCTCGCGGACCTCCGGCGCGCTGGCCGGCACCTGGTAGTCACGCGACCGCTCGTAGACGTACTGGGCCCGACCGGCGACGTGCCAGAACGGCTCGAGCCGGCGCTGCGTCGTGACGAGCACGACGTCGTCGGACTTCGGGCGCTGGAGGATCGAGCCGAGACCGCTTCCGAACGCCTGGGTCCGGCGGTCCATCGCGATCTGGCGGAGCTCGTCGACGCTCTGGCGCTGCTGGAGGACGAAGATGCGCTCGGACCCGAGATGGATCTCCATGGACGCCGGACCCCTCGAAGAGCGGACGTCGTCCGGGCGGAACACCTCGCCCCCGGATCGTCGTCGTTCGGCGCCCATCATCCGCGACGGCGCAAGGGCCCGTGAGCCGATCCGGGACGGTCGGTCGCGCCCGACCCGATCGTCAGTCGCGTCCGCGCAGGAGCGGTACGCGGAATGGAGGGAGCTCGCCTCCTGCTCCTCGTCGGTCATCGTGTCGGCGAAGTCGTCGCGCGGGGCGTGGATGAAGAAGATCCATCGGGCCATGCCGGGCGCGGATATCGTGGACGCTGGCGATCACACCCCGGAGGAGCGGCGATGGACATCGGCAGGGTCAGCGGGATCGAGTTCGGCCAGGTCATCCGCAATCGGCGCGAGGCGCGGGGCCTGGACATCGATGCCCTGTGTGCCGCGATCGGGGGAACGCCCGGCGTTGCCTTCCTCGCCCGACTCGAGGAGGGTTCGGTCGGGGCCAGCTCGAGTCTCGTCCTCAGCATCGCCGGGGTCCTCGACCTGCCCGCCGCCGCCATGCTCAACGCGGCCGGCTACGCAACCGCGGATCAGCGCCTGCTCGCGATCGCGAGTCTCGCTGCGCTCGACGTCGCCGATCAGCGCCGCTCGGACGCCTGAGCGAGGAATCGCTCGAGTCCGGCCAGGGCCTGCGGCAGGTCCTCCCGTCCGAACCCGATCCGGGCGTGGTTGCCCGCGAACCCGAACTGCGAGCCCGGCAGGACCAGGACGCCATCGGTCTCGACGAGGCGGGCGGCGAAGGTGTCGATCGGCTCGTCGTCGAGAAGGCGGGCGAAGCCGATCGACCCGCCGCGCGGGCGGACCCACGTGAACCGATCGGCGTGACCGACGAAGAAGCGATCGAGATGCTCGAGGTTGGCGGCGACGATCCGGCGCGAGCGGGCCAGGACGGTGTCCCGGGCGCGAAGTCCGATCAGTGCCAGGATCTCGGCCGGCGCTGACGAGCAGATGGTGGTGTAGTCCTTGAACGCGGCGCAGCGGGCGAGGAGCTCGCGGTCGCGGGTCGCCAGCCAGCCGATCCTCAGGCCCGCCATGGCGAACGACTTCGACATCACCCCGAGCGAGACGCCGCGCCCGAAGGCGTCGGCGCCGGCGGTCAGACGTTCGCTTTGGTCGAACTCGAGGTACCGATAGACCTCATCGGCAAGGAGGTGGATCCCGCGCCGGTCCAGCTCGTCGGTCAGGTGGGCCCACTCCGATGCCGACGGGAGCATCCCGGTCGGGTTGTGCGGCGCGTTCACGACCACCAGTCGCGTCTCCGGCCGAAGGCTCGCGATCAGCCGTTCCGGGTCGAGCTCCCAGCCGGCGGCCTCGCGGAGCTCGTGGAGGGTCACCGTGGCGCCGGCGGCCCGGCCCACCTCGTACAGGCTCTGGTAGCCCGGCCAGGTGACGACGGCGTGGTCGCCCGGCCCGAGCAGGACGTTCGACAAGCAGAAGATCGCCTCCTCGGCGCCGGCGAAGACGAGGACGTCGTCGGCCTCGACCGTGTCGTACAGGGTCGCGATCTCCGCGCGAAGGAGCGGGTGGCCGGGCGCCTCCGTGTAGCCCAGTCGAAGGTCCGACCAGAGCGCCGCGGTCTGGTCGTCGGCCAGGGCGAGGAGGTCGACCATCCGCCAGCCCTCGACATCCGAGGCGCACAGCAGATGACGGACGGCGAACTCCCAGCGGGCGAAGAACCGCTCGAGGGCGAAGTCGGCGATGCGCATCGGCGCATCATCGCCGACCGGGCGTCAGCCCGTCGGCAGCACGAGTCCCGGCGCAACCCGGCGGACGATTGACGGATCGACCCCGAACACGTCGCGGATCCGTTCGTCGGTCAGGACCTCGGCCGGCGAGCCGTCGGCGACGAGCCGGCCGCGATCGATCAGGACGAGCCGCGGGAAGAACACCGAAGCGAGGCCCAGGTCGTGGAGGACAGCCACGACCGCGGTCCCGTCGCGCTCGTTGAGATCGGTCAGGAGCTCCATCGCCCCGACCTGGTGGCGGAGGTCCAGATGGACGGTCGGCTCGTCGAGGAGGAGGACCGGCGCCGCCTGGGCGACGGCCAGGGCGAGGAGGACCAGCTGGCGCTCGCCGAGGCTGAGCTCCCGCGCGTCGCGGCCAAGAAGGTGCCCGAGCCCGACGCGCTCGATCGCGGCGGCGGTGGCGGCGCGGTCGGCCGGCCGGGCGCCCCGGATCGGGTCCTCGTGTGGCAACCGACCGAGCGCGACCACCTCCTCGACGCGCGTCGCGAACGGCAGGGCCGCCTGCTGCGGGACCACGGCCAGGCGGCGGGCGATCGTCGAGCGCGGCAGCTTGTCGATCGGCGTCCCGTCGAGGCGGACCTCGCCGGCGACCGGCTGGACGAGCCCGGTGATCGCTCGCAACAGGGTCGACTTGCCCGCGCCGTTCGGGCCGATCAGGGCGACCCGCTCCCCCGCCCCGATCACGAGGTCGATGTCGCGCAGGACGGGCCGGCCGCGATAGGCGACGGTCACGCCGCGCAGCTCGATCACAGCTCGTAGCCGGTCCGCGTCCGGCGCAGCAGCGAGAGGAAGAACGGCGCCCCGATCACCGCGGTCACGACCCCGACCGGGATCTCGCCGAGCAGCCGCGCCGCGAGATCGGCGAAGGCCATGAGCGCCGCCCCGCCGATCGCCGCCAGGGGCAGCACCCGCCGGGCGCCCGGCCCGACCGCCAGCCGGACAAGATGGGGCACGACCAGCCCGACAAAGCCGATCAGCCCGCTGACCGCGACCGCCGCCGCCGTGACGAGCGAGGCAAGGGCGAGCAGGATCATTCGTTCCCGCCGGACGTCCACGCCGAGGTGGATGGCAGCCTCCTCGCCGAGGAGCAGCCCGTCGAGGGAGCGCGCTCGGAGCAGGATCAGACCGGACCCGAGCGCGACCAGCGGCAGGGCTGCGCCGAGCTGCGCCCAGCCCGCCGTGTCGAACCCGCCGAGGAGGTAGGCGAAGATCTGGCGGAGGGCTGCACCCGACAGGTACATCGCCATCGCCAGGCCGGCGGCGAGGAGCGAGCCCACCGCGTAACCGGTCAGGAGCAGGCTGGTCAGCGGGGACAGGCCGTTGATCCGCGACAGGCGGTAGACCGTGAACACCGCCGCCAACGCGCCGACGAACGCGAGCCCGTGGATCAGCCCGAAACCGAGGATCGTCGCCCGGATCGGGATCACGACCGCGATCGCGGCCCCGAGGGCCGCGCCGCTCGCGGTGCCCAGCACATACGGATCCGCGAGCGGGTTGCGGAGCAGGCCCTGGAACGTCGTGCCGGCGACGGCCAGCCCGGCCCCGACGGTCATCGCCGTCAGGACGCGCGGCAGGCGGAGCTCCCAGACGATCGTCTCGGTCTGCGGCGCCCACGTCGCCCCGACGTCGACGCCGAACAGGCGATGGGCGAGGATCGCGAGCGTCTCACCGGGCGCGATCGCCACGGTCCCAAGGGCAACGCCGAGCACGAGGGCGACGACGAGGGCGACGCCACCGCCGATGGCGATCGCGACGACCCGACCGCGCGGGCGACCGAACGCACCGGCCGACGCGCGGCGCCGACGCGCCGCCAGCTCGGGCGCGGACAGCTCATCGGCCGTGGTCGCGCTCATCGGTCAGCCGCCCCGGCGGTGATCGGCTCGTCGGTCATCGGCTCGCCGGCGCTCCCCTCATGGCGCCGCGGAGGCCGAAGCCGCCGGAGCGACCGAGGCCGGAGGCTGCGGCGCCGGCACGGCCGCATCGGGATGGATGGCGAGGGCAAGGGCGCGCAATCCGTCGACGAGGCGTGGCCCGGGCCGGCTGATCACGACGTCGTCGACGGCGACGATCGCGCCACTCTTGACCGCGGTCATGACCGCCCAGCCATTGCGCGCCTTGACCGCGTCGGCGGTCGTGCCGTAGGCGGCATCGCCGAGCAGGATCAGCTCCGGATCGGCGGTGACGAGCGTCTCGAGCGGGATCTCGAAGTTGGTCGTGCTGCCGGTCGTGATCGGGGCGCCGCCGGCGAGCTCGATCATCTCGGCCAGGAACGAGTCGTCGGCCGCGGTGTAGATCTTCTGGCTGGCATCGAGCTCATAGAAGACGCGCGGCTTGGCGAAGTCGGCGGTCGCCGCGGCGACCTGGTCGAAGGCGCCCTGCATCGAGGCGGTCAGGTCTTTCGCCTCGGCCGCCTTGCCGACCGCCCTCCCGGTCAGCTCGATGTCCTTGAGCACCCCGGCCACGTCCGGCGCGTAGACGACGATGACCGGCACGCCGAGGGTCCGGAGCCGGGCGATCTTGTCGGGCGGGTTGAAGCTGTTGCCGCCGGCGATCACGAGGTCCGCGCCGAGGGCGACGATCTTCTCGACGTCGACGTCGCCGAACTTCGCGACGTCGGGGATGGTGGTGACCTCGGGCGGGTACGGCGTGAAGTCCTCGACCTTGCCGACGATCCGGTCGCCGACACCGAGGGCGAACAGGATCTCGGTGGTCGCCGGGGTCAGGCTGACGATCTTCGTCGGCTCGTTGGCCAGCTCGACCCGCGTGCCCTCGTCATCGGTGAGGGCCACCGGGAACGCGGCGACCGGCGATGGCGAAGGGGACACGGGCGGGGTCGCGGTCACGGCCGGGAGCAGCGAGCCGGTCGCGTCGGGCGGAGTGGTCGGGCGGGGGGTCGCGCCGCCCGCGCACGCGCCGAGCGCGATCGCAACGGCGGCGAGGAGGGCGAGGAGGGCGCGCGGGGTACGGGTCCGAGGGGTGGTCAGCGGGAAGGGCGACACGTCAGGCTCCAGGTCGGGGGGTGGGAGCGAGGGTCTGCCGGGCATACGAAACCCCTCGCTTCAGGCGAAGAACGAGGGGTGGATCAGCCGGACGGACGCATCGTTGCCTGCCCTTTCTCACGAAGGTAGTGCATCGACCGCGGGCCCGGCGACCGGACTTCCACACGCCTGAGGCGGTGGTTCACCGTAGCGGGACTGTGCCGGAATCTCACCGGCTTCGCGACCCCGCGGCATGTCGAGGTAACGCAGCGATCCTACCACGGTCCGCGCCGGCCGCCGCCCAGGGCCGAGAGGGCCGCGGCGGCGGGCTCCAACCGGGTCGTCGGCCAGGCGCCGGGCGCGTAAGCGGCAGATAAGCGGCGACTGGCACGATTGCGCCCTCGCTCTCGCCCTCCTCCCGCCTCAGGCCCTTCCGCCGGAGGAGGTATCTGGCTTCATGGTGACCCATCGATGGTCTCCGCGACTGGTCCCGCCACTGCTCGTCGCCGCCCTGCTCGCGCTGGGCTGGGTCGCGACCGTGCCGCGAGCGGCCGAGGCGATCCCCCGGCGCGTCGTCGTCGCCGTCCGCCCGGCTCCCCGCGCGAACCCGCCACTGGCGGCGTTGCCGACGCTGGCCGATCTGCCCGCCTGCAACGAGGCGCTCCGTGCCGCGCTGGCGCGAGCGAACCCGACCAGCGAGGCCCCCGACGTCGGAGCGTGGTATCAGCTCGATCCTCGCCTCGACGCTGGCGGTTCCCTGGTCGGTCAGCTCCTGACCGTTGGCCAGGGCGACGCCCAATCGGCGCTCGTGCTGGGCGCGGAGTCCGCTGCGTCCGGACCAACCGGCCCCGCGGTCGTGGTGCTGTCCGATGACGGGACGCGATCGACCGTGGCCGTCGTCGACGCCGGGGCCGGCTGCGCCTGGCCCATCGCCGGATCGGACGCCATCGTCCGGCGGGCACTCCTTGAGCCGGGCGGGGATGCGATCGTGGAGCATCGCCTCGATCGCGCAACACGAAACAGCCTCGGCATCTGGCGGCGACCGCTCGATGGCCGGGCCGCCGTCCGGATCCTGGACCCGATCCGCGTCGACGACCGATTCGGGCGGACGTTCGCGACCGAGCTGGCGTGGGCCGACGGCCGTCGCCTGGTCGTGCAGTCATGCGGCCCGTCGGCCTGCCGGACACGCATTCTCGACCTCGCGACGGGCAATCTCTGGCTGGCCGTGGACGACGACCGCCAGGGCGAGATCATCGGAGTGGACGGATCCACCCTCGTGACCTACGAGGCCTGCTCCGGCCTGCCGTGCGCCATCGTCGCCACGGACCTTCGCGCCGGCACGCGGCGCGTCCTGACCGGCACGGCCGGCTTCGCCCGATTGGCGACAGGCCCCCGCGGCACCCGTCTCGTCCACGAGGTTGGGGGACCGGGATCGGGATTGCTCCGGGCTGTCGCCCTGACCGGTGGCCCCGACCATGAGATCAGGGTCGGCCCCGGGCGGCTGCTCGCACCGTCGCCGATGCGCTCGCGGTCGTCGATGGCGTTGCCGCCGGGCTGGCTGCTGGTGACCGACGACGGTCGGGCCCACGGCCCCGGCACACGCACGCTCATCGATCCGTCGAGTGGCGAGCAGCAGAATCTGAGTGAGGTGACCCGATGAACAAGATCACGGTCCCCGGGCGCCGCGACCCCGGACGCCGGCGCGCGGTGCGCCGCCGCCGGCTCGCTGGGCTGGCCACGATCGCCGTGGCGCTCCTCGGCTTGGCCCTTCCGTCGGGCGGGCTGGCCCACGGACCGGACCCGGTCCTGAGTGGGGAGGCGCTCTACCCACTCTCCAAGGCGCTCACGTTCCGCTGGCTGACCGGGCTGACCCCGCCCGCGGCGATGCGGACGGCGATCGTCGCCGCGGCCGTCGATGCCACGGAGAGTCGGTTGGCCAAGGCGCCGACGTTCAGCTACGAAGCCGCCGGCGCCAGCTTCGTGCAGTACGGTGGCGACGTCGTGTGCGGCGTCAACGGCATCGCCTGCATGCGCCGCGACGAGCCGGATGCCTTCCGGATGTACTTCCGCGAGCAGGGTCACGTGTTCGACTGGGGCACGATGAAGTGGTGCCAGATGTACTCCTCGGCGCCGAATGGGTGTTATGACGCCGAGAACGTGGCCCTCGACGAGTTCGGTCACGTCCAGATCCTCGGCCACCACGACAACGACCCGGACGACGGCGACTACACCGACGCGGTCGTCCAGACCTTCTCCCGGACCAAGCCGAAGGTCGGCTGGAACGCCCACGTCCTGGGCCGCTGCGATGTCGCGACGCTGCAGCGCGAGTACGGTCTGCTGGCGTCGGCCACCAAGGTCTCGACCTGCCTCGATCTCGGGACGTCACTGACCCTTTCGGCGAGCACGAGTGTCGGTCGCTACGACCAGCCGGTCAGCCTGACGGCCACCCTCGAGATCTCCGACGTCGACGCGTACGAGCGACTCGGCGGGCAGAACCTGAGCGGCCGCATCGTCCGCCTGGATCGCAAGACGCCGACCGGCTCATGGGTCAATCTGGGCTCGATGAGGGCCGGATCGAGCGCGGGAACCTACGTCTACTCCACCACGATCCGGTACACCGCGGACTACCGAGCGGTGTTCGCGGCCCCGTCAACCGAGGGACTCCGGGCCGACACCTCGGCGACGGTCCGGGTGACTCTGGGGACGTGCACCGGAACCTGTCCGTCGTCGGCGGCGGGTGCTCGCAGCGGCGGCGCGCGATGACCGGCGACAGGCGTCTCGCCGGGATGGCCGGCCGTCGGCTCCGCGGACCCATGCCGGTCGTGTTGAAACGCGCCGCGGCCGTGACCGTGGCCGTGGCACTCGCCGCGGCCCTGGCAGGATGCGCCGCCGTGCCGTCGTCCGGGAGACCCCCGGCCGGCACGTCCGGGCCGCTTCCCACGCCTGGCCCCGGATCGATCGCATCTGCGCCGCCGAGCCTCTCGGCGGCCCCGACCCCATCGTCATCGCTGACCGCGGAGACCCGTCCACCCACCGTCGGCCTGCGCGACGCCGGCGGGCGGGTCGTGGCCGGCCAGGTCGGCACCTTCCAATGGGCCGGCGTCGTCTCGAGCAGCCCGCTCCTGCCGGGCGCCCCGGCGACCGTCGGGCCTCGTCAGGCCCTGGCGATCACCAGCGACGGCCCGTCACCGTCGAGCTGGCGAGCCACCCTGTACCGCGACCCGGCCGATTCCACGAGCGGGCGGCTGTTCGGTGAGGGAATCGCGCTCGTCGGCCTCCGGGCTCCGACCGAACCCGGCATCTGGACCCTTGCCCTGCGACTCGTCTATCCGGACGGCGACGTCATCCACTTCTGGCGGCTGACGGTCAAGGTGTAGGCGCGCGGAGCAAGCGAGCGGAGCAGGCGCACGGAACGCCCCGTCGATCTTCGGCGGGGCGTTCAATGTCCCTTGCCTGGAGCGCCCCGCGATCAGGCCGGGACGGGCTGGGCCTGAAAGATCGACTCCTGGGCGTCCTCGGGCAGCATCATGCCCATGATCTTCTGGAGGGTGAGGACGTGGACGCACGTGCGCCAACTGTCGAAGTAATGGCAGGTGCAGTGCCACTGACCGGCGTCGAGGGCCACGTGATGGGTGTCGTTGTCACCGCGGAATGTCAGCGACATCCGGTCCAGGGTGATCCGATCCAGCTCACGCGCGTAGCGATTGGCCTTCTCGACCTTGCCGATCAAGGAGCTGTGCATCGACGTACCTCCGCTGCCCCATCGGGGGCGCTCACGAGGCCGCCAGTCCGGTCGTGCACCCGACCGGTGTGTGGCGGTCGTGACGTCAAGATACACCTCCGGCCCAACAGGGACATCCCCCGAATCGACACCGGATCGTGGTCCTTATGGTGCCGATGTTCCCTCGCGCCCGAAGTCGTCCTCGACCCGGATCACGTCGCCGATCTCCGGTGTGGAGACCTCGACGAGCTCGACCTCCTCGATCGCCTCGAAGCGATGGCGACGCCCGACCGCGACGTGGGCGGAGTCGCCCGGGCCCAGCTCCCGGATGTTCATCGCTCCGTCGTCGCCCTCGAGGTGGAGGCGTAGCCGGCCACGGGTGACGAGGATCGCCTCGTCCTTCTGTTCGTGATACTGGAGCGACAGCCGGCGGCCGGCCTCGATCGTGATCACCTTGGCGCAGTAGCGGTCCGTCAGGGCCCAGATGAGCTCGTTGCCCCACGGTTTGTCGATCCAGCGCGGCACGAACGGCTCACCACCGCCCCCGGACTCGGTCACGTGCCGCGGACCAGGCGCTCACCGGCCACGAGCATCGCCTCGCGCAGGTCCGCGGTCGTCGCCTCGGTGTAGACCCGGACCAGCGGCTCGGTCCCGCTCGTCCGGATCAGGAGCCACGTCCCGTCGGCCAGGAAGAACTTGAAGCCATCGTTCGTGTCGAGCGCGACCGTGTGGTCGATCGGGTTGCCGTCGAGGGCGCTCGGGGCCTGCTCCCGGAGATCGACCAGCAGCCGGCGCTTCGTCTCGGCGTAGATCGAACGATCGACGTGGACGTCGATCCGGCGGTAGAACGACGGCCCGGCGATCTCGTGGAAGTGCTCGATCGCCTTCGAGGCCGGCCAGCGGCCGGCCGCCTTCTCCGCGAGGAACAGCTCGAGCAGCATCAGGTCGGCATAGATCCCATCGCGCTCGGGCAGGTGCATCCCGAACCCGAACCCGCCGGATTCCTCGGCGCCGAGCATCGCCCCGGTCCGGATCATTTCGGGGCCGATGAACTTGAACCCAACCGGCGTCTCGTGGACCTCGATCCCGTAGTGCTCGCCGAGTCGCTCCGCCATCGACGTGTTGTTGACGCTGACGACGACCGGCTCGCGCAGCCCGCGGTGCTCGGCAAGGTGGTACATCAGGAGCCCGGTGACCTGGAGCTGGTGGATGAACGTGCCCTGCTCGTCGGCCGCGCCTGCTCGATCAGCGTCCCCGTCGAGGAGCAAACCCAGGTCGAAGCCGCCTGCCGCGATCATCGCCAGGGCCTCGTCGACGTTCGGCCGGATCGGCTCGGGGTTGATCCCGCCGAAGTACGGGTTCCGCTCGCTGTGGATCTCGGTCACCCGGATCCGGCCGTCGCGCAGGAGGCGCGGGATCCAGCCGGCACCGACGCCGTACAGCGGGTCGACCAGGACGGAGAGGTCGGCGGCCTTGAGGGCGTCGAGGTCGATCGTCCGGCGGACAAACTGCTCGTAGCCGTCGAACGGGTCGAAGCGCTCGACGAGACCGACCGCCTCGGCGTCGACCAGGGGTCGGCGCTCGATCGCCGTTCCGCCGTTCTCGGCGATCGCAGCCTCGATGACCGACAGGATGTCCGCGCCGGCTGCGGCACCGGTCGGAGCCTTGACCTTGAAGCCGTTGTCCGTCCACGGGTTGTGCGACGCCGTGATCACGATCCCGGCGGCCGCCCCGCGCATGACGACTTCGTAGGAGCTCATCTGGGTCGGGACGGCGGTGGAGCCGAGGAAGACCGGGATGTCGTGGGCGAGGAGGACCTCGGCCGCGGCGGCGGCGAAGTGCTCCGAGGCGAAGCGCCGGTCGAAGGCGACGACGACGCCCTTGGCCTGCTCGCCGCACTCGATCACGTAGCGGGCGACCCCGTCGGCGCAGCGCCGGACGTTCTCGAACGTGTAGTCGTCGGCGACCTTCGCCCGCCAGCCGTCGGTCCCGAACACGATCGTCGTCGGCGTTGGTGCCTGGGCGATGACGGTCACGGGCGGACCTCCTCGTGATCGACCCGATCGAGCAGGCCGCGGACCTCGGCGGCGAGGTGGCGGGCGCCGGCGAGGTGGGCCCACACGCCGTCGCTCACGATCGTACCGCCCGCCGCACCGGCCACGGCGGGACCGGACTCGACCACGAGGTGGCCGTCGATCGTCCGGACGATCAGATCATCGGCGCCGAGCTCGATCGTCTCGCCCGTCTGGACCACCCGACCCGTGGCTCCGTCGGCCGAATGGCTGCCGCCGGCGGTCGCGATCGCGGCGAGGAGGGCCGTCCAGCTGCCGAGGTCGCTCCAGCCGA
>JBKJOK010000266.1:0-4810 GCA_046595595.1 Candidatus Limnocylindrales bacterium
GTCGAGCGGGTCCGCCTGGAGGCGGCCGAGGAGGGCGTCGAGGCGGCCATGGCTTTCGTCCCACCAGGCCTGGTAGCGGGCCAGCCACTCGGTCGCGTCTCGCAGCGGCTCGGCCTCGAGATGGCTGAGACGGGCGGTCGCCCGCCGGGTCCGGGAGATGAGCCCCGCGCTTTCGAGCACCTTGAGATGTCGCGAGATCGCCGGCTGGCTCATCGCGAACGGCGCCGCCAGCTCGCCGACTGTGGCATCGCCCGAGGTGAGGCGGGCGAGGATCGCCCGCCGAGTCGGGTCGGCGAGGGCTCCAAACACTGCGTCGAGCGGGTTCATCTGCATTTACATAACCACTACGTTTTAGAACAATGTCGTGATTAAAGCCGGTGCGGTCCAGCCTGTCAAGTCCAATGTTGCAAGACGCGTCGCCTGCGAGCCCGCTGCGACGGACTCGCCGACAACGCCGGCCCAGCCCGCGCGGGGTGCGTCCCAACATCGTGCGAACCCAATGGAGGATCGACATGCCCGCCGACGAGTCCCTGCCCGGGACCCTCAAGCGATCGCCGCAGAAGGCCCAGGAGACGTGGCTGAAGACTCGCGACAGCGGCGCCGCGCAGGTCGGCTCTAGTCGACGACGCTCGCGAGGCGGACCCCGGCCAGGAACCCGCGATAGGCAGTGATCGCGTCGGGCCCGAGATGGCGGACCGTCCGGTCGCCGGCCCGCTCGGCATTCGGTACGATCGCGGCGTAGTCCGCTTCGAGCGCCCGGTGGTAGTCGACCTCGATCGTCGCCGGCTCCGCGACCGCGAGGAGATCAAGCTCCGCTGCCCTGCCCGCCCGTTCGATGGCCCGGACGGCGCCGGCCCGAATCAGGTCGCGGGCCGCCTGCGGATGAAGCGACGCGGCCGCGCTCGTGCCGTGGCCTTCCTTGACGATGACCCGCTCGGCCCACGGCAGCCAGTCGGCGACCTCCGCGGCGAGGGCATCGTCGCCGGTCACGAGCCCGACGGGGATCCCCCACGCGCCGAGGACGAGGGCGTTGAGGCCGTACTCGCCCGTGGGCCGGCCGTTCAGCCGCGTTTCGGTCGGCGCCCCGCTGTACGTGTGGGCGATCGTGCCAGTCGGATGGCCGGCCCGGGCGTGGTATCCGACAAACAGCGCCACATCGAACCGTGGCCCGCCGTCGGCCAACGGTGCGGCGCCTGCGACCATCGACCATGCCTTCTGACCCTGGAGGACGCGGGCGGCCGGGTGGAGATCGGTCGGGCGGAGGTTGTACATCCCGCCGTGGCTGTCGTTGACGAGGATGTCGGTCGCGCCGGCTGCGAGGGCGCCATCGATCGCCGCGTTCGTCTCGCCGACCATCAGGTCCACCGCTGCGGGATATTCGGGATCCGTCCGGTTGGTCGGCTTGTGGTGGCTGACACCGGCGATCCCCTCCATGTCGACGCTGATCCATATCCGCATCGTCATCGATCCTCCAGACAGGGCCCAGTCGGCGTGGCACGGCGAGGATAGCGGTGCCGAGACTCATCCTGTCGCGTGGCCGGTGCGATCGGGGCGGCCGACGAACTCCAAGGCCATATAGTTGTATACGCAACGATCGACTGATATCGTAGTCTGCGAACCGGTTCCGACGGAGGTCGGGCCGAGGCGCGACACCGATCGCGTCGAGCCAACAGGAGTCAAGGCGACATGCAATTCGGGATCTTCAGCGTCGGGGACGTGACCACCGATCCCACCACCAATGAGACCGCCAGCGAGCACGAGCGGATCCGGGCGATGGTCGCCATCGCTCGCAAGACCGAGGAGGCGGGCCTCGACGTGTTCGCGACCGGGGAGCACCACAACGTGCCGTTCGTGCCGTCCTCCCCCACCACGATGCTCGGCTTCCTGGCGGCCCAGACCGATCGCCTGATCCTGTCGACCGCGACCACCCTGATCACGACCAACGACCCGGTCAAGATCGCCGAGGACTACGCGATGCTCCAGCACCTGGCCGACGGCCGGGTGGACCTGATGCTGGGCCGCGGCAACATGGGCCCGGTCTACCCGTGGTTCGGCCACGACATCCGCAACGGGATCCCGCTCGCCTACGAGAACTACGCGCTCCTCCACCGCCTGTGGCGCGAGGACGTCGTGGACTGGGAGGGCAGGTTCCGGACGCCGCTGACCGGCTTCACCTCGACGCCGCGTCCGCTCGACGGCGTGGCGCCGTTCGTGTGGCACGGATCGATCCGGAGCCCCGAGATCGCCGAGCAGGCTGCCTACTACGGCGACGGCTTCTTCCATAACAACATCTTCTGGCCGCAGGACCACGTCAAGCGGATGGTCGAGTTGTATCGGCGGCGCTTCGAGCACTACGGCCACGGGCCGGCCGACCAGGCGATCGTCGGGCTGGGCGGGCAGGTCTTCATGCGAGCGAACTCGCAGGACGCGATTCGTGAATTCCGGCCGTACTTCGACCATGCCCCGGTGTACGGGGGCGGGCCGTCGCTCGAGGACTTCATGGCCCAGACCCCGCTCACTGTCGGCACGCCCGACCAGGTGATCGAGCGAACCCTGGCCTTCCGCGACATCGTTGGCGACTACCAGCGTCAGTTGTTCCTGGTCGACCATGCCGGCTTGCCATTGCCCAAGGTGCTCGAACAGATCGAGATGCTCGGCGAGCTGGTCGTGCCGGCCCTCCGACGCGAGTTCGCGGCGCTCAAGCCGGCCCACGTGCCGGACGCACCGGTCCACCCGCGGGTCGCAGCGGCCCGGGTCGCCGCCGCGGCCACGGATGGGGCGCCGCTGGCGCTCCCGACGGCCGTGCCGGCATGACGGACACCGCGCGCTCGCTGGTCGTCGTCGGCGCCGGACTCGGCCAACCCTCGTCGACCCGGCTGCTCGCCGACCGGCTGGCCGTCGCGGCCGAGCGCCACCTGCGCGACGCCGGACTCGAGCCGGACGTCGAGGTCGTCGAGCTCCGCGAGCACGCCCAGGACCTGACCAACCACCTGCTGACGGGCTTCCCGAGCCCGAAGCTCCAGGCCGTGATCGACGGCGTCCTCGGCGCCGATGGCCTGATCGCGGTCAGCCCGATCTTCAGCGCTTCGTTCAGCGGGCTGTTCAAGCTGTTCTTTGACGTTGTCGAACGGGACGGACTGGCCGGCATGCCGACGCTGATCGGCGCGACCGGCGGGACGGCTCGCCATTCGCTCGCCCTCGAGCACGCGCTCCGGCCGCTGTTCGCCTACCTCAACGCGGCGACCGTCGCCACGGGCGTCTATGCCGCGGCCGACGACTGGGGCAGTGCCGGGATCCCGGCCGACGGCAGCCTCGTCGAGCGGATCGATCGGGCCGGCCGGGAGCTGGCGTCGGCCATCGCGGCCCGCCCGCCCCGGACCCGGCCCGACGCGTACCCGGATCCGGTCCCGTTCGAGCAGTTCCTCGGGTCCGAGCGCCCGATCCGCGACTGATCGCTCGCGGGATCCGAGCCCCAGGCCCGGAGGTCAGTCGACGACGGTGAGGGTCGCCTTCATCCCGGCCGCGTAGTGGCCCGGCTCGTGGCAGCCGACCAGAAGGGTCCCGGCATCCGTGAACGTCATCGTCAGCGACCCGGTCTTGCCCGGCTCGACGCTGACCGCCTTGTCGTGGCCGTGGCTCATGCCGCCCATCGCCATCTCCTTCGCGTGCTCGACCTGCTCGGGTTCGGTGCCCACGAAGAACTCGTGCACGATCACCCCGTCGTTCCGGACGACAAACGTGACCGGCTCGGCCGCCCTGACGGTGATCAGCTCGGGCGTGAAGCGCATGGCGTCGGTCATCGTGACCGCGACTTCGGCGGTGAGGGCGGCTGCCGGAGCTGACGCGCTGGGCGCCATCGTCGGATCATCCGTCGGGCTGAGCGACTCGACGCCGGATGGGCCAGTGACCGCGATCGGGCTGGGCAGGGCCGCCGGAGCGTTGCTGGGCCCGCCCGTCCAGGCAGGAGCGGCGCTTGAGGACGAGCAGGCGCCGACGAGGACGGCGACGGGGATGAGGACGGCGAACACGCGCGAGTTCATCTGGAGAGTCTCCGATCAGAGGGTGTACAGGAGGCCGATGGACATGACCACGACAACGAGCGCCAGACCGAACTTCACCCACGGCGAGTTGGCTCCATTCCAGCGTGCGAGTCGGCCGAGGGTGCGTCGGTCGCTGACGACCAGCAGCAGTCCGACGAGCGGCGCGATATAGGCGAGGTTGTAGAGGGCGAGGAGGGCAAGGCCGGTCGGGCCGCCGCCCGAGGCGTTGAGGACGTTGACGATCCCGAGGTAGATGGCGCCCGAGCAGGGCACGGTGCAGATTCCGACGAGGACGCCGGCTCCGAGCATTCCCGCGAGACCACCGCGTTCAATGGCCCGATGCATCCGACCGTGGCTTCCGGCAGGGGCAACCATCGACGGTCCCCAACCCGGCAGGAACACGTCCTTGAGCATCCAGAGGCCCATTCCAAGGGCGAGGACGGCTGCGACCCGGGTGACCAGGTGGTCCTGGCCGAGGAACCCGAGGAAGGTGAACAGGCCAAGCCCGATCAGGAAGTACGTGACCCAGACCGCTCCCACGTAGAGCGATCCGGCGCCGAGGAGGCGACGGCGGGCGGCCCCAGTCGCCGATCCGTCACTCGTCACCGAGTTGGCCAGGGTCAGCGTGTAGGTCGCGAACAGGACCAACAGGGCGAACGAGCAGGGATTCAGGCCATCCGCTACCCCTGCTCCGAGGATGACTGGAACCGTCAAGCCCCCGAAGGCGCCTGCATCGAACGGCGAGACGAGGATCCAGCCGACCGAGATGA
>JBKJOK010000068.1:0-10634 GCA_046595595.1 Candidatus Limnocylindrales bacterium
GCTCGGTCTGCGGCGGCGCCGTCCTTGGCGGCGACGGCGTCGTCAAGGGCCTTGCTCAGGACCGAGGGCGTATTCGCGTCGGGATTGCCGACGGCCCGGAGCATCGACCCGAACGACTCGCAGAACGCGGCCTGCGACTGCTCGAACGTGGCCGGGACTGGGCTGGGACTGACCGGTACCGGGCTGGGATTGGTCGGCACCGCTCCAGATCCGCAGGCGGCCGCACTCAGGGCGAGGATGGCCAGGGCGATCATGCAGACAGCGTGTCGGGTCATGTCTCTTCTCCGTTCATCTCGATCCAGGGGATGTGTGAGCGCTTCGTCGGGAAGACGTTCCAACCCGTCCGTGGTGGCACCACTGTCGGCTCGCCGACTAGCCGAGCAGCTGATGGTCGCTCAGATCGAAGGAGAAGGTCGATCAATCACCCGCGGATCAAGCTCGAACCCAGACTCCGACCAGACCCCCGATGGTCGGCGGCCGCGGCATGACGGACGCGCATGGGATCTCGTCTATCGTGGTCGCGATGGATGACCGACCGCTCGCCGCGCCCGAGCCCAGAGGAAGCGTCGACTTCGACGAGGTCATCGACGATGTCCTCGACGACCTGCCGCCTCCATTCCTCGAGCGGCTCGGGTCAGTCGCGATCGTCGTCGAGAACGAGGCCAGCCCCGAGCAGCTTGCGTCGGTCCGGGCCGCCGGACTGTTCGGGCTGTACCAGGGCGTGCCGCGGACCAGGTTCGGCGTCGACAACGTCCCGTTGCCGAGCAAGATCACCCTCTTTCGCGGCCCTCTGACCCGGGCCAATCCGGGGCCCGAGCGGTTGCGTCGAGCGATCGAGGACACCCTCCTGCACGAGATTGCCCACCACTTCGGGATTGACGATGTCCGTCTCCACGAGCTCTGGGCCGAGGGTCGGGCGACCCGCGCCGGCGGCGGGCGGGGCCACGCCCACGGCTGATGGACGGCTGAGCGCGACGCGCGACCGACGCCGGCCCGTGCCTGATCGGCAACCCGGACCGGGCCCATGGGCCCTCCCCGCCGGCAACCTTCGAACCCGTCACCGCTGAATCTCGTCCGATGTGCACACCGGGTGAGAATCGAGGAGAGCCGCCACAGGCCGTCAGCGCCCAAGCAGGCTCGTGACGACCGGAACGATCCGCTCGACCCACAACCGGTACTGGGTGCCGGACGGGTGGAGCCCGTCGTCGGCGACGAGCGACCGATCGGCGGCGGCCCGGAGCGAGAGGTCGTGGATGTCGACCCACGTGATGCCCCGGTCGGCGGCCAGCCCGCGCAGGATCTCGTTGAAGGCCCGGATCCCGGCGGCCTGGGCGCGCGGATCACCGTAGTTCGCGCCCTGTGGGGTCACCGTGTAATCCGGCGTCGCCACGGCCACGATTCGGTCGGACGGGAGGCGCACCAGGAGAGCGTCCAGGATCCCCGCCGCGTTCGCCCGGTACGTCTCGGGCGGCACGCCCTGCACGACATCGTTGACGCCGATCAGGATCGTCGCGAACTCCGGCTCGAGGCCCTCGAGCTGCGGAAGCTCGACCTCGATCACGTCGCGCGACGTGAATCCATTGACGCCGAGATTGGCGACCAGCTGGAGGGTCGGCGTCCGATCGGCCAGCGCCGCAACGAGCTGATCCGGCCAGCGCTCGGCGGTGGTCCCTGTGGCCGTCCCGATGGTGTAGCTGTCGCCGAGGGCGACGTAACGCAGGCTGGCCCCGGGGCCACTCGGCGACGCGGTCCGGGGCGACGCCGACGCGTCCGCCCCCGACGCCGAGGGCGGCGTCGGCTCACCGCCGCAGCCGACCAGCGCCACGCCGAGCCCGGCGGTCAACATGGCCCACATCGCGCGCGACCAGCCTCCGCTCACCGGCCCGGATCGACCGACACGCCCGACGATTCCGGCGCGCCGCTCGGGCGACCATCGAATCGTCCGTTGCGGACCGCCTCGAGGAATTCGCGGACCAGCGCGGCGAACGCGTCCGGGCGCTCGAGGGTCAGCATGTGCGCGGCATCCGGCCAGACGACGAGGCGCGACCGGGGAGCCTCAGCGGCGATCCGCTCGGCGGCCTCGACGACCGACGGCTGATCCGCCTCACCGACGACGACCAGGACCGGACATCCGATCTCTCCCATGCGGCGCGATGCCGGCGGCGACAGCTCGTGCTCCGGGAAGAGCTCGGCGTCCCACTCCGGGATCTCGAACGCCTCGCGCTGCATGCGGCCGACGAACGCGCGAACGGCGGGATCGACCGCGTCGGGTGGGCGCCGGCCGTCGACCCAGGCCCGGACGTTGACCTCGACCGCGCCGTCGAGATCGCCGCGATCGAGCGCCTCGACCTCGGCCTTCCAGATCGGACTGAGCTCCGGGGGCGTGTCCACGAACAGGGCGCCGCCCGGTGCGACCAGGACGAGCGACGCGAACGCACCTGGCCGAGCCAGCGCCGCCTCGACGGCGATCCCCGCGCCCATCGACGCGCCGACCAGGTGCGTCCGCTCGACCAGAAGCTCGTCGAGCAGGTCGAGGAGGTCGGTGTGGTGGGCCCAGGCTCCGGTCGGCGGCAGCGATTCGCCGACCCCTCGCACGTCGTGCCGGATCACCCGGTGGTCGGCCGCCAGGGCCGCGGCGAGGTGGGACCACATCCGGCGATCCGCGACGCCCGCGTGGACCAGGGCGACCGGCTCGCCCGAGCCTTCGTCGTCGAACGCGATCCCGCTCGCGGTCCGGCCGCCGGGGGCGCGCGAATCGGTCGCGACGGTCGCCGGATCGGGAGCAAGCGGGTCGGTCATGAACGAAAGCATATGCACAAGCGGGCACCGAGGCCCTATCCTTGTGGCCGGACGCCTTCCCCGATCGGGACCACGGACCTTGCGTGCGGCCACGTGCCGCACTTGCCCGGCCGAGCCCCGTCTCGGTAGGATGCGCGCCGATGGTCGCCCCGCGGGGCGAACGTTCCTTCGGGACCGTGCCGGACCGCAGAACGTGTTCGACCGGACGGATCCCGATGCTGGAGGAGGACACATGCAGAAGCGCTCCCTGGGCCTGTCGCTGGTCGGCAGCCTGGCCATCATCGTGTCGGCGTGCGGCACGGCCGCCACCCCGAAGCCGTCGTCATCGCAGGCGGCCTCGCAGCCTGCGGCGTCAGTGCCCGCCGCCTCGGCTTCGGCCGCGGCCCCGTCGGCGTCGACCTCGGCCGTCAAGCCGATCAAGGTCGGCGTCGTGACCGACGTCGGTCAGCTCGAGGACAAGTCGTTCAACCAGTCGTCGAACGAGGGCGCCAAGGCAGCGGCCACCGAGTCCGGCGGCAGCCACGACGTGATCGTCACCCAGGCGATCAGCGACTACGCGGCGAACATCCAGACCTTCATCGACAAGGACTTCGACGTGATCGTCACCGTCGGCTTCCTGATCGGGACCGACACGGCGAAGGCCGCCAAGGCCAACCCGAATGTCAAGTTCGTCGGCGTCGACCAGGGCGTCTGCGTCGATGCGGCCGGCGTGCCGGATCCGACGTTCGCCTGCGCAGGCGACGCCGCGACCCTCCTGCCGAACTACCAGGGCATCGTCTTCGCCGAGGCCCAGCCGGGCTACCTCGCCGGGATCGTCGCCGGCAGCATCACCAAGTCGGGCACGATCGGCGCCATCGGCGGCACGAACGTCCCGGCCGTCGTCAACTACTGGCGCGGCTATGAGAACGGCGCCAAGTCGGTCAAGGCCGACGTCGTCGTCAAGTACCTGGAAACCGATCCGGACCCCGCCAAGGGCTTCAATGACTCGGCCAAGGGCAAGACGATCGCCAACCAGTTCATCGACGACGGGGCGGATGTCCTGTTCCAGATCGCCGGCCTGACCGGCCAGGGCGTCCTCGAGGCGGTCTGCGCCAAGACGGGCGTCTTCGGCATCGGCGTCGACGTGGACCAGGCGGTCAGCCTCCCGAACCTGTCGAAGTGCATCGTCACGAGCGCCGAGAAGAAGCTGGTCGACACGGTCAAGGCCGTCGTCCTCAGCGTCGCCTCGGACACGTTCAAGGCGGGCACCGTCGCGTACAACGCGGCGTCCGATCCGCAGGCCATCGGCCTGTCTGCGTACCACGACAACGCGGCGCTGATCACGCCCGAGATCCAGGCCAAGCTCGACAAGGCCCTCGCGGACCTCAAGGCCGGCACTCTCGATCCGTGCGCACCGATCAAGTGCACGGTGTCGGGCAGCTAGCTCGACTCAACGTCGCAGCTCCGCACCGAGGGGTGGTCTCCGGACCACCCCTCGGTCGATTCCGGGGCCTGTTCCGGACGACGGGATCCACCCTTGGCGACGGGCCGCCCGGCGGCCGATCCCGGACCTTATGATGTCGCCAGTTTCCGCGCGACCGCCCCGTCTCGTCCGTCCACCGATCCGCGATCCGTCGAGGCCGCCGTGACCGAATTCGCGACCGACTCCGCGACTGCGCCCACGCCGCCGAGCGTGCCCGCCCCCGCGCTCGAGATGCGCGGGATCTCCAAGCGCTATCCCGGCGTGGTCGCGAACGACGGGATCGACCTCGACGTCCGGCCTGGCGAGATCCACGCCCTGCTCGGCGAAAACGGCGCGGGTAAATCGACCCTGATGAACATCCTGTACGGGCTGGCCACGCCCGACAACGGCGAGATCCTGCTCGACGGTTCGGTCGTCCGGATCGGCGGTCCATCCGACGCGATCGCCCGCGGCATCAGCATGGTCCACCAGCACTTCATGCTCGTGCCGGTGATGAGCGTCGCCGACAACATCCTGCTGGGTGCCGAGACGATGGCCAACCCGGTCTTCATCGACCAGGCCGAGGCCCACAAGCGGATCGTCGAGCTGGGCAAGCGGTTCGGGTTCGAGATCGACCCGGACACGAAGGTCGGGGCGCTGTCGGTCGGCTGGCAGCAGCGGGTCGAGATCCTCAAGGCGCTCTACCGCCAGGCCCGGATCCTGGTCCTCGACGAACCGACGGCCGTCCTCACGCCCCAGGAGACGAAGGAGATCTTTCTCGTCCTGCGCCGGCTGGCCGACGAGGGTCACAGCATCATCTTCATCAGCCACAAGCTCCACGAGGTCCTCGAGATCGCCGACCGGATCACCGTGATCCGGCGGGGCAAGGTCGTCGGCTCGCGGGTTCCGGCCGAGACCGACGAGGACGACCTCGCCGCGCTGATGGTCGGGCGCAACGTCCAGCTCGTCGTCGATCGCGGCGAGAGCCACCCGGCCGGGCCGACCCTCGTGGTCACCGACCTCAAGGTCGCCGACGACCGGGGCCAGCAGTCGGTGAACGGGGTGACATTCGAGGTCCGGGCGGGCGAGATCCTCGGCGTGGCCGGGGTCGCGGGCAATGGTCAGGAAGAGCTCGTCGAGGCGTTGACCGGCCTCCGCCGGCCGAGCGCCGGAAGCGTCTCGCTGGCCGGGATCGACGTGACCGGCTCCGGACCGCGCGAGCTCCAGCAGAAGGGCATGTCGTTCGTGCCCGGCGATCGCCATCGCTTCGGGCTCGTCCTGAGCTTCCCACTGTCGGACAACCTGGTCCTCACCCAGTACGACGAAGCGCCATTCGTGAAGAACTTCCTCCGCAACGAGGCAGCGATCGACGAGTGGGCGAAGCGGGCGATCGCCCAGTACGACATCCGGACGCCATCGGCCGACGTGAACGCTTCGACCCTGTCGGGCGGCAACCAGCAGAAGACGGTCGTCGCCCGCGAGTTCAGCCGCAAGCTGACCGTGCTCGTCCTGGACCAGCCGACCCGCGGCCTCGATGTCGGAAGCATCGAATTCATCCATCGCCAGGTCGTCGCCAAACGCGACGAGGGGGCAGCGATCCTTCTCGTGTCGGCCGAGCTTGACGAGGTGCTCGAGCTGTCCGATCGGATCGCGGTGATGTACCGGGGCGAGATCGTCGCCCTCGTGGACGGGCCGTCGGCGAGCCGCGAAGAGGTGGGCCTCCTGATGGCCGCGGGGCGGCGGTCCATCCCGCCGGTCGAGACCGGTCCGCCGCCGGCCCCGGTCGAGACGGGTCCGCCGCCGACCCAGGGCGAGCCGGGCAAATCGGGCGAACCCCCGGTGCAGGCATGAGGGCGTCCTTCGGGCGGATCTGGGCACTGGCCGCGGTCCCGGTTGTCTCGATCCTCCTGGCCCTGATCCTCGGCTCGCTCCTGATCATCGCGTCGAGCCTCGCGACCGACACCTCGCTCAACCTCCTGCTGCCCGTCGTCGCTTACGAGAGCCTGTTCCAGGGCGCGACCGGCCTGTCGTTCATCGACGTCGTGGGCAAGGCGGTGACGTTCAATCCATCGATCAACCCGGACCAGGCCGCGCGGGCGGTCACGAACACGATGGCCGCTGCCAGCCCGCTGGTCCTGTCGGGGCTCGCGGTCGGCGTCGGGTTCAAGGCTGGCCTGTTCAACATCGGCGGGACCGGCCAGATCCTCGTCGGCGGCTTCTTCGCGGCCCTCGCGGGGGCAGCCGTCGCGGGCCAGCCGGCGCCGATCGCCGTCACGGTCGCGATCGTCGCCGGGGCGCTCGGCGGCGCGCTCTACGGCTTCATCCCGGGCGCCCTGAAGGCGTTCACCGGCGCCCACGAGGTCGTCTCGACGATCATGCTCAACTCCCTGGCCGCCTTCGTGATCGTCGGGCTGGTCAACGACATCTTCAAGATCACCGGGCCGACGTTCGCCCGGACGGCCGACATCGGGAACGCGGCGATGCCGATCCTGTTCGGTCGAAACGGAAACCTCGGCATCTTCATCACCCTCGTCCTCGTCGCATTGACCTGGCTCCTGATCTACCGGACGCCGCTCGGCTTCGAGATCCGGACGGTCGGCGCCAACCCGAACGCGGCCCGCTACGCCGGAATGAGCCCGCGCCGGCTGATCGTCCTGACGATGACCCTGTGCGGGCTGTTCGCCGGCCTCGCGGGCACATTCGAGATCCTCAGCCTGGGCTACTACCCGGCCGTCTTCGGGACGAGCATCGGGTTCGCCGGGATCACCGTCGCCCTCCTCGGGCGTGCCCATCCGGTCGGGATCCTCCTGGCCGCGATCCTCCTCGGCGGCATGCGCGCCGGGGCGCCGGCGATGCAGATCACGGCCAAGATCCCGATCGAGATCATCGACGTCATCCAGGGCTTGATCCTGCTGTTCCTCGCCGCCGAGACGGTCATCCGCCACCTCATCCGGAGCCGCACCGAGCGGGTCACCCCGAGCGAGATCGGTACCGTCTCGCGGAGCTACGGGGAGACGACGGTCTGATGGACCTCCTGTTCGGGATCCCGGTCCTCGGCTTCGTGTTCCAGTTCCTTGCCTACCTCATCGACGCGATCTTCACGACGAACCTGCCTGCCCAGACCCTTCAGCTCGCGACGCCGATTGCGCTCGGTGCCCTGTGCGGAGTGATGAACGAGCGGAGCGGCATCGTCAACATCGGCATCGAGGGGATGATGCTGACGTGTGCCTTCGTCGGGTTCATGGCGGCGGTTGTCGTCCACGAGGCGATGCCCGGCGCCGAGGCCGGGCCGTTCGGCTTCACCCCCGCCCTGCTGGTCGGCGTCCTCGCCGCGATTGCCGCCGGCATGCTCGTGTCGCTGATCCACGCCTGGCTCTCGATCAGCGTCCGGGCCGACCAGATCATCAGCGGCACGGTGATCAACATCATCGCTCTCGGCCTGACGGGCTACCTCAACCGCCTGATCAAACCGAGCGGCAGCGCCGGCACGCTGGACCAGCTCAGCCCGCCGGAGGCGCTCCTCGACGTCCCGGTCCTCGGCTGGTTCGTCCAGGTGTTCTTCACGTCCGGCCCGATCACGACATCGGTGATCTTTCTCGTGGTCATCCTCCAGGTCATGCTGTTCCGGTCGCGCTGGGGACTCCGGACGCGGGCCGTCGGCGAGCACCCCCGAGCGGCGGACACGGTCGGCATCGACGTGATCCGGGTCCGCTACCGGAACGTGATCCTCGGTGGCATCTTCGCCGGCCTGGCGGGCGCGTGGTTGACCCTCGAGTTCAACGCCTCGTTCCAGAACGGGATGACGGCCAACCGCGGGTTCATCGCACTGGCCGCGGTGATCTTCGGTCGCTGGACCCCGATCGGAGCGTTCGGCGGGGCTCTCCTGTTCATGGTCTGGGAGGCGCTCGGGATCGCGATCCGCTCGAATCCGCCGCCCGGCGACCTCGGCGTGTTCCTGTCGGGGATCCAGGCGAGCTACCCGAGCCTGTACAACAACTTCTTCGGAGCGCTGCCGTACCTGCTGACGCTGATCGTTCTTGCGGGGGTCGTCGGGCGGAGCATCCCGCCGGCGGCGGTCGGCAAGCCGTACGTCAAGGAAGGCGCGAGCTGAGCGAGGCCGACCGCGACGAGCGTCTCGCTGATCGCGCCCGGGTCCAGGCGCTTCTGGATCTCCACGAAGGGCGTGGTCTGGTCCCGGTCCTCGACGATGGCGGAATTGGGGACGTCCTGAGGTCCAGCCGCCGGATCGCGCTGATCGGCGCGTCGTCGAATCCTTGGCGACCATCGCACGGCGTGTTCGAGACGCTCGTCCGGGCGGGCTACGACTGCGTCCCGATCAACCCGAACGAGACTGAGGTGCTGGGCGTGACGGCCTTCCCGACCCTGGCGACGGCGGTCGCGGCGACCGGCCCGTTCGACCTGATCGACGTCTTCCGGCGCTCCGATCGGTGCCCGGAGCACGCTCGCGAGGCCGTCGCGGCCCAGGCGTCGTGCCTGTGGCTCCAGCTCGGGGTCGCCAACTGGGAGGCGGCCCGGATCGCCCACGAGGCCGGGGTGTCGGTGGTCATGGATCGCTGCACGGCGATCGAGCTGCGCCGGATCGGCGGCCGCTGACCCGCCGGGCGCGTCTGGTGCAGCGACTGCATGAACAGACGTCCGGACGACCGGCGTGCGCCCACGACGGACGTGATTCGCGCCTCAGCCGTCGTTTCGTGCACCCGACGCATCAGACGTCGTCCGAGCGCTGGCCCAGCCGTCGGTTGACCCACTCGGTGCCTGATCGGCCGGCGGCGCCGGCTCAGTTCGGGGCGGCCAACCGCTCACGGAGGCGCGCCCGTGCACTCTCGTCCATGAACCCGACCTCGACCGAGCGCCGCTGGATCGCCGCAAGCTGGTCCCGGCCGAGGCCGGCCGCCTCGAGGTCGCGCTCCTCGTCAGCCAGCGTCCGGTCGATTGTGATCGGGTTGTCGTTGCCGAGGACGACGGCGCAGCCCGCGGCGAGAAAGGCGTGGATCGGGTGCTCGGCCAACGAGCGCGCGGCGCCGGTGAACACGTTCGAGGTCGCGCACACCTCCAGCGTGATCCCCGCGTCGGCGGCCCAGGCGAGGACAGCCGGATCGTCGGCCACGTGCGAGCCGTGGCCGATCCTCGTCGCGCCCAGCCACTCGACGGCCTCGCGGGCGGCTCCGGCCCCGCTCGCCTCGGCGGCGTGGGCGGTCAGGCCAAGCCCCGCGGCAGCGGCGATCCGGTACGCCTCGGCGTACGGCTCGTTCGATGGCCAGCGGAGCTCGTCGCCGGCGACGTCGAGGCCGTGAACGCCGGCGCCAGCGAGCGCGGCCGCGGCCTCGGCGACCTCGAGGTTCGTGTCGCGGTCGCTGTGCCGGAGCAGGCAGACGACGAGCCCGGTCGGGATGCCGGTCGCGGCGCTGCCGTCGGCGAGGCCGTCGCAAACGGCCCGGATCACCTCGGAAATCGGCAGGTCGGCCCGGCGATGGGTGGCCGGTCCGAAGCGGATCTCGAGGAAGTCCTCGCCCGCTGCGGCGCCGTCCTCGACGGCTTCGCGGGCGATCCGACGCAGCGCGTCGGCGAAGCCCATGACCGGATACGCGGCCGCGACATGCCCGAGAAACACCGTCAGGTCGGCCGGGGTGCGCATCCGCAGGGCTTCCTCCCAGCCGCCGGCCGGTTCGGGGATCCCTCGCGCGGCGCCGATCGCGGCCGCGGTCGACGGCCGCACGCAGCCCTCGAGGTGGCAGTGCAGGTTCAGGCCCACGGCCAGGCCCTACAGCCCGAGGGCGACGGCGGTCTCGAGGGCGGCCTCGATGCTCGCCCCCCAGCCCGTCGCGAGGCGCTTGTGGGCGTCGTCGTCGTACACGCTCGTGCCGGCCACGAGATTGCTCGAGACCGAGCAGATCATCGCGGCCCGGAGCTTGCGCTGGCGGGCGACGATGAACATCGCCGACGACTCCATCTCCACGTTGAGCAGCCCGATCGACGACATCTGCTCGGTCCACGCCGGGGACTCGGCGTAGAACGCGTCGTCCGAGACGTTGATCCCGGCGTGGACATTGAGGTCGTGGCGCGGCCCGGCCTCGCGGGCGAAGCGCTCGAGGGTCAGGCTGATCTCGAGGTCGGGAACGGCCGGATACCCTTTCGGGACATACATGTCCGAGGTCCCGTCGTTGCGGAACGATCCCTGGCTCACGATCAGATCACCCGGGTTGATCCCGGGCTGGAGGGCCGCCGTGCTGCCGACCCGGATGAACGACGTCACGCCGACCCGAGCCAGCTCCTCGACCGCGATCGCCGTCGACGGGCAGCCCATCCCGGTCGAGGTCACGGTGATCTGGCGGCCCTTGTACGTGCCGACCATCGTCCTGTGCTCACGCTGATG
>JBKJOK010000204.1:0-13751 GCA_046595595.1 Candidatus Limnocylindrales bacterium
CGCGGACGCCTTCACGGCCGCCCGGGCGGGCGGTCGGGTCGCCCTGATCCCGTACGTCGTCGCGGGCTACCCGGACACGGCCACGAGCCTCCGCATCGCGCTCGCCGCGATCGATGCAGGGGCTGATCTCCTCGAGGTCGGCCTGCCGTATTCGGATCCGCTCGCCGATGGCGCCACGCTCCAACGGGCGTCGCAGGTCGCGCTCGCCCACGGGGCCACGCTCGAGGGCAGTCTCCGCCTGATCGAGGAGATCGCCGCCGCCCGCCCGGGGACGCCGATCGTGCCGATGGGTTACGCGAACCAGTTCCTCGGTGGCGGGGACGGCCGGGCGGCGGCCGAGCGCCTGTCGCGGGCCGGTGCGGCGGGCGTGATCGTGGCCGACCTCACGCCTGACGAGGGCGCGCCGTTCGAGGCCGTCGCCCGCGACTGCGACTTCGCCGTCGTGTACCTGGTCGCCCCAACGACCTCGCCGGCACGGCGCGCCGCCGTCGCCGCTCGGAGCGGCGGCTTCCTCTATTGCGTCTCGCTCGTCGGGGTGACCGGGGCGCGAGCGACGCTCCCGTCGTCGGTCGGGAAGCTCGTCCGGGCCGTCACGGCGGCCTCGCCCGTCCCGGTCGGGGTCGGGTTCGGGGTCAGCCGGCCCGCCCACGTCCGGGCGATCGCCAGGGCCGGTGCAGCCGGCGTCATCGTCGCCAGCGCCCTCGTCGATGCTCTCGGCGACGACGGCACGAACCTGGACCGGATGGCGCGACTCGTCCACGACCTGGCCGGCGCAACTCGGCAGGTTTCCTCGCCCGAACGTTGACCAATGAGTGCCGGTGCACTGCCCGTTACGTGCGGGTGAAGCGTGGTCTGCCAGAGTCGGCCGATGAAGGCGACCATGCATGCAACGACACCGGATGGACATCATGATGTCAATTGACTAGGCTTCATGATGTGTCAACTCGAACGACCTTGACCCTCGACGACGACGTCGCCGATCGGCTCGCCGCGGAGGCCCAACGCACCGGCCAGACCTATCGCGCGGTTGTGAATTCGGCGCTTCGCCGCGGCCTCGACGCGACGCCGGAGCAGCCTGGCCCGTTCCGTGTCCAGGCCGCTCCGATGGGCAGACGCCCGGAGTTCGATCTGGACAACATCGAGGACCTGCTCGATCGGCTGGACGGGCCGTTGCGGCGATGATCGTCATCGATGCGAACATCCTGCTCTATGCCTACGATCAGGATGATCCGCGGCATGCCGTCGTGTCGCCGTGGTTCGAGACACAGATGTCCGGCTCGGGCGACGTCGGCCTCTCCCTGCTCGCGATCCTCGCGTTCCTGCGGATCTCGACGGACCATCGCGTGTTCCAGGAGCCGCGGCCCGTTGCGGCCGGGCTCGCCATCGTCGATTCGTGGCTCGCCCGCCCGAACGTTCGACTTCTGGAGCCGACGAGGCGCCACTGGGCGACGCTCGCGGACGTGGCCACCGGCGGACAGGCGCGCGGCCCGCAGTTGATGGACGCCCACCTCGCCGCGCTCACGATCGAGCATGGCGCAACCCTTGCGACCGCCGATCGCGGGTTCGCGCGGTACACCGGACTTCGAACGATCGATCCGACCGCGGGCTGAGCGGCGCGGCGTCGAACCTGACACCATCGGACGCCATCCCGTGGCACATTGACGCCATGACGAAGCCGATTCTCGTGACCATCGAGCACACGCCGAAGAAGACGTTCGCGTCGGCCGCCGACTGGCCGGGCTGGAGTCGCGCCGGCAAGACCGAGGCGCTCGCCCTCGCGAGCCTTGCGTCGTACGCTCCGCGCTACGCGCTGGTTGCCACGGCGGAGCAGCGCCGGTTCGCCGCCGCCATCGACATCGAGGACCTGGAGGTCGTGGAGCGGCATGCCGGCTCCGGCGGAACCGAGTTCGGGGTTCCCAGTCGCCCGTCCCAACAGGACGCTCGCCCGACCGACGCCGACGAAGCCGCTCGCCTCGCGGGGCTCGTCGAGGCGGCCTGGGCCCTGTTCGACCGGATCGCCGCAGCCGCCCCCGAGGAGCTCCGCAAGGGGCCGCGGGGCGGCGGCCGGAACACGTCCAAGGTCATCGGCCATGTCATGGAAGCCGATCGAGCGTACGCGGGCGAGATCGGGCTCAGGATCCGGGAGTTCGCCGCCGATGACCGGGCCGCCATCCGGGCGATGCGGACCGCGACGCTCGACGTGGTCCGCGCGGCGCGCGACGGAGAGCCCCTTGCCGGCAAGCGCTGGCCCGTCCGCTACGCAGCCCACCGGATCGCCTGGCACGCCCTCGACCACGTATGGGAGATCGAGGACCGGACGGAGCTCGAGGCGTAGGGTTCGCTCCACGGCCGCGGATCGGTGCGGCCCGCAGATTGAACCGATCGTGGTCCGGATGCCACCTGTTGGCATGGAGGGAATCCTGGACACGCCCGCCTCGCTCCCGGAGGTCGTCACCAGTCGCGCGGCCCGCCTCGTCGCCGCGGCGCGGGCCGGTGATCGCGCGGCGTTCGGCGAGCTGGTCGAGCCGGAGCTGACGAAGGCCCTCGGTGCCGCCCGGATCCTGTCGCGTTCCCCGGCCGACGCCCCCGACGCCGTCCAGGAGGCGCTCCTCTCCGCGTGGCGCGGCCTCGACCAGCTCCGGGACCCGGACGCGTTTCCGGCATGGTTCCGCCGCCACGTCGTCCGGGCCGCGATCCGCCTCGGCAAGCGTCCGCACGTGGTCGAGCTCGACGTCTCGGGCGCCTTCGCCCCCGATGAGCTCGAGCGGACCGTCGAACGCCGCCAGCTCGGCCGCGCCTTCGGGCGGCTCGACGACCGGGACCGGCTGCTCCTGACCCTCCACCACTTCTGGGGTTTGCCCATCGCCGAGACGGCCGGCCACCTCGGGATCCCCGAGGGCACGGTGAAGTCGCGGGTCCATCACGCGATGGCAAGACTACGCGCGGCGTACGACGCGGAGGACCGGCAATGACCGACGCGCCACGCAACCCGGCCGGGCACGACTCGGAGACGGTCGAGCTCGACGAGGCCCTTCACGGCTGGCTCGACCAGCGCGGACGGGCGACCGACGAGGAGCTCGAGGTCGTCCGGGCGCGGATTGCGACCCTGCCGGATCGACCGGCCGGCCGGCGCCGTTCGATCCTGGCGGCGGCCGCTTCGATCGCCCTCCTGCTCGGTGTCGCCGGGCTCGTCATCGGGCGCGTCCCTCTGATCGGCGATGTCGGCCGGCCGGTGGCGCCGGATCCGGCGGCCTTCGCCGGTGATCCCCGGCTCGCTGTCTGCGCGAGAAACCTGATCGATGTCGACCGGGCGTTCGAGATGACCCACGCCCGCTGGTTCCCGCTGTACTTCCCGGGTTGGGGCAAGGGCGCGCCGGAACTCGAAGTTGACGATCCGGCCCTGGTCGTCATCGAGACGCCGCGAGAGGTCATGGGCGCATTTGCTCCCGGCTCGTCACCGACCCAGAGCAAGTACTACCAGGTCTGCATCGCCGTCGGTCCGCCCGGGGCCTCGATCACCCATCTCTATGGACCGACGTCTTTCGAGCGGATCGTCCCGGTCCTGTCCGCGGCCGACATTGAGCGAGCGGGACACATGGACCCCGACGTCCTGGCCGACCCGGCGAACTGGCACGTGCCGGAGCGACTGGCGCCGTGCGGCGGCCTGACGAGCGACGTCGAGTACGTGTTCGAAGCCACCCCGCTGCGCGACTTCGGTCGCTACTTCCCGAGCGTCGCGGACACGCCGGTCGCCGCCTTCGATATCGACGAGCCGGCAACGGTCGTGATCCTGCGGACGCCCAGCACGCTCACGATCCAGACCGTGTCCGTGTACCAGAACGACATCGGCGGTCCGCGCCGGGACGTCTGCGTGATCTTCAGCCAGCCCAACCCACTCGGCGATGCCGTCCTCATCCAGGACCTCGACATCCGGGACTTCCACGTCCGGCTCGAGGCGCTGCCCGATCCGAGCCCGACGCCCGCTCCGAGCGTGACGCCGGCATTGACCCCCGAGCCGGCACCGAGCTGGGTCGGAGACATCGCCGGCCAGCTCGGCTGCACCGGCCCGGCTGCCTCGATCGGCGACGAGGTCGCAGCGGACCCATCACCGGACGCCTATTTCCCGGACCACGGCGCTCCGACGGCACGAGAGGCCCTGACGCTGTTCCTCGGTCCGACGAACATGTATGCCAGCCTGCCGACGGCCGGTTTCGACGAACTCCATGCCGAAGCCCACTGGGCGAGCTTCGGCCATGTCGTGGACGGCCGGCCCAGGGCGATCATCGTCCTGACAGACCGGACGCGGTACGTCCCGGGCTGGTCGGTCGTCGGGCTGCGCGCCTGCGACGCCTCGGAGTTCGACCCGGCCGTCCCGCTCACGTTCGCGGTCACCATCTGGACCGACGCAGCCGGCAACCGCATCTCGACGGAGAGCCTCCGGTCCGCACCGGGCCCCGGCCACTGTGGCTGGGAGTCCGCAATCTGGCTGCACATCGGAGACGACCTCTTCTTCCGGGACCCGAAGGGCGTCATGGAGGAGTGGACGACGACGAAGTTCGCGGCTGATGCACGTCTTCCGGCCGGCGCCGTCGACAGCGGCTATCGCTCCGGCCAGAGCGAGCTCTGGATCGAGGCGGGCGGAGACGCGTACCTCGTTCAGCCTGGCCGGATTGAACGCTGGCCGCGCTCGACGGATCCCTTCATCGGCTGCATGTGAGATTCGCGAGTAGGCCGTCAGGTCTCGTCCCGCTCTGCCATCCCGCCGAACAGCTCGGCCCGCCGCGCCCGGGTGCGATCCGCCCGCTCGAGCCCGCGGGCGACCGCGAACAATCGCTTGAAGACTGCGAGCAGGTCAACCTGCGGCGTCGGGCCTTCGTTGGCCATCGAGACCCGGAGCAGCACCTCCCGCTCGCGCTCCGGATCGCGGACTGCCCGCCGCCCGTTGTCAACCTTCACTCGCCCGACCTGGCGGGCAAGCTCGGCCCGATCGTTCAACAACTTGACGATCCGGCGGTCCAGGACGTCGATCCGCTTCCGCAGCCGGCGCAGCTCGGCGGGTTCGACCGGCCGCCGCCGCTCAGCCACCGCCCGCCTCCTCCCCGAATCGGGCAGCGATCGCGTCGAGCGCGAGGTGATACCCGCGCTTGCCCTGGCCGACGATCGAAGCGACCGCGATGTCCTGCAGGAAGTTCACAGCCCGGAACGGCTCGCGGGTCGCCGGATCGGACAGGTGGACCTCCCAGAACGGGCGTTGGACGCCGAGCAGCGCATCGCGCAGCGCCACCGACGTGTGGGTCAGGCCGCCGGCATTGACGATCGCGACGTCGAAATCGCGCTGGTGCAGCCGATCGATCAGGGCGCCCTCGTGGTTCGACTGGAAGAAGTCCACGTCGAGGCCCAGCTCGGCGGCCCGCGCCGTAATCCCGGCGTGGATGTCGTCGAGCGTGTCGTGGCCGTAGATCTCCGGCTCGCGCGAGCCGAGGAGGTTCAGGTTCGGACCCTGCAGGACGAGGACCCGGGTCATGCCGTCACCGCCGGCCCGGGCGCGACCAGGAGTGATGCCGCGGCCCGTTCGACCACGTCGACCGGGACATCCGATCGGATCACCGATCCGTGGGCCGTCGGGAGCACCCAGCGCAGCGCGCCATCGGCGTGCTTCTTGTCGGCCGCCAGCGCACCCAGGACGGTCGCGATCGGGTAAGGGAGCGGCCCGGTCGCGAGCCCGAGCGTCGTCAGCAGGCCCTCGATCCGCTCGGCCCGATCGCGCGGCGTCACCCCGAGCTCGACCCCGATCCGGACCGCGCCGAGCAGTCCGTGGGCGACGGCCTCGCCGTGGAGCAGATCGCCGAACCCGCCCGCGGCCTCGACCGCGTGCCCCAGTGAGTGCCCGAGGTTGAGCGTGATCCGGCCGTCGGCCGCGCCCTGCTCCTTCTCGTCGACGTCCACGACCACGACCTTCGCCCACGCCGCCCGCTCGACCAGTTCGGCCACGGCCCCGGACTCGAAGGCGGCTGCGTCACCCCGGACGATCGCTTCGCCGTCGGTTTCGAGCAGGGCGAACAGCGCCTCGTCGCCGAGGGCGGCCATCTTCACCGCCTCACCGAGGGCAGCCCGGCGTTGACGCTCGGGCAAGCTCCGGACCAGCGCCACGTCGATCACGACCGCGGCCGGCGGGTGGAATGCGCCGACGAGGTTCTTGCCCTCGGCGAGATCGACCCCGGTCTTGCCGCCGATCGACGAGTCGATCTGGGCGACGAGCGTGGTCGGGACCTGGATGAACGGCACGCCCCGCAACCAGCTTGCAGCGAGGAAGCCGGCAGCGTCGCCGAGCGCCCCGCCACCGATCGCGACGAGCGGCTCGCCGCGCTCGGCCCGCAGCCGGGCAAGCTGTCCGGCCGCATCCTCGATCACGGTCATCCGCTTCGCGCCCTCGCCCTGTGGCAGGAGGATCCGCTCGATCCGCCAGCCATCATCGCCGAGGGCCGTGGCAATCGACTCGCCGGCGGCGGCCCAGGCGCCCGGCTCGGAGACGAGGATCGCCCGGCGGGCACGAAGGCTGCGCAGGGAGTCGGCGATGACCGAGGCCGCGATGCCCTCGCCGATCACCAGGTCGCCACCGAGCGAGTGGCCGCGGAGCAGGACGGTCGGTTCCGGCCGGGCGACGAGGCGCGCGACGAGGTCGTCGGCCCGCTCCACGATCGTCGCCATCTCGGCCACGCCGTTCATCCGGTGGGCGGCGGAGTAGAACCGCTCGCGATCCCGGGCAAGGTCGCGGATCGCGCCCATCGGGTCGCGGCCGGTGATCAGCGGCCGGACGGTCGGCGACCGTCGGAGGCGCTGGGCGAGGACCTCGGGCCGGACGTCGAGCCAGAGCGGGACGCGGCCGCGAAACAGGGCCCAGCGATTGCGCGGATCGACGACCGCCCCGCCGCCGGTCGCGACCACGGTCCGCATCTCGGTCGACGAATCGGCTGGCCCGAGGCTCGCGACGGCCTCCCGCTCGATCCGTCGGAAGGCGGCCTCCCCGTCATCCGCGAAGATCGCCGGGATCGGCTTGCCGGCCGCCCTCTCGATCGTCTCGTCGAGATCGACGAAGGTCGCTCCGTGGCGATGGGCGAGGCGCCGCCCGACGGCGCTCTTGCCGCTCCCGGGCAACCCGACGAGGACGACGTCCATCGTTGGCCGGCCTAGTCGTCGCCGCCGGAGCCGGCTTCGTCGCCGCCGGGCTCCGCGGGCGAGTCGCCGGCCGCCCCGGGGTCGCCCGGACCCGCCCGTCGCCCGCCCGCGACGGGGGCCTCGATCGGCCCCGAGATGCGGGCCACATAGCGATCGAGCGCGTCGCGGGTGTCGGCGATCGTGTCGCCCCCGAACTTGTCGAGCATCGCGTCGGCCAGGGTCAGCATGACCATCGCCTCGCCGACGACCCCGGCGGCCGGGACGACGCTGATGTCGGACCGCTCGTAGTGGGCCTTGTCGACCGCGCCGCCGGTGATGAGGTCGGCCGACGGCAGCGGCCGGGCCAGCGTCGAGATCGGCTTCACCGCGCCGCGGATCACGAGCGGCTCGCCGTTCGTGATCCCGCCGGTCAGCCCGCCCGCGTTGTTCGTGCGGTGGATCCAGCGTCCGGCCTCGGCCCGGCCCTCGATCACGTCGTGGACGGCCGACCCGAACCGCTTCGTTTGCTCGAACCCGAGTCCGAACTCGACGCCCTTGACGATGTTGATGCTCATCACCGCGGCTGCCAGCGCGGCGTCGAGCCGGCGATCCCAGTGGACGTACGACCCGAGCCCGATCGGCAGCCCGTGGGCCACGACCTCGAACACGCCGCCGACCGTGTCTCCGTTCGAGCGGGCCTCGTCGATCCGGGCGATCATCGCCGTCTCGGCGTCCGGGTCGGGGCAGCGCAGCGGCGAGGCATCGGCCTCCTCGCGCGATCGGGTGGCCCTGGTCGGGTCCAGCGCCACCCCGCCGACCTCGGCCGTGAACGACCAGACCTCGACCCCGAGCTCGCGCAGGATCGCCCGGGCGACGCCGCCGGCCGCGACCCGGGCCGCGGTCTCGCGGGCCGATGCGCGCTCGAGAACGTTCCGGACGTCGTTGAACCCGTACTTCAGGGCCCCGGCAAGATCGGCGTGACCGGGTCGGACGCGGGTCACCGGGGTCGAGCGCTTGTTGCCCTCGGCCGAGGCCGCGGCCAGCTCGACCGCCTCGTCATCGGACAACCCCTCGACCTGCATCACCCGGGTCCAGTTCTCCCAGTCCCGGTTTGCGACCAGGAGGAGGATTGGCGAGCCCAGGGTCCACCCGTGGCGGACGCCGCTGACGATGTCGGCCCGATCCTGTTCGATCGCCTGGCGCGCACCGCGACCATACCCGCGCTGCCGGCGGGCGAGGTCGACCGAAAGAGAATCACCGTCGATGGCCAGCCCGGCCGGGACGCCCTCGACCGTGACCGCCAGCGAGCGGCCATGCGATTCCCCGGCGGTCAGCCAGCGCAGACGTCCCATCGGATCGGCGTCGGGTCGCTCGGGCCCGTCAGGCGCCGGCCGAGCCGGATGCGCCGGTCGACGCGGGGTCGGGCTCGCCCGTCGGCTCGCCCTCGGCGGATCGAACACCGCCGGCGCGGGCCGCCGACAGGGCCTTCTGCATCAGCTCGGTCGGGGCCGCTCGTCCGGTCCACAGGGTGAACGCGGCCGCTCCCTGGTGGAGGAGCATCAGCTCGCCGTCCGCGACCGTCGAGCCCGCGGCCTCGGCCTCGCGCAGCAGGCGCGTCTTCGCGTAGATCAGGTCGAGGACGAGGAGATCGGGCGGAATCAGCTCGCCCGGGATCGGCGAAACGTCGCTGGTCAACCCGATCGAGGTCGCGTTGACGAGGACCTTCGACTTGGCGAGCTCGGCCTCGATGATCGACTCGTGCCAGGGCATCGCCTTGAGCTCCATGTGGGCGGCGCTCCGCCCGAAGTGCTTGACGAGGCCCTCGGCCCGATGGAGGTGGCGGTTGAACACGACGATCCGCTGGAAGCCTTCGCGGATCAGGCCGTAGACGACCGCCCGAGCGCCGCCGCCCGCGCCCAGGACGATCGCGACGCGGGGCATCTTCTGGCGTCCGACGAGACTGTCGAGGGCGACCTTGAAGCCGGGCACGTCCGTGTTGTGGCCGACCAGCCGCTTGCCCTCGCGGGTAATCGTGTTCACGGCGCCCGTGGCCTGGGCCTCTTCGGTGAGGCGGTCGACGAGCGGCACGACCCGCTCCTTGTGGGGGATCGTGACGTTCGCCCCGAGGAAGTCGTCGCCGGCCCGGATCTCGGCGATCGCGTCGGGCAGGGCGATCGGGGCCCGGTCCCAGAGCTCGTAGGCGGCATCGATGCCCTGATCGTCGAAGGCGGCCTGCTGCATCGCGCCCGACAGCGAGTGGGCAACGGGATGGCCGATGAGGACGACGCGCTTGGTCATGAGCCCACCCTTCCGAGGTCAGTGAAGAAGCCGGGATACGAGATCGATGCGCTGGCCGGTCGGAGAACCGACGTCCGGCCCGTGGCGATGAGGCCGCCGATGGCGAAGGTCATCGCCAGCCGGTGGTCGTCGAGCGAGTCGACGGTCGTGCCGACGAGCGGGCGGCCGCCGACGATCCGGAGGTCGTCACCGCTGACCGCCACGTCCGCGCCGAGCGCCCGCAAGCCGTCGGCCGTGCCGGCGATCCGGTCCGATTCCTTGTGGCGGAGCTCGCCGGCGCCGCGGATGGTCGTGGTCCCCTGAGCGCGGGCTGCCGCGAGGCACAGGATCGGGATCTCGTCGATCGCCGCGGCCACCTCGTCCGGGCCGAGGTCGATCGCCCGCAGTTCCGACGAGCGGACGCGCAGGTCGGCCCGTGGCTCGCCCACGTCGCCGTTGGTCGGTGCGGCGACGCTCGGCGCCTCGACCGCGGTTTCCTCGATGTCGGCGCCCATCGCCCGCAGGATGTCGATGACGGCACGCCGGGTCGGATTGACGCCGACGTTGCGGAGGACGAGATCGGCATCGGGATGGATCGCCGCGGCGACGAGCCAGAAGGCGGCCGCCGACACGTCACCTGGGACGCGCTCGTCGATCGCCGTCATCGTCCGCCCTCCCTCGAGACTGATCGCCACTGCGCCGACGCGCCCATCGACATCGGCCGACCCGAGCTGCTCCGTCCGGACCGCGACGCCCCGTGCCCGCAGCATCCGCTCGGTGTGATCGCGCGTCGCGACCGTCTCGCGGACCGTCGTCCGGCCATCCGCCCGGAGCGCGGCCAGCAGGATCGCCGACTTGACCTGGGCGCTCGGCACCGGCGTCCATCGGTCGACTGCCCGGAGCGGCGAACGACCGACGACCGTCAGGGGTGGAAGGGAATCATCGGAGCGGGCGTGGAGCGTCGCGCCCATCGCGCGCAACGGCTCGATGATACGAGCGACCGGTCGCCGTCGCAACGAATCGTCGCCGTCGAGGACAGTCCGGAACGGCAGGCCGGCGAGGATCCCGGCGAACAGCCGGAGGCTCGTGCCGGAATTTCCGCAGTCGAGGGCGGACGCGGGCTCGCGCAGACCGTCGACGCCCGGCGACACGACCCGGTAGTCGACCGTCGCCTTGTCCTGGTGGCCGGGCCCCGTCGGGCCGTCGTCGTCGGCACCGACCCGCTCGACGTTCGCCCCGAGCGCCCGGCACACGGCCGCGGTCGAACGGACGTCGGTCCCGTCGCCGGCGCCCGAGATGCGGCTCTCCCCGGCCGCGAGGAGCGCGAACATCAGGGCCCGGTGGCTGATTGATTTGTCGCCGGGCAGGACGATCTCGCCGCGCAGCCGTGCGGCGGGCGCAACGACCACGGCCTCGGTCGACATCGTCGTCATCGGGTCCTCGCCGTCCGGCCGATCAGTGCTTCGCGGGCCCGGCGCCAGCGGCGGTCCCAGCGGACCCCGCCCGGACGTCGATCGGCGATGCGTACATCGAGCGGACGAGCTCGTGGACCGGGACCAGCTCGGCCATCATCGCCCGGAACTGATCGAGGGTCAGCTGCTGCTCGGCATCGGACAGCGCCGCGTCGGGATCGGGGTGGACCTCGACCATCACCCCGTCCGCCCCGACCGCGACCCCGCCGAGCGCCAGCGGCGCGACGAGCCAGCGCTTGCCGGTCGCATGGCTCGGATCGACGATGACCGGCAGGTGGCTGAGGTGGTGGACCAGGGGCACCGCCGCGAGATCCATCGTGTTCCGGGTGTACGTCTCGAACGTCCGGATTCCGCGCTCGCACAGGATCACGTTCGGGTTGCCCGAGCTGACGATGTACTCCGCGGCCATGAGCCATTCCTCCACGGTCGCCCCGTAGCCGCGCTTGAGCATCACCGGCCGGGCCACCCGCCCAACCGCGGTCAGGAGCGAATAGTTCTGCATGTTCCGGGTGCCGATCTGGAGGATGTCGGCGTACTCGGCGACGATGTCGACCTGGCTCGGCTCCATGACCTCGGTGATCACCGGCAGGCCGGTCCGATCGCGCGCCTCGGCGAGATAGCGGAGGGCCTCGACCCCGAGTCCCTGGAAGCTGTACGGGCTCGTCCGCGGCTTGAAGGCGCCGCCGCGCAGGATCGTGGCTCCGGCCGCGGCGACCGCGTCGGCCGTCTCGAACAGCTGCTCGCGGCTCTCAACCGAGCACGGCCCGGCCATCATCGTCAGCCCGCCGTCGCCGATGACCGCATCGAGCACCCGGATCACGGTGTTCTCGGGCTGGAACTCGCGCGACGTCAGCTTGAACGGCCGGCTGATCGGAGTCACGGCCTCGACCCCGGCGAGCCCGCCCAGGCGGCTCATCAGGGCCTGCTTGCGCGAACCGATCTCGCCGATGACGGCGATCACGATCCGTTCCGCGCCGGCGTGGTCGTACGGAGTCAGCCCCTCGCCGAGGATGGCGCTCTTCACGCCGAGGATCTCGGCTTCACCCGCCGTCCGGGCCATCACCACGAACATCCGCTGGCTTCCTCTCTGGTCAAACAAAAAAGCAGAGGTCCGCACCTCTGCTTCCACCCGGCACGACCCGCGATCCCGGGCCTAGGCTCCGGGGTCGATCATGCCGGGCGTCGAAAGTAGTAGAGGTCGTTCATCTGCGTGTCGCGACGGTACGGCCCGCCGGGCGCGGTGTCAACGCACGTCGCGCTCGGCGTCTCCTCAAGGGTGAGGCCCGCCGATTCCCGCCCGGGCTGCGATCTGCTCGACGACCTCGCCCTTCGCGTCGGCGTAGTTCTGGACGAACGCCCAGTCGCGCTTCACCAGGTCGCGCTTGGTCGACTCGTACAGTTCGCGATCCTCGCGGTGGCTGCGCAGCCAGTCACGGAACCCGACCATCCGGTCGAGCTCGCGGCAACCCGCCGAGAAGACGTGCAGGTTGACGTTCGTATCCGGTCCCTTGAAGACGCGATGGTCGTAGCAATCTGGCTCGTGCTCGCGGATGACGAGCCGATAGCCCGCCGCCTCGAGGTCGGGGACGTACGCGGGCTCGTCGAGGACGTCCGCGACGGTCATCGTGATGTCGATGCACGGCTTCGCCGCGAGGCCGGGGACCGAGGTCGAGCCCGTGTGCTCGAGGCGGACGACGCGGTCACCCAGGATCGCCCGGATCCTGGCCTCCTCTTGATCGAACCGGGCCGGCCAGGCCGGATCGGATTCGGCGAGCCCGAGCGGCCTGGTCAGCGGCTGGATCGCGTCCACGCCGTAGGCCTGGACCTGGTCCGCTGTCATCGGCGCGCGACCACGGGACGGGGTCGCGGCCTCCTCGGTCGGGCGATCGGTCATCGAGGTCTCCTCGGCTGCGGCGAGCGGCCCAACCTACCAGAACCGGCTGGCCGCGGCCGTCGGAGCCCGTGGTAGGATTCCGCCGGCCGCGCGACGGAGAGGTCGCATAGAGGCCTAGTGCGACGGTTTGCTAAACCGTTGAGTGGGGTAACCTGCTCCGAGGGTTCGAATCCCTCCCTCTCCGCCAGTTTTCTCTCGACGGTCCACGACGCCGCTGGGCGACGTCCACGGCCGACGATTGCGCCCGTAGCTCAGTGGATAGAGCGTCAGGTTGCGGACCTGAAGGTCGTGGGTTCGAGTCCCGCCGGGCGCGCCATTCCTCGATCGCACCTCGACCGTCGGTGGCCGCACCGCGGGTCTCTCGTTGCCCGCTACTTCAGAACGAGGGCGGCCACGATCGCGACCAGCGGCGGCACGGCCTGGATCGCCGCCGACCGCGCGAACCGCCGGCTCGAGGCGTACAGCACCAGCCCGGCGCCGACCATGGAGGCGCAGGCGAACAGGACGATCGCCCGCCCGGCCTCGACCGAACCCGACGCCGCCAGGGCCAGTCCCCCGACGACCCCGACGGCCAGGAACAGGTTGTAGAACCCCTGGTTGAACGCCATCGGCCGGACCGTGGCGATCTGCTCGGGCGTCGTCAGGCCAAACCGGGCGGCCACCCTGGGCTGGGTGAACGTCACGCTCTCGAGGATGAAGAAGAGCACGTGGAAGGCGGCCGCCACGAGTGCGGCCAGCGAGGCGATCAGCGGCATCTCGGGCCTCCCTCGGCCGCCCGACGTCGACGGCGCGGATCCGGCCGGCGGCCGGATGTCATCATGCGAGCCGAGGGTAGCAGCAGCGGGAGTGGCGATGAGCGGCGAACGGGTCGGCTTCCTGGGGCTCGGGACGATGGGCGCGGCGATGGCCGCCAACCTCGCCCGCGCCGGGTTCGCCGTGACGGCGTGGAACCG
>JBKJOK010000200.1:0-8699 GCA_046595595.1 Candidatus Limnocylindrales bacterium
TGGTCCATCTCAAGCGCGCCGTCGCGCTGTTCGCCGAGGTCGGGGCTGCCGATCAGGAGCCCGTTCCGGGCATCTGGGCGCTGGCGGCCTGGTAGGTCAGCGGGCCGAGCCGCGCGGCTCAGTGTTCCGTTGCGCCGGTGAACGTCCAGCCCTCGATCCGGACCGCCGGCACGAGGACCCCGCCGAAGTCGCCGGGGAGCGTCCGCCGCTCGCGGTCAACGGCCACGACGCCCGCCAGCGAGGGGAGATACCTCTGGGTGAAGCGGAGGTTCCGGACCGGCCCGACGATCTGCCCGTCCTCGACGAGGAACGTCCCGTCGCGGGTCATCCCGGTCACGATCGCGAGCTTGGGGTGGACGGGGTTCGTGTAGTGGAAGCGGGTCACGAGCAGGCCGCGCTCCATCTCCCCGACGAGCGACGCCCGCTCCGTCTCCCCCGGAGACATCACCATGTTCAGGGGGAACGGCCCGTATGAGTTCGGGGCCGGCAGGCCGTGCCCCGTCGACGCGACCCCGCCGCGCGCCGCCGTCTGCTGGTCGTACACGACATCGCGGCAGACGCCGCGCTCCACGAGGACGATCCGCTGCTTGGCGACTCCCTCGTAATCGAACGCCATCGGCAGAGCCCCGGGCTCCGTCGCGTCGTCGACGATCGTGACGAGTTCGCTCCCGACCACGCGACCGGGCTCGGCGAAGGAGCGATCCTCCTGGACCGCGAGAGCGCTGAAGCCCAGGTACGCGAGGATCGACAGGAGGTCGACGACGGCCGGCTCCTCGAGGACGACCGTCCAGTCCCCCGGATCCACGACGTTCGGGTTCTCCGACGCCCGGGCCTTCGCCGCGGCCTCCCGGCCGACGGCGCCGGCATCGATCGCGGTCGCATCGACCGCCGCGTGCTCGCCGTAGCCGTTGCCGCCGTCGGGCCCCATCGCCACGGTCAGGAGCTGGGCGCTGGTCCGGCGCTGGACTGCTCGGATGCCTTTCGAGTTCGCGACCGCCAGGTGCTCGGCGGCGGTCGAGAACGAGCCGAAGGCCCGGACCCCGGCCGCGTCGGCGGCGGCAATCACCGCGCGGACGCCCTGGGCCCGCTGCTCCGGCGTGGCGCCGGCCGTGCCCTCGGACCAGCCGGCCGGGATTTCGGCGATTGGTGTCGGCTCGGGCAGGCCGCCCCAGTCATCGAGCTCGGCGGAGTTGCGGGCGATCGCGGTCGCGGTCTCGGCCAACCGACGGAGGCCCTCGTCGTCGAGCCGGTTCGAGCTGGCGACCCCGACCCGCTTCCCGATCGCGACCCGGAGATTGATCGACCCGTTCGTCTCGGCGACGTTCTGGTGTATCTCGCTGTTCGCGAAGCGGGTCAGCTGGGCCCGCTCATCCGACACCACGGCCTCGACCTCGGTGCCGCCGGCGGCCTCGGCGAGGGCGACGACCCGTTCGGCGATCGCCAGCGTATCGAGCGGTGCGACGCGATCCTCGCTCACCACCGGATCACCACTTGCCGACCCCGACCTGGACGTCGCGGAACCGCGCGCCGGAGCAGCCGTGCCCCACGTGCCCGCCCTGGCCCGGCTCGCCCTTGCCGCAGTTCGGCGTCCCGAGCATCACGTAGCTCGACGCGTCGCCGACCGCGTCAAGCGAGCGCCAGAATTCGTACGTGATGCCGGTGTAGGTCGGGTTCTTGAACAGCCGGCCCTTCTTGCCGCCCTTGATCTCGTAGGCGACCTCGGTCGCGAACTGGAAGTTCAGGCGGCGGTCGTCGATCGACCATGAACGGTTCGAGGCGAGGTACAGCCCGTCGTCGGTGTCGGCGACGATGTCATCGAGCGACATCCCGGGTCGAGGAATCAGGTTGACGTTCGTCATCCGGATCAACGGGATCCGGTTCCAGCCGTCGGCCCGCATCGCCCCGCCCGACTGGCGGCCGATCCGCGGCGCGGTCTCGCGGCTCGACAGGTAGCCCACGAAGATCCCGTTCTCGACCAGCGGCACGCGCTGCGCCGCGACGCCCTCGTCGTCCCAGCCGAACGTGCCCATGCCGCCCGCTGCCGTCGCGTCGGCGACGAGGGTCACGAGGTCGCTGCCGTAGCGGAATCCCGAGTCGAGCTTGTCGGTCGTGAGGAAGCTCGTGCCGGCGTAGCTCGCCTCGGTGCCGTAGACCCGGTCGAGCTCGGTCGGGTGGCCGCAACTCTCGTGGATCTGCATGTACAGCTGCGACGGATCGAGGATCACGGTGAACCGGCCCGACGGGCACTGCGGCGCGCTGAGCAGGGCGACGGCCTCCTCGGCGAGCGGCCCGGCGCGGCCGACGAGGTCGAGGCCGCGGACGTATTCGTAGCCGGCCGCCCGGAACGGACCGCCGTCGGCGTCGGGGTAGGTCCGGCGCTGGTGCTCGTCGCCCTCGATCGCGTTGGCTTCGATGCCGGCCCCGACGTGGGTGAACGTCTGCTCGGTCCAGCTCCCGTCGGTCGCGCCGAACGTCCGCGTCTCCCGCTGGGCGTCGTAGCGGGTCTCCGTGAAGGCGACGCCGTCCACGGTTCGGGCGGCCTCGTCGGCCGCGAGCAGGAGGCCGATCTTCTCCTCCAACGGGACGGCGAAGGGGTCCTCCCCGATCGGGGTCTCGTAGGTGCCGTGGGCGGGCGGCCGCTCGTCGAGCTGGACGCGGTCGCGGAGGGCGGTCGCGCTGGCCTTGGCGATCCGGACGGCGTCGGCGGCGACCCGATCGGCCTCGTCGGCGGTGAGGCGCGAGCTGCTCGCGAAGCCCCACGCGCCGTCGACGAGGACGCGCACGCCGAAGCCCTCGCTCTCGCCGGAGGCGACGCCTTCGACCCGGCCGGACTTGACGGCGATCGACTCGTCGCGACGATGGACGACGCGGACGTCGGCGTACGACGCGCCGAACTGAACGGCCGTGTCGAGGGAGCGGTCGCTCAGGTCACGCATCGGGGCGGAACGGTAGCAGAGGATTGCGATCCGGCTCGCTCGGGCGTTTGCCCTATCGCCGGGTGACGGCGGCGGACCCGGCCAGACTTCCATGGACGGAACGTCGGGCCTGACACCGTGCCGTCACGAGGCTCGTGAACCGACTGCTCACGCTCGAGGACGGCGCGCCGGGAACTCGCCGGGCAGGCCGAGGCCAGGGATCCGACGCGGACCGAGCCCAACGTTCCGTAGATGACAATCTGGCCACTTCGGCGCTGGCCTCGGGTTCGAGCTACCTCGTCTCGGGCTCGAGCTACAGAACGGGTGTGCCGGCCACCGCCTGCCACGTCAGGACAAGACCGAGGCCGAGCACGGCGAGTGAAGCGAGAAGGGGCGCGACGGCGGCGAGCCGGCCGAGGCTTGAGTGGCGCGGCATCCGGTCCAGGCGGCCGCGAGCGAGGATCATGGTCAGGCCGACGCCCGTCATGACCGCGGCCATCCCGAGCCCGAAGGCGACGACGAGGACGAGCCCGAAGGCCGGCCGGCCGGCGGCGATCGACCCGAGCAGGATCAGCAGGGCCGACGTCGACGGGATCAGGCCGCCGGCCAGGCCGAGGACGAACAGGCCGCGCCACGACAGCGTGGCGCCAGCCGGCGGAAGGTGGCTGTGGCGGATGCCGCCGTGGCTGTGCTCGCCGGGAGCGGCCTCGAGCGGGTGCTCGTGATCGTGCGGCGCCGCGTGCGAGGGGTCGTGCGTGCCTGCGTGCGGGTGCGGGTGATCGTGTGTCGCCGCGGGCCCATGCTCCGTGTCGGCATGCCCGTGATCGTGCCCGTCGAGCGAGTCCGCCACACTGTCCGCGCCAACGACCCGGCTGCGCCGCCGGCGGACCTCGCCGATCAGCATCCACGCGCCGATCGCCACGATCGACACCGCGGCGATCACCGGCGTCACGCGGTAGACGACATCGGGCGGGAGCACGCTCCCCGCGCCCAGGATCACCAGCGCAAGGACGAGGATCCCGAGCGTGTGCGACACGGCTACCGCCAGGCCGAGCCCGACTGCGTGGATCGCCGTCCCGCGCGACCCAACGAGGTAGGCGGCCATCAGCGTCTTGCCATGCCCCGGTGTGAGGGCGTGCCCGGCTCCGATCACGACCGCCGTCGCGAGCGATGCCAGGAGCACGAATGGCGTCAGATCGGCCGACCGGAAGATCGCCGGCAGGTCGCCACCCACGCCGCCCGGGACCGCGCCACCGGGGATTGCACCGCCCGCCGCCGATGACGAGGTTGGGCCCGGGCCGGCGGAAGCCGGGACTCCGGCCGGGTCCACGGTCGCGACGATCGTCGCCGAGCGGATGTCGAGTGGTGAGGCGACCAGATCGGCGGGATAGGCCGTGAGCTTCTGGCTGGGGCTCGTCGCGGGCAGGCCGTTCGTATCGATCATCGTCCCGACGCCGGTCGCCAGGATCTCGCGCCAGCCGATCCGCTCCGCGTACGAGTCGTCGGCGAACGTGATCGTGGTCCGTGCGCCGATCGGCTCGACCAGCGGTGCATCGGCCAGGCACTCGAGGCGCAGGGTCGACAGGCCACCGGCACCCGGCGGAAACGCGACGGAGGCGCTCGCGATGGTGATCGCGAGCGCTGACCCGTCGCGCGTGAGCCGCAGGTTCGTGGCGACGGTCGCGCACGTCGAGGTCGCCCATGCGGCGCTCTCGGCCTCGTCGATCGACCCGTCCTCGTCAGCGTCCATCGACTGGCGCTCCTGGAACGTCGGAATTTCGGCCATGTCGATCACCAGGTCGAGGTCGATCCGATCCGGGGCGATCCGCAGCTCGGCGTAGTGGTTGATCGTGAAGTTGCCGAGCGGGTGAGCGGCTGCGGTCGCGGGCAGCACCAACCCGGCCAGCGCGGCGAGCGCGGCGGCAAGAAGGCGAGGAGTGGTGCGGCGTCCCATGTCGCCGAGGGTACGCCGGGACAAGACCGCCGGATGACGAAACCGCAAGGCCGGCATGACGCGCGATCGTCCGGCCGCACCGTACACTCGGTCCGTGACACGCCTCGCGTCGTCCGCCGAGCGCGGTCGATTCATCACGATCGAAGGTCCCGAGGGTGCCGGCAAGACGTCCCAGGCGGCGCGCCTCGAGGCCGCCCTCCGCGCCCATGGCATGGACGTGCTCGGAACACGAGAGCCGGGCGGCACCGCGCTCGGCGAACGGATTCGCGACCTGCTGCTCGCCCCGTCGGCCAAACCGATCGATCCGCTCGCGGACGCCCTCCTGTTCAACGCGGCTCGTCGCCAGCTGGTCGAGGAGGTGATCGAGCCGAGCCTCGCCGCCGGGACGACCGTCCTCTGCGCCCGCTTCGCCGACTCCACTCGCGCCTACCAGGGCTACGGCGGCGGACTGCCGATCGACGAGCTCCAGCGCCTTGAGGACATCGCGACCGGCGGCCTCCGGCCGGACCTCACCATCCTGCTCGACCTGCCGGTCGAGATCGGCCTGGCCCGCAAGGCGCCGGACGACCAGACCCGGTTCGAGACAGGCTTCGACGTCGCCTTCCATCGCCGGGTCCGGAATGGGTTTCTGGCCATGGCCGTCGCCGAGCCCCGCCGTTTCCTCGTCCTCGATGCGACCGCCGACGAGGATGCAGTCGCGCGCCGGATCCTCCGCGCGGTCGAGGCCGTCCTCGACCCGGCGACCGAGCGCGCTCCGACGTCGGACGCGGAAGTCCGCCGGGCTCCGAGTGAACCGAACCGGCCGACAGTGCGAACCACCTGATGACAGAGAGTCAGCCCGGCCTTCGCGGACGGACAGCATCGCCCATCGACGATGCTGATCAGGCAGTTCTCGCCCTCGTCAGCTCTGGGCAACTCGACGCCCTCCAGGAACTGTACGACCGGTACCGCACCATGGCTTATTCGATCGCATTGCGAATCACCTCCGACGCCTCGCTCGCCGAGGACGTCGTTCAGGATGCCTTCATGGGCGTCTGGCGGAACGCCGGCCGATACGTGACCGGCCGCGGCAGCGTCAAGACCTGGCTGCTCGCGATCGTCCACCACCGGGCGGTCGATGCCGTCCGCCGCCGCCGCCCCACGACCGAGCTGCCCGAGCGCGAGGACATCCCGCCGCCCGCTCTTCAGCTGCCCGACATCTGGCACGACGTCGCGGCCGGTCTCGATCGCGACGAGATCGCGGCCGCGATGGCGACCCTGTCCGATGTCCAGCGCGAGGCGATCGAGCTGGCCTACTGGGGCGGCCTGACCCAGCAAGAGATCTCGGCTCGGACCGGCGCCCCGCTGGGCACCGTGAAGAGTCGCGTCCGGCTGGGCCTCCTGGCGCTTCGCGAGGCGCTCGTCGGCGACGAGGACGGGCTTCGCGGCGGCCTGAGCGGGGAGGGCACGGCGTGACCAATCCGCAGATGACCTGCGACGAGGCCCGCGACATGGCGGCCGGCTACGTTCTCGGGGCGCTCGAGCGGACCGATGAAGCCGCCGTGCGCGACCACCTGGCGACCTGCCCCGAGCCGCATCCAGAGTTCGAGGAGCTCGGCGGGGCCGTGCCCGCATACCTGGAGTACCAGCTCGACGGGCTCGAGCTCGTCGAGCCGCCGGCCGCACTGGGTGCCCGGATCATGGCCGCCGCCGCAGCGGACCTGGCCGAGCGAATGCGATCGATCGGAACCGCGTCCGCGACGGCCGCTCCCGCGCCAGCGACCGCGTCCGCCTCGGCGACCGCGCCGGCCCCGGCGCCGAGGGCGCCGATTGCCTTCCCGTCCGCCGCCGAGCGCGACGCGCGCCGCGAGAGGAATCGGACGAGCCCGCTCGACTGGGTGCTTCGGGTCGCCGCGGTCTTCGCGATCGTCGCCATGGGAACGTGGGGGCTCGGGCTCCAGCGCCAGCTCGATGCGGCCCAGCGCTTCGACCAGGCTGTTGCCCGGGTCGTCGACGCCGCCGGCAAGCCCGACGCCGCCACCGTCGTCCTGACGGCCGCGGCGGGCAGCCGTGGCAGCGGGCTCGCCGCCGTCGCACCGGACGGCTCGGTCGTCCTCGCCATGCGCGACCTGCCCGCGACGAGCGGCAGCCAGGTCTACGAGGCGTGGGTGATCGTCGGTGAGCAGGCGCCGGTCGCAGTCGGCGGGTTCACTGTTGACGCCAACGGCACGGCCGGCTTCACCACCCGGGCGGCGCCGACACCGCCGGGCGCGGTGATCGCGCTGACCCTCGAACCGACAGCCGGCAACACCGCCCCGCTGGGCCCGGTCGTCAGCTCCGGGGTTGCGGGCGCACCCCCGGGCGCCACGAGCTAGGAGCGCCGCACACCGTCAACCGTCGTCGAGGGTCAGCGAGCCTCGGTGCTCTCGACGGTCCCGCGCGCCTCGGCCCTCGCCTTCTCAAGCGCGCCCTTGGCCGCCTCGATGACGCTCTCGGCGTCGGTCCCGTCGGTCGGGAAGCGGGCCACCCCGGCCGTCACCGAGACCGCTCGGCCGCCGACCGCCGCCAGCTCGGCGACGCCGTCGAGGACACGCTGGGCGACCATTTCGCCGGCCGAGCCCGGCGCCACGAGCAGGAACTCGTCGCCTCCGTAGCGGGCGACGGTATCGACGAGCCGGACGGAACCGGCCAGGATCGAGGCGACCGAGCGGAGGACGTCGTCGCCGGCGTCGCGCCCGGCCTCGAGATTCGTCGTCGCGAGGCCGTCGATGTCGAAGATCGCGACCGATACCTCGCCGCCCTGCCTGCCCGCCCGGGCCAGCTCAAGCTCGAGGACGCGCGAGATCGTGCGCAGGTTGGCGAGGCCCGTCAGCGGGTCGGTGTGGGCGAGGCGCTCGAACCACTCGGAGCGTTCGGCGAGCGTCGACGCGAGACGTGCCCGATCCACGGTCAGGCTGGCCAGGTCGGCGAGGAGCCCGAGGTACGTCGGATCGGCCGCGTCGGCGGCCGCGTCGTCCGCGAATGTCACCGCGATTGCCCCGAGGGCCTCCTCGATCCCCGACCGGGCCACGATCAGGGGCAGGGCGATCGTGGAACCGGCGCGGGTCTCGACCCGGTCGCGGGCGGCGACTGTGAGGGGATGGCCGGCGTCGGCGACGGCGGCGACGGCGGCGGCCTGGGCCGCCTCGTCGAGGCCGATCGTCAGGGTCAGCTCGGGATCGGGTCGGTCGGGATCCTGGAGGCTGACCATCGCGCTCGTCGCCCCGAGGGCCGCGATCGCGGCGCCGACGAGGGCTCCGATTCCGTCATCGAGGTCGGCGCCATGGACGGCGGCGGCGACGCCTGCGGCAAGCGCATCGAGCGGGGTCGGACGGTCGATCTGGTCGGGCACGGAGGCCTCCTGGGCACGGCGGCGGCGGAAGGCCGGCGGCAGCGCGATCCGGCCGATCGGCGTTGCGCATCGTACACCGCGTCACTCGAGCGCCGAGCCTCGTCGGCCGCCTGCGCGAACGCGTTCAGCGGGCGGTCGGCCGTGCCTATACTCGCGGCGTGAAGCTCGTCGTCGCGATCGTCCACCACGAGGACGCGGGGGCCCTCGTCGACGCCCTGCTCGACCGCGAGTTCCGGGCGACGCGCCTGGCGAGCTCCGGCGGGTTTCTGAAACAGTCGAACACGACCGTCATCCTCGGCGTGGACGACGACGCGGTCGACGAGGTCCTCGAGATCGTCCGCGACACCTGCCACTCGCGGACCCAGATCGTGAACCCGATGCCGCCGATCATGGAGCCGGGCGAGTTCTTCATGCCCTACCCGCTCGAGGTCGAGGTCGGCGGGGCAACGGTCTTCGTGCT
>JBKJOK010000343.1:0-10694 GCA_046595595.1 Candidatus Limnocylindrales bacterium
TGAGCGAGGAGCGCAGGGCTCAACGCAGCCGTGGGGCGTCCGCGGCCCACCGTGGTAGGCGAGAGAGGGGTCGAACCTCCACGTCGCTCACGCGACACCGGCTCCTAAGGCCGGCGCGTCTGCCATTCCGCCACTCGCCCGTGGCCGGAGTCTAGCGGGTGCCCGGCGACGGCCCACGTCCTACAGCCCGGCGTCCTCCGGGGCGCCCTTGCCCGCGGTCGCCGAGTCGGGAGCCTGGCGGCGCGCCTTGATCCGCTCGAGCTGCTCGGCGAAGCCCGGCCCGTTCGGGTCGAGCATCCGCTCGGCAAGCTGCTTGCCCTGGCGGATTGCGACGGGCCGGATTGCCGCCACGGCGAGGGCGCTGAGCCCGGCGACGATGCCTTCCTTCGCGCGCTCCTTCTTGCGGTCGTCGAGGTACTTCGCGAAATCGCGCTCGAGCGTTCCGCGGACCTTGCGGCCGTCGGTCCCGAGCGACTTCAGGGCCTTCTCGACGTCCCTCGGCAGGAGCTCCGACGGCAGCTCCTCTTCCTTGCCGGTCACGGCCCGCTTCGCCCGGCGAAACAGGCGCTTGGGGCCACCGAGGGCGAGGAACGCGCCGCCGGCGGCGATGCCCGCGGCCTTGGCCGGATTCGCCTTGACCTTGGCCGGAATATCGACGGCGGCCCGACCGGCGGCCTCGAGCCGGTCGACCTCGTTTTCGACGTCGGCGCGGGCCGCTACGACCCGGGCGTACGCGGCGTCGACCCGGGAACCCGGTTCCGTGCCCACTCGATCGTCTCCTTTGCCGTGGCGATGGTCCGGCTCGGAATGAACCGCTTCTTCATGGCTTCCCCGTCGAACCCGCCGCGCGCGACCGACGCGCCCATCAGCCCCATCCAGGCGATGAGCCCGGTCGCGACGCCGATCGCCGCGCCGACCCGCGGCCCGGCCGCGAACGCGGTCAGGAACCCGAGCAGGACGCCCGCGAGCGCCCCGCCGACGAGGCCCGCGATCGCGGCTCCGCCGCCCGCACCGGACAGGGCGCCTCCGATCAGCCCGACGACCGCGCCGACGATCGCAAGGCTCGCGACCGCCAGCGCGAGCGGACGCCACGACGGGTCGGCGCCGGGCAGGATCACGTCCGCCGCAGCGGTCCACGCCCGGTTCGTGAGATCGAGGCCGAGCACGACGCCGACGACGACGCCGATCACGAGGGCCAGCAGGAACGGCCGCCCGATCGACGCGCCCACGGCGGGCCGCATGGCCATGATCCCGGCGGCCAGCGCGATCGCCGCCAGAAAGAGGACGCCGAGCAGGATCCCCCAGCCGATCGAGCCGAAGAGGGCCTCGCCAAGGAACAGGGGCAGGCCGACGATCACGAGCAGCCCCATGACGAGCCCGGCTGCGGCCGCGATCCCGACATAGACGGCTGCGCGCTTGACGGCGTCGGCGATGTCCTCGAACTCCGCCTTGGCGAGCTCGAGATGGGCGCCCACCATCCGCTGTCCGGCGGACTTGGTGGCCTTGACCTGATCGATCAGGCCGGGCGCCTGAGGCTCAGCGGGCGCGGGCCGGCCGGGCTGGGCGTCGGGCGTGGTCGTCGGATCCGTTGGTTCGTCCAGGGTGGGCTCCCGTCGATGTCCTGGGGGACGCGGCCATGATAGCGCCGGCTCAGGCGGCGGTCCCGAACGCCCCGTTTCCCAGCCGATCCGCCGCGTCGAAGAAGCCGTACGCCCGCCTGAACGCGGGGTCGGTCGGATCGGGTCGCCGGCCGGCGGCGGTCCGCCACAGGGACCGCTCGAGCTCCTCGAGCCGATCCGAGAGTTCGGCCGGGCCGCGCGGGACGGCGATGTCGGCGTAGGTCCGTCGCCCGGCCGGGTAGCGGACGTCCGCCTCGGCGGTCCGCGGCAGCATCGCGAACACGAGACGGGCATGGCCGAGAGCCGCGAGGTTCCACGGCTCGGCAGGCCGCAACGCCGCCGGTCGACCGATCCGGGTTGCAAGCTCGTCCTCGGCCAGTGCCTCGGCCGCGGCGGCACGTCGTTCGGCGTCGGTGGCCGGCCCGTCGACCCGCATCGACCCGACCCGCTGGAGGAGGTAGCGCAGCTCGGCGAGGCCGGCGGCGTCGGAACGCAGCCAGCCGATGAATCCGACCTGGACGCCCTCGACGTGGGGCAGCGTCCGATCGGCGAGGTAGTCGGCGCCGCCTTCGGGCAGGGATCCCTCGCCGAGGGCCGCATCGAGCAGCTCGCGCGTCCGGCGCGCGAGGGCGTGCCAGCGATCGAACTCCGAGAAGCCGCTCTGTTCGAGATCGTGCATCACGCCGCCTCAGCCGCGGGTTCCGATGTCGAGAGCATCGGTATCGGGAGCGTCGGTCGTATCGCCGGCCGGCGGCACGACGCGAAGGTTCCATGACACCGTGGCCGATGGTACTCGGGGCGGACCGCGAGAACCGGCCCGCCGGACGTGCGTTAGGCTGCGTGGCGTGCCCTCCGCGCGCCCGATCCTGACCGCCGAGCTGTTGAGCATCGGTTCGGAGCTGACTGTCGGCGAAACCCGCGATACGAACGCCGGCGAGATCGCCCGGAGCCTGACCGGGATCGGCGTCGCGGTCGGCCGGATTCAGGCTGTGCCCGATGACCTCGAGATCGTCCGGGACGCGATAGCCGGCGCTGTGGCACGGGTCGACCTCGTCGTCTCGACCGGCGGCCTCGGCCCGACGCCCGACGACCTCACCCGCGAGGCGATCGCGGCGGCGGTCGGCGAGGAACCCGCGGTGGACCCGGAGCTGGAGGCGTGGCTCCGGGCGCTCTGGTCGCGGCGCGGCGCGCCGTTTCCGGAGATGAACCTGAAGCAGGCGTGGTTGCTGCCCTCGGCGACCGCCCTCGCCAATCCGAACGGCACTGCGCCTGGCTGGTGGGTCGATCGGGCCGATGGCGGAATCGTCGTGGCCCTGCCCGGCCCGCCCCGCGAGATGCGCCCGATGTGGACCGACCATGCCCTCCCCCGCCTTCGTGATCGGGGCGCCGGAGCGCCGGTCGCGAGTCGGACGCTGCGCCTGGCAGGGATTGGCGAGTCGCAGGTCGCCGACCTCCTCGGCGAGGCGCTCCTGCGCGGGCTCGACCCGATCGTCGCGACCTACGCCCGGCAGGACGCGGTGGACGTCCGGATCTCGTCGCGCGACCCCGTGCCGGCAATGCAGGCGGTCGGGGCCGGCGCCGGGGCATCCAGCGCGTCCGAGCGTGTCGCGGCCGCGGCCGAGCGAATCGCGGCGCTCCTCGACGGCCACGTCTGGAGCGAGGGCGAGACGACCTGGGCCGACGCGATCGGCGAAGCCCTGTCGGTGCGTGGCAGCACCCTCGCAGTCGTCGAGGTCGGAACAGCCGCGGCCCTGGCCGTCCTCCTGGGCGATCGGCCGTGGATCCGGATCGCCGAGTCCGTCTCGTCCGACGGCCCCGTCGCCAGCGAGCGCCGAACCGCGGCTGGCCTCGAGACACTCATCCGGCAGGCGATGGCCCGAGGCGGGGCGCTGGTCGGGATCGGGGTCCGAGCGCGCGAACGTGGCGCGGACACCGCCGTCTCGATTGTCGTCGTCGGACCGGACTGGGTCCACCGCGAGCGGCGGATCGTGTTCCTCGGCGGACCGAACGGGCGGACCCGCTCGGCGCTGGCCGCGGCCCACGTCCTGTTGACGGCACTCCGGACCCGCTGACCGACGAGCGGTCGGGGTGTCGTCCTTCGCGAGGCAGCGCGCGTCAGCGGTGGGCGTTCCGGCCGAGGCCGTCGAGGTCGATGACCACGATCCGGTCCCTCTCGAGCCGGATCAGGCCGTCGTCGGTGAACATTCCGAGGAGCTTGTTCACGCTCTGGCGGGTGCAGCCGATCATCGCCGCCAGGTCGCCCTGCGTGAGCGGGCCGGCGAGACGGATCGAGCCGTCCGGGAGGCGGCTGGCCCCGGGCTCCGCAGCCAGTCGGGCGAGACGCGATGCCAGCCGCCCCGTGATGTCGAGGAAGTGGAGCTCCTCGACGTGGTGGGTCAGGCGGCGGACCTCGGCGGCGAGGGTCGCGAGGAGGGCCTCGCGCATGATCGGCTCGGTGGCAATCAGTTCGCGGAACCGTTCCCGGGCGAGGATGTAGGTCTCGGTCGGTTCGATCGCAACCGCGGTCGCCGAGCGCGGCGCGCCGTCGAGGAGGGCCAGCTCGCCGAAGAAATCGCCGGGCCGAAGGGTGGCCAGGATCGCCTCGTCGCCGGTGTCGGCCGGCAACGTGATCTTGATCGAGCCGGCCATCACGATGAACAGGGCGTCACCGGGGTCGCCGAGATGGAAGACCGTCTCGCCCCGACGAAAGCGGCGGACCCGCATCCCCTTCGCCAGCCCCTCGAGGCCGTCCGCGTCCAGCCCGGCGAAGAGCGGAACGGCGGCGAGGGCGTCGCTCATCGACCGGGCATCGAGCATGGTCGAGATCGTACCGCGCGGCGCCACCCAGAATCGCGGCGACCGCCGAGGTTTCGCCCGAGAGCGGCGTCGTGCACGGTCGGGCTGTCGTCGGCCGGACAGGAAGTCGGTCCGGAATCGACTCGACGGGCCGGTATCCGGGATGCGAACATCCACTTCATGCTGACCCTGTCCGGGCTCCGCCCGTGCGCCTGACCGTCGTCGGAAGCGGGACGTCCCAGCCCCAGCAGGAGACGCCCGCCTCGGGTCTCCTGATCGAGACGGACTCGACCGCCGTCCTCGTCGACTGCGGCCAGGGGATCATCCGCGAGCTGATGGCGTATCGCGATCCGCGCGAGCTCGATGCGATCGTGATCGGCCACATGCACGCCGACCACTACATCGACCTCATCTCGCTCCGCTACCTCCTGCCCTGGGAAGGCGTCGCGTCCGCCCACATCCCGGTCCTCCTGCCGCCCGGCGGCAAGGCCCGCCTCGCCGCCCTGGCCACCGCGATCAGCGAGCGTCCGAAGTTCTTCGACGATGCGTTCAGCCTGATCGAGTACGACCCGACCCATCGGATCCACGTCGGCGACCTGACCGTGGGGTTCGTCGCCGGCCAGCACTACGTCCCGGCCTGGGGCTGCCTCATCACGGGCCCCGACGGCGCCCGGATCGCGATCAGCGGCGACACCGGCCCGAGCGACGGATTCGTCGCGGCCGCCCGCGGCGCGGACGTGGTCGTGGCCGAGGCGACCCTGTCGAATTCCGCATTCGACGATCCGCGCCGGGGCCATCTGACCGCCGAAGAGGCGATCGAGATGGCCGATCGGGCCGGCGCTCCGCGGGTCGTCCTCGTCCACTTCCGGGCCGAGCTCCAGGAACGGATCGACCGGGCCTGTGCCGCCCGGCCTGGCGCGCTCGCCGGACGGCCCGGGCTCCAGGTCGAGGTCGATGCGGCAGGTCCCCGGGTCGTGGCCGCTCGTCTGCCCGATCGAGGACCGATCCACGGCATCGGCGAGACGCTTGATCCGGAACCCACGGCCGGACCTCGCCCCGGCGCCGGGCCGACGATCGATCGGATCGTGAGTGCCTCGATCGACGCGGACCCGGAGGAACCCGTCCAGCGCATCGCCGGCGCCACGACGAACTGACGCCCGGTCAGCGGCCCCCGACGGCAACACCGGCGCGAGCATCGACCGCCCGCTCGCGCAGGCCGGCCGCGATCGGCTCGTCGCCGAGTGCCGCGGCCGACTCGAAGAACGCGGCGGCCTCCGCCCCGGCCCCGACATCGAGCGCCAGCTCCGCGGCCCTGATCAGAAGCGGGATCGCACGGTCCGCGTCGCCGGCGGCCGCTCGGTGGCGCGCGATCACCGCGATCGCCGGCGCAGCGGCGCCGGCCTCGAGGCGGTCGGCCACACGACCGTGGAGTGCTCGCCGATCGGTGGCGAGGAGGCTGCCGTACGCCACGTCGTGGATGAGGGGGTGACAGAATCGCCAGCCGCCGCGGGCGTCGATCGGGACGATCATCGCCGCCTCGGCGAGGCGCTCGTAGACGGCCGGCTCGACCGGATCCTCGAGGACCTCTTCGATCGTCCGCTCGTGGAAGCTCATGCCGAGGACCGATCCGACCCGCAGGATCGTCCGGGTCTCGACCGACAGGGCATCGATCCGGCTCCCGAGCAGCGCCCGGAGCGTGGCCGGCACCGACGTCCCGGCCGGGCCCCCGATCGCGAGCCGGCCGTCGCTCGTCACCAGCCTGTCGTCGACGATCGCCCGGACCGTCTCGCCGATGTACAGCGGGTTGCCGCCGGTCCGGATGTGGAGGCGCCGGACATCCGCCTCGTCGACGGGCAGCCCGGCGACGGCCGCGGCCAGCTCGCCCGTCTCGGACTCGGCCAGGCCGCCCAGCTCGATCCTGCGCAGGTGCTCATGGCTGCCCAACCAGTGGCGGGCCGGGTCGGGCCGGCTGCCGGCCAGGACGAGCAGCGGCCGACGAGATGACGCGAGGACGAGCTCCTCGAAGATGCCCTCGCTCGACGGGTCGAGCCAGTGCAGGTCGTCGACGATGACGACCCGCGCGCCATCGAGCTCGACGAGCCGATCGAAGTAGCGGACCGCCGCGTCCCGGACGTCGCGAGCGACGTCGGCCGGATCCGAGGGCGCCAGGACCGCCTCGGCCTCCCAGCCCGAGAAGGCCGCGTCGCGGGCGACAGCGGCGACACCGCCGGCCCACCGTCGCGCTACCTCGGGGTCGACGTCCGGTGTGAACAGGAGTTGCCGGAGGTGGGTTCCGGAGTCGGTTCCGTGCTCGTCGGCGACGGCCTGGGCGAGAGCCCGCGCGAACCGGAATGGCTCGGCGGCCCCATACGAGACGTTGTCGACCCAGGTCGCCGGGATACCCAGCCGGCTGGCGGACGCCTCGGCGAAGGCCAGCAGGCGGGACTTGCCCATCCCGGCGTCACCCTCGACGAGGACCGTCCCGCCCGCCCGGCCATCGCGGATCGCGGCCAGGGCCCCGCGCAGAACGTCCTGTTCATCGACCCGGCCGACGAATGGGCCGTCGGGTGGCTGCCATGGCTGGAACCCGGCTTCCCCGAGGAGTCGCCCGATCCGGACCGGGCGGACCTGGCCGCGCAGCACCTGTGAACCGAGGTCTTCGACCCGGAGGCCCTTGCGCGTCGCCCGGATCGTCGCCTCGTCGAGCAGGATGTCTCCCGGACCGGCGATGCCCTGGATCCGGGCCGCGGTCGTGACCGCCGGGCCGGTCAACGACCAGTCGTGGGCGCCCGGCACGTCACGGGGCGCCGCCACGACCTCGCCGGTCGCGATCCCGATCCGGACCTGGAGAGCCTCCCCGGCCGGATCCTCGAGGCGCGACAGGCCAGCCCGAATCGCGAGGGCACAGTGCGTGGCCCGAAGCGCGTCGTCGTCGTGAGCGACGGGCCAGCCGAAGACCGCGAAGACGGCGTCGCCGATGAACTTTTCGCGGGTGCCGTCGAACCCCTGGATCGCGTCGACCATTGCGACGAGGGCGGCATCGACCCGGCGTCGGACGTCCTCCGCGTCGTGCTCGGCCACGAGCCGGACGTAGTCGACGAGGTCGGCGAACAGGGCGGTAACGATCCGTCGGTCCCCGCCTGACCCGGCTGCCGCGGGATCACGAACCGGGCGATCGGCGCCGACCGGCGAGACCATTGCCTGGGTCTGCGCGAAACTGCGGCCGGCGCGCGCTTCCGGTGCCGGCTCTCCAGGCGAATCCGAGCCCGGCGGGCCGGCACCGGCCCCGTCGGACGCGTCGATCCGGGTCCCGCATTGCGCGCAGAAGCGGGCGCCCACCCCGACAACGGAGCCGCAGGCCCGACAGCGCACGAAGTCTCCTCTGGCGCGGGAGGGATTCGGCGTGTCCGGTTGGTCACCTGATGGGCACGAGGCGACCACGGCCCGCCGCCGGCGACGCGATCGCCGGCCCGCGCGCGGAGTCTAGCGCGCCGCAACCGCTGGATCGAGCGATGAGAACCCTGTCGCGACGGGCGGACTCCGGAGTACCGCGGGGATCGTCAGCCGGCGTCGCGGCCGGCGGCCGGTCAGCTGATCGAGAGAAGCGGCTGCTGCTCGGCGCCGGCCGCCCGTACGCTCATCCGGGCGGCGACCGCGCCGGCCACCGACGTGAGGGCGCGCGCCGCCGGGCCCGGCTCGCGCTGGGCGACCGCGGGGACGCCGACATCGCCGCCCTGCCGGACGGTCACATCGAGCGGCACGCCGCCCAGGAAGTCGATGTGATGCTCCTGGCAGAAGCGCTCGCCACCGCCGCGGCCGAAGATCTCGGTCAGCTCACCGCAATGCGGGCAGGCGAAGGCGGTCATGTTCTCGACGAGGCCGAGGATCGGGACCGACAGGCGCTTGAACATCGCAAGCGCCTTCCCGACGTCGCTCAGGGCGACCTCCTGGGGCGTCGTGACGAGGACGGCGCCGCCGAGCGGGACGGACTGGGCCAGCGTCAGCTGGGCGTCCGAGGTGCCGGGCGGCAGGTCGACGACGAGATAGTCGAGGTCGCCCCAGTCGACGTCGCGCAGGAACTGCTGGATCGCGCCGCCGACGAGCGGCCCGCGCCACACGATCGGCTGGCCCTCGGGCACGAAGAACTGGATCGAGATGCACTTCACGCCGTGCCGCTCGAGCGGTGCGATCTTGTTGTTGGCCGCGGCCTTGGGCTGGCCCGAAACGCCGAGCATCATCGGGATATTCGGGCCGGTGATGTCGGCATCGAGCAGGCCGACCGCGGCGCCCGACTGGGCGAGGGCAACGGCGAGGTTGACGCTGACGGTGCTCTTGCCGACCCCGCCCTTGCCCGAGCCGACAGCGATGATGTTCTTGACGTTCGGCAAGAGCTGCTCGGCCTGGCGCGGCGCCGACCGGCGGACCATGGCACCCCAGGTGATCGTGACGTCGCTGACGCCGATCCCGGTCAGGGCCGCCCGGGTGTTGCCCTCGATCTCGTCCTTGAGCGGGCAGGCGGGCGTGGTCAGCTCGATCGTGAATGCGGTCGCCATCCCGTCGATCGTGATCCCCTTGACCATATCGAGGGTCACGATGTCGCGACCCAGCTCCGGCTCCTGGACCTGGCGGAGCGCGTCGAGGATCGCGGCTTCGGTGAGCGTCGGCATCGGGCTGGGAACCTCAGGGTCGGGGCTGCCGCTCATCCCGGACGGGGTCGGGCCTTCTGGCAGCCGATGCGTCGATATCCGCATCGTAGCGCGGACGGCGGGAATGGGCCGACGGGCGGGGTGCCCGACGGGCGGGGCGGCCGCGGGGTGCCCGACGGGCGGGGCGGCCGCGGGTTGCGCGACGCGGCAGGCCCGCGGAACTTCACCATCGAGTCGCCTCGGGACTGGTACGGCGGGATCGAGGGCCACGCGACCGGAATACCGGCCAGTCGCCACGCTCACGCACACCCGTTCAGACACCCGTTGACCCAGGAGAGGCGCCGTACCAGTCCCCGGGCGAATGGACGGGCAGGTCGGACCATTGACCGACGCGCCGAGCGCGGGTCTGCCACGGGCCGCGCGGCTCCAGGATTACGAATCAGCAGCACCAAAGGGCAACGTTGCACGAATTTCGAGGGCGATCCTGCCGTTGACGGTGCGCACCTCGCAATCTTGACACCTCGTCGCGACGACACCTATCCTCGGCCTGCGGGTCACAGGCGGAGGAGGTCTGTCGGCCCGGTCTTCCCCGGTCGCCCAGCCGGCCGCCCTTCGGCCGGTCTGCAGCGATCCCGTGCTTCGGGAGTGCGCGCTTGCCTGAAGTCGACGTCCGGCTCGTCGATGTTGTCAAGAAGTTCGGCGAGGCCGTGGCGGTCGACCACATCGACCTCGAGGTCCGCGACGGCGAGTTCTTCAGCCTGCTCGGCCCGTCCGGCTGCGGCAAGACGACGACCCTCCGGATGATCGGCGGTTTCGAGCAGCCGACGAGCGGCCTGATCGAACTCCACGGCGAGGACGTGACGTGGCTTCCGCCCTACCGCCGGAACGTCAACACGGTCTTCCAGAACTACGCCCTGTTCCCGCACCTGACGATCTTCGAGAACGTCGCATTCGGCCTCCGCCGCAAGGGCGTCAAGGGCAGCGAGATCAAGAGTCGCGTCACCGAGATGCTCGAGCTGGTCGAGCTGCCGGGCTATGAAGCCCGCAAGCCCACCCAGATCTCGGGTGGCCAGGCCCAGCGCGTCGCCCTGGCCCGGGCCCTGATCAACCGGCCGGCCGTGCTTCTCCTCGACGAGCCCCTCGGTGCGCTGGATCTCAAACTCCGCAAACAGATGCAGGTCGAACTGAAGCGGATCCAGCAGGAGGTCGGGATCACGTTCATCTACGTGACCCACGACCAGGAGGAGGCGATGACGATGTCCGATCGGATCGCCGTGATGAACAAGGGACGCTACGAGCAGCTCGGCGACCCGGAGGGCCTGTACGAGCGGCCCCGGACGCGCTTCGTGGCCGGGTTCCTGGGGATCAGCAACCTGCTCCCGGCCCGGGTTGACGGGCGGGCCGACACGTACGCGGTCGCGATCCTCAAGGACGACACCCGGGTCCGCGTCCCCCAGGCGATGGCCGATGGCGACGGACCGATCGAGGTCGGCGTCCGTCCCGAGAAGATCCGCCTGCACAAGACCGATGCAGACGTGCCCGCCGGCGCCAATCGGCTGACCGGCCGGATCGTCGACGCGTCGTACCTCGGGGTCTCGACCTCGTACATCGTCGAGGCGAGCTCGGGCGCACG
>JBKJOK010000345.1:0-41402 GCA_046595595.1 Candidatus Limnocylindrales bacterium
CGAACGAGCAGGGATTCAGGCCATCCGCTACCCCTGCTCCGAGGATGACTGGAACCGTCAAGCCCCCGAAGGCGCCTGCATCGAACGGCGAGACGAGGATCCAGCCGACCGAGATGAAGGCCACGACGCCGAGGGCCAGCGCGAGCCCGAGGGCGGCCCCGGGCAAGCCGAACACCGAGACCGACCGCGCCGGAGGGACCGGCGTCGGCCTGGGGGACCCCTCGGGGATGGGGTCGTGGCAGGTGCCCACTTGGTCAGGTCGTCACGGTCAAGGTGCCGTGCATGGACGGGCTCTCCTTGCCGCCACAGCAGGTGTCGCAGTAGATGTCGTAGACACCAGGCTCGGACGGCGTCGTGATGGTCACGACCTTGCGGCTTTCGCCGGTCGGACCGGCGGCGGGCAACTCCTCGTTGATGCCGAGGTCCTCGTTGATCATCGTGTGGACGCCGTTATGGAGATGCGCGGCGGCGTCGGTGGTCCACAGCTCGAGGGCAACGGTCCGGCCCGCCGGGACACGGATGTCGGAGGGGGTGAAGCCGGCCATCGACAGGCGGACCGGGATGGCATCGACGGTCGTGGCGGCGCCACGCTGGCCGGCCAGATCGCCGATTGCCAGATAGCCGCCGAGGGCCACAACCGCGACTGCGACGAGGCCGAACGCGACCCGGCGGAGCCGCCGCGATCCGACCGCGCTGGTTCCTGTGGTCCTGGTGGTCATCGAGTTGGCTCCAGTCGGTCCGTCCGCAGCAGCGTGCGCGCGCGTTCGAACTCGGTCTCGCTGATTTCGCCCCGCGCGAAGCGGACTCGAAGGATCGACAGCGCGTCTTCCGCGGACTGGTCTGCGTCGGGCGGGCGGACGATCAGCCAGACCATGAAGAGCAGAGCGGCGATCCAGATCAACATCCAGATCCATCCGGCTGATCCCATCATTGCCACGCCTCCGTCCTGACCGGCGGATTTCGCCGGCCTTGGAGCCTGACCCTACGGACAGCGCCGGCGGCGGTCCATGGAGAGGGGCTCCGCTCTGCCTCAAGGTTTCGTCAAGCCACGAGAACGGGCCGGACGGCCCCCTCCATGCGGACCGTGGGCGCCTTGTCCCCAGGGGGGCCGTCACGCATCGTCAGCTCGATGAGCCACCGAATTCTTCTCGTCGATGACGAGTCCCCGATCCTGGACCTGATCCGCAGCTATCTCGAACGCGAGGGCTGGACGGTGTCCACCGTCGGTGACGGATTGGTGGCGGTCGAGCATGTGCGGGCCAACCGGCCAGATCTCATCGTGCTCGACGTGATGCTCCCGGGGATCGACGGGTTCGAGGCGCTCCGCCGGATCCGGACGTTCTCGGACGCCTACGTCCTCATGCTCACCGCGCGAGCGGACGAGGTCGATCGGATCGTCGGGCTCTCCGTCGGCGCGGACGACTACCTGGCGAAGCCGTTCAGCCCGCGCGAGCTTGTCGCCCGGATCAAGGCCATGCTCCGTCGACCACGGACAGCAGCCGGGGCGCCCACCTGCGACCTGGTCGTCGATCCTGCCCGCCGATCGGTGACGGCCCGGGGCGCGACGGTCGTCCTGACCGCCACCGAGTTCGACATCCTCGCGACGATCGCTCGCGAGCCCGGGATCGTCGTGCCGAGAGGCGTCCTTCTCGAGGCGGTCTGGGGACCGGAATTCGTGGGCGACGACCACCTGGTCGATGTTCACGTCGCCAACCTGCGGGCCAAGATCGGCGACGGGTTCGTGGAGACGGTTCGCGGGATCGGCTACAGACTGGCGAGCGGCTGATGCGGTTGCCGCAATCGCTTCGGGCCCGCTTTCTCAGCGCCAACCTGCTCGTGGTCGGGGTCACCCTCGGAACGGTCCTGATCGCGGTGAGCCTCGTGGGACCCGGCTACTTTTCGGATGCCATGGGCCATCGACCGGGCGATCCCGGCAGCCGGGCGATGGACGCGGCGACGCTCGAGGCGTTCGGTGAGGCAGTTCGCACCGCCCTGCTGGCGGCGGCCGTCGCGGCGGTGGCAGCGGCCATCGCTGTCGGCCTGGCCATCTCCGTCCGGGTGGCCGGACCCACCACCCGGCTGGCGACCGCTGCCCACCGGATCGCGGCCGGCCACTATGCGGAGCGCGTCCCTGTGGCCGGCGGCGGCGAGATCGGCGACCTCGCCGCGTCGTTCAACAGCATGGCCGGATCGCTCGAGGCCACGGAACGCCGGCGGCTGCGCCTGGTCGGCGACGTTGCCCACGAGCTGCGCACGCCCCTGACGACGCTCGACGGGTACCTCGAGGGCCTGGAGGACGGTGTCGTGGCCGCCGACCCGGCGACCTGGCAGCTCCTCCGGCGCGAGACAGCCCGTCTCACCCGGCTCGTCGGCGACCTCCAGGACCTGTGGCGCGCGGAGGCTCGCCAGCTACCGCTCCGGTTGGCCCCGGTCGACGTCGCTGCCCTGGCCCGCGACTCCGTGGCGCGTGCCCAGCCGAGCGCGGGCGCGCGATCGATCGACGTCTCGTTCGCAGGCCAGACCGAGCTCATCGCCCTGGCCGATCGCGACCGGGTCGCCCAGATTCTCGACAACTACCTGTCCAATGCGCTTCGATTCGCGCCCGACGCAACATGGGTCCGGGTCTCCTCCGAGATGCGCGACGGGTCCGTGGTGCTGTCGGTCCGCGACGCCGGTCCGGGCCTGACCCCTGACCAGCGGACCCAGGTCTTCGAGCGCTTCTACCGGGTCGACCCATCGCGGTCTCGGGCCCTCGGTGGCGCCGGGATCGGACTCGCGATCGTGCGCGCCCTCGCGGAGGCCATGGACGGCCGGGCCTGGGCGGAGTCCGACGGCCCGGGCAGCGGTTCGACGTTCTCCATCGCGCTGCCGGCCGGGTAACTCGCGCGGCTCTGTCGCGCCGCGCCTCGCCGCGGCCCGTCGCCCAGCTCCACCAGGCGTCGCCTGGTCTCCACTCGCAACTGATCGGACCGTCGAGATCGATCGGCGGTGTCGTCTGGGTCATCAGGACGAGGATGTAGCCGTCGTCGTCGGATGTCCGTCGGTCGCCCTCGGCTGGCCGGACGAACGACGGCCCACGCCACGCCCGCCAGCCCAGCCGCTCATAGAAGTGATGGCTGCCCGTCCCCAGCGCACCGAGTTCGAATCGCTCTCGGATGATCGCATTGATCGCCTTCATGACCTGCGTCCCGAGGCCCATCCCGTGGTGATCGGGAGCGGTCGCGACCGCCTCGACGTAGCCGGTCCAGAGCCGCGATCCGACGACGCGGAGCTCGCGCTCGACCACGGCGGCGTGGGCGACGATCTTCTCGTCGAGCTCCAGCACGACATGCGTTCCGCCGAGCGCGTGTTCCCAGTCGGATTCCTCGAACCGCTCCTCATCATCGTCTCCGAAGGCCGCGGTCATGAGGGCCCGGATCGCCGCGATCTCGTGGCTCATCAGGTCCTCGGTCGCGAGACGACGCAGGCGGTGGCGATCGGTGGCTCGGCTGGATCCGGCGGGCATGGCCCGATTCTAGACGCGGCCGCGTCGCCCCGCGACGATACGCGAGGGCGGCCTCAGCTCGGGAGGGGCAGGTCGGTCGGCGGCGGCTCCTCCGAGGGCACCTCGCCGTAGGCCGGGGTCCCGCCCGATCCCGGGCCCGGCGTCGCAACCGGACTGCAGGTCCAGCTGATCGTGCCCGCGAGGTCGCTCCGCCGGGACGGGTCGGGCGGATCGCCGATCGCCAGATTGGCGAACGTGATCGAGCCGCCATTGAGCGTGTGACCGGGCGCGAGAGTCAGCACCGATGCGGCGTCCGAAGTGTGCCGAGTCTCGCCGGGTTTGCCGATCCCGTCGATGTCGGCCGGGATTCGGGCGCTCTGGACGCTGATCGTGACCAACAGATGATCGTCACGGCGATTGAAGTAGGCGAAGTCGTACATGTCGCCGATCGTGACGTGGAGGTAATGGAAGTCGGCCTCAAGGGACTCGCGAACGAGCCCGAACTCGCCGGGGTCGACCACGACCTGGCTGGCATCCGCGACGGATCCGCACGTGGCGTCGCCGCTGGCGTCGAAGGCTGCCGGCCCGGTCAGGACGAGCCGCAGGGAGCCGCTCTCGTGGCGCCTTGTCTCCGGCCGGTCCGGGCCGACGTTCTGACCGACGATCGCTCCCGCACCCGCCACGATGAGGACGAGGGCGATCGGCCGGACTCGCCGATTCCGGATCGCGAGGCCCACCCCGCCGACGAGCAGCAGACCCAGCGCAAGAAGGGTGATCGTCAGGCCGCTCATCGGGTGCCACAGATACCAGTTGTAGTAGGCACCCACGCCGATGGAGGCGGCGAGGGCGAACCCGAGCAGCGGCAGGAGCCACGGCGGCCGGCGGGCATTGGGCGACAGTCGAGTCGTCATGCCGAGGACCATACAGTGCCGCCGCGACGGGCGGGTGTCAGGCCGCCGACAGACCCGCAGGGGGCGGTCAGGGCGCGACGATCAGGACCACGAGCTGGCGCGGCCCATGAACGCCCTCGACCCGCTCGAGTTCGATGTCGCTCGTGGCCGAGGGGCCGCTGATCCACGTCTGCGGCCGGCGCGGGTTGAGGCGCTCGATCGCTTCCGGGACGGTCCCGACGATCTGGTCGGCGTGGACGACGCAGACGTGGAGGTCGGGCAGGAGGCTGAGCGCTCGGCGGCCCTGCCCGGGTCCGCCGTCGAGGACGATCGTGCCGGTCTCGGCGATCGCGACGGCGCAGCTGGTGACGACGCCGTCGAGGGCATCGAGCTCCGTGTGCGAGAGGACCGGGTCGTCGGCGACCTGCTCGCACTCGGCCGCCGCGAGCCACGCCGCCGAGATGCCGTCGGGGATCACGACGCGGCGGGCTCGGCGTTCCGCGAGGGCACCGGCGAGGGCGCCGGGGAGGGCCGCAGCCGTCACGCGCCGGACGGTCGCCCGGTAGTCGTCCACGCGCTCGGAGAAGAGGGCGAGGAGGTCGATCTCGACCGGCAGCGACCGCTCGTAGTCCCGCGCGACGACGACCGGTTCGGGGCGGTCCGCCAACGCGTCGCGGATCCTGTCCAGCACGGCGCGGCGCGCATCGATCGCCGTCATCGCTCCCCTCCCCGCCCGCCGCCCGTCCGGCGCCACCATGCCCGGAACGATTCGCGAGCCGGCGAGCGCAGGTTGCGCATCCCGAACCAGGCGCGACCTGGGCCGGGAAGCCGGAGCCGGATCGAACCGCGCCGGCCGAGCAGGCGGCCACCCAGGCCGGCGAGCCGCTCCGCCCGGGCCAGGCGGCGCGGGGTCCGGAGGGTCCAGGCTGCCACGCCCATCGCGATCGCCTCCGGGCGCGGTACGCGATGGCTCGCCTCGGAGTGGCGGACGACCTGGCCGCGGAGATGGACGAGGACCTCGGGGATGTCGATCCGGACCGGGCAGACGTCGAAGCAGGCACCGCACAGCGACGATGCGAACGGCAGCGACGCGGTCTGCTTGTCGACCGGATGCTTCGCGATCCCGCGCAGCTGGGGCGTCAGGATCGCCCCGATCGGACCCGGGTAGACCGACCCGTACGCCTGCCCGCCGGTCCGCTCGTAGACCGGGCAGACGTTCAGGCAGGCCGAGCAGCGGATGCAGCGGAGCGCCTGGCGCCCGGTCGGGTCCGACAGGGTGTCGGTCCGTCCGTTGTCGAGCAGGATCAGGTGGAAGGCCTGCGGCCCGTCGCCCGGTGTGACCCCCGTCCAGATCGACGTGTACGGGTTCATCCGCTCGGCCGTTGCGGAGCGCGGCAGGAGCTGGAGGAAGACCTCGAGGTCCTGCCAGGTCGGGACCAGCTTCTCGATGCCCATGACCGTGATCAGGACGTCGGGCAGGGTCAGGCACATCCGACCATTGCCCTCCGACTCGAGGACGACGACCGCCCCGCCCTCGGCGACCGCGAAGTTTGCCCCTGACACCGCGACCCGGGCACGAAGAAACTTCTCGCGCAGGTGGAGCCGCGCCGCCTCGGCCAGCTCGGGCGGTGCGTCCGACAGCGAAGCCGGCGCCGGCCGGCCGACCCGACCCATCTCGTCGATGAAGATGTCCCGGATCTCGGACCGGTTCTTGTGGATCGCCGGCACGAGGATGTGCGACGGCAGGTCGTGGCCGAGCTGGACGATCATCTCGGCGAGGTCCGTCTCCCAGACGTCGATCCCCTCGAGCCGGAGCGCCTCGTTCAGCTCGATCTCCTGGGTGGCCATCGACTTGACCTTGACGACCTCCGCGGCGCCGGCGGCTCGGGTGATGCCGGCGACGATCGCGTTCGCCTCGGCGGCGTCGCGGGCCCAGTGGACGATGCCGCCGGCGGCGGTCACGGCGGCCTCGAGCTGCTCGAGGAGGGCGGGCAGGTCGTGCAGGACCTGGTCCTTGATCGCGGCACCCGCCAGGCGGAGCTCTTCCCAGTCGGCGCGCTCGGCGACGGCGGCCGCGCGTTTGGTCCGGATGGTGGTGGTCGCCCGGGCGAGGTTCGTCCGGAGCTGGCTGTCGGCGAGGGCGGTCCGGGCCGCGGTCGGGAAGGGCGGCGTGCCGCGAAAGGTCGGCTCGGGGCGCGAGCGGCGCACTGGAGCGGGCGCGGAGTTCGCGGCATCCGCACGGTCTGCGGCGTCCGCCGAGCGCTCGGTTGTCACGCCCGGCCCTCGGTCGCGGCCAGGATCTCCGCGAGATGCATGACCCGGACCGGCGAGTCGCGCCGCGACAGCAGCCCGCCGATGTGCATCAGGCACGACGTGTCGCCGGCGGTCAGCACCTCCGCCCCGGAACCGAGCACGTCATCGACCTTGTCGAGGCCCATCGCGACCGACGTATCCGGGTTCTTCACGGCGAACGTGCCGCCGAACCCGCAGCACGCCTCGGAGCGCGGCAGGTCGACGAGGGTGATGCCCTCGACCGCGCCGAGCAGGCGGGTCGGCCGATCACCGACGCCGAGGAGCCGGGTCGAATGGCAGGTCGGATGGAAGGCCACCGCGTGCGGGAAGCGCGCCCCGACGTCGGTCACGCCGAGAACGTCGACAAGGAACTCGCTGAGCTCGTGAACCCGTGGGGCGACAGCGCCGACACGTTCGGCGAGCGTCCGCTCCGCAGCGGCGAGGCCGGCCACGAGCGGGTGGTAGCGGCGGACCATCGAGGCGCACGACCCCGACGGGGTGACGATCGCGTCGAACCCGGCGAAGGCGCCGACGAACCGCTCGACGAGCGGGATGCACGCGTCCTGGTAGCCCGAGTTGAAGTGCATCTGGCCGCAGCAGGTCTGCTCGGCCGGGAACTCGACCTCGTGGCCGAGCCGCCGGAGGAGCGTGACGACCGCTCGCCCGACCTCGGGGAACAGCGCGTCGTTGTAGCAGGTGATGAAGAGTGCGATCCGCATCGGGTCAGGCCCGCAGCCGGGCCGGGGCCGCTCGAGGCTCGAAGCGCCGGACGTCCTGGGTCGACGCGACGAGGGCCCTGAGCGACTCCAGGTCGCCGGCGATCAGGCCTCGGGCACGAGCCTGGACGAGGACGTTGCCGAGCGCGGTCGCTTCGACCGGACCGGCCACGACCGGCAGGCCGCAGGCGTCGGCGGTGAGCTGACACAGGAGCGCGTTGCGCGCCCCGCCACCCACGAGATGGATGACCCGCACGTCCCGGCCTGACAGGCGGACGGCGTTGCGGACCGTCCGAGCGTAGGCCGTGGCGAGGCTGTCGAGGATGCATCGAACCACCGCCGGCCGCGTCGCCGGCGGGGCCTGGCCTGAGCGATCGCAGGCGTCGCCGATCCGCGCCTCCATGTCGCCGGGCGGCAGGAACGCCGGGTCGTCGACATCGACGACCGGCCCGCCGGCAGGCACCTCCGCGGCGGCGATCAGGAGCGACGGCAGGTCGATCGGCTGCCCGGCACGCTCCCACGTTCGCATCGACTCCTGGAGGAGCCACAGTCCCATCACATTGCTCAGGTACCGGATCCGATCGTCCACGCCACCCTCGTTGGTGAAGTTCGACACTCGGCTGTCGTCGGTCACGATCGCCCGCTCCAGCTCGACCCCGACGAGCGACCAGGTGCCACAGGCGATGTACGCGAAGGGCGTCTTCCCGGTCGCGGGAATGCCGACGACCGCCGACGCGGTGTCGTGCGATCCGACCAGCGTCAGGAGCGTGTCCGACGAGATCCCGATCTCGGATCGGACCTCCGGCCGAAGCGGCCCGATCACCTCGCCCGGCGACGCCAGCTCCGCGAAGAGGCTGCGCGGCAACCCGAGCCTCGCGATCAGGTCGTCGTCCCAGGTCCGGCGGTGGACGTCGAGGAGCGCGGTCGTCGATGCGTTCGTCCGCTCGGCGACCGCGATGCCCGTCAGCCAAAACCCGAGCAGGTCCGGGATCAGGAGCATCGTCCGGGCGAGGCCGAAGGCCGGCGTGGCGCGCGCCGCGGCCAGCTGGTAGATCGTGTTGAACGGGAGGTGCTGGATGCCGGTCCGGGCGTACAGGTCGTCGGGCGGGACGAGGGCGTGGACCTCGGGCACGACCGCAGCCGTGCGCTCGTCGCGGTAGTGGACCGGGTTGCCGAGGAGGGTCCCCGCCTCGTCCAGGAGACCGTGGTCGACCCCCCACGAATCGATCCCGATGCTCACCAACCCGTCCGCGGGCTGGGCGGCGCGGGCGGCCGCGCGCAACCCGATCAGGACCTCGCGGTAGAGCCGCAGGATGTCCCAGTGAAGCGCGCTCGGCAGCCGCACCGGATCGTTCGGGAAGCGGTGAAGCTCGGTCAGCTCGAGCTCGTTCGGAGCGACCCGGCCGACCATGACCCGGCCGCTCGACGCGCCGAGGTCGACCGCCGCGACGAGACGCCCGGTCACCGTCCGTTCACCGTGCGCTCACCTGGCGGTCACCGGAGGAACGCGGCCGCGACACCCGCGTCGACCGGGATGTGCAGCCCGGTCGTCTGGCTGAGATCGCCGCCGGTCAGGGCGAAGACTGCGGCGGCAACGTGCTCCGGCAGGACCTCGCGCTTCAGGAGCGTCCGCTGGGCGTAGAACTCGCCGAGCTTGTCCTCGCTGATCCCGTACGTCCGGGCCCGATCCGCGCCCCAGCCCTTGGCGAAGATCCCGGAGCCGCGGACGACGCCGTCGGGGTTGATCCCGTTGACCCGGATCGCGTACTGCCCGAGCTCGGCCGCGAGGAGCCGGACCTGGTGGGCCTGATCGGCCTTCGATGCGCCATATGCCACGTTGTTGGGGCCGGCGAAGAACGCGTTCTTGCTGACGATGTAGATGAGGTCGCCGCCCATCGCCTGGTCGATCAGGATCCGGGTCGCCTCGCGCGACACGAGGAACGAGCCGCGGGCCATCACGTCGTGTTGGAGGTCCCAGTCGCGGACCGTCGTCTCGAGGAGGGGCTTCGAGATCGACAGGCCGGCGTTGTTCACGATCAGGTCCACGCCCCCGAACGCGAGCACGGCGTCGCGGAAGGCAGCGGCGATCTGGGCTTCGTCGGTGACGTCGGAGACGACACCGATCGCGACGTCGGTGCTGCCGAGCTCGCGGGCGACCGCCTCCGCGCTCGCGGCGTCGATGTCGGCGACGACGACGCAGGCGCCCTCGGCCGCGAGGCGATGAGCGATCGCCTTGCCGATCCCCGATCCCCCGCCGGTCACGAGCGCGACCCGCGCGGCGAGCGGCTTCGGGGCCGGCATCCGGGCGAGCTTCGCCTCTTCGAGCGCCCAGTACTCGATCGCGAACTTCTCGGCCTCGGCGATCGGGGCGTAGGTCGAGAGGGCCTCGGCGCCGCGCATCACGTTGATCGCGTTGAGGTAGAACTCGCCGGCGACGCGGGCGGTCTGCTTGTTCGCCCCGAACGAGAACATCCCGACACCCGGGATCAGGACGACCGCCGGGTCGGCGCCGCGCATCGCGGGACTGTCCGGCGTCGCATGGCGCTCGTAGTAGGCCGCGTAGTCTGCGCGGTACGCCTCGTGCAGCTCGCGCAGCCGGGCGCCGACCTCCTCGAGCGGAGCGCTCGGCGGCAGGTCGAGGACCATCGGCCGGACCTTCGTCCGGAGGAAATGATCCGGGCAGGACGTCCCGAGGGCGGCCAGGCGCGGATGCTCGGCCGAAGCGAGAAAGTCGAGGACCCGCTCGTCGTCGGTGTAGTGCCCGACCATCGGCCGATCCGTCGAGGCGAGCCCCCGAACGAGTGGCAGGAGAGCCGCAGCGCGGACGCGGCGCTCGTCCACGGCGAGCGGTTCGTTGGCCGCGATCCGGGTCCCGAACGGATCCGGCCGGCCGTGCTCGGTGATGTACGCCGCGGCGGCGCCGATGATCTCGAGCGAGCGCGCCTCGCACGCCTCGGACGTGTCGGCCCAGGCCGTGATCCCGTGGCCGCCCAGGATCGCGCCGATCGCCTCGGGGTGGTCCCGGCGGATCGCCGCGATGTCGAGCCCGAGCTGGAAGCCGGGTCGGCGCCACGGCACCCACGCCACCCGGTCGCCGAAGACGGCCCGGGTCAGCGCCTCTCCGTCGGCGGCCGTCGCCAGCGCGATGCCCGAGTCCGGGTGGAGGTGATCGACGTGGGCGGCGTCAACGAGGCCGTGCATCGCGGTGTCGATCGACGGGGCCGCGCCCCCCCGGCCATGGAGGCAGAAGTCGAAGGCGGCGACCATCTCGTCCTCGCGCTCGACGCCCGGATAGACGTCCACGAGCGCGCGCATGCGGTCCAGGCGGAGGACGGCCAGCCCGGCCTCTCGGAGCGTCCCGAGGTCGCCGCCCGAGCCCTTGACCCAGAGCAATTCGACGGCCTCGCCCGTCACCGGGTCGATCGAGGTGCCCTTGGCCGACGTGTTGCCGCCGGCGTAGTTCGTGTTCGCCGGATCCGCCCCGAGGCGGTTCGAACGATCGATGAGGGCCGCCACGGTTGCCGCGGCAGTGCTCCTTCGGGGGTCCGGGCTCGCGCTCACCGTGGTCTCGATGGTCGTCATGCGCCCCATCCCGCGGCCTGGCCACCGACCCGATCGGCGACGATTCGCTCGAAGTATCCGGACCGGGCGTAGGCGCCGATCGGGTCCGGATCGAGGCCCATCCCCGTCCGGACGTCCGCCAGGAGCGGCCGGACGTCCGTGTTGAAGGCGTCCATCACGACCGCATTCGCGCCGAGCACGTCACCAGCCGCCTGGGCGGACTCGAGCGCCGCCCGATCGACGAGGAGTGCCTTCGCCGTCGCCTCCTGGACGTTCATCACCGATCGAATCTGGCCCGGGATCTTGGGTTCGATGTTGTGGCACTGGTCCAGCATGAACGCAACGCCGGCCTCCGCGCTGAGTCCGCCCGCACTGACGACCTCCCACATGATCCGGAACAGCTGGAACGGATCGGCTGAACCGACCATCAGGTCGTCGTCGGCGTAGAAGCGCGAGTTGAAGTCGAAGCCGCCGAGCCGGCCGGCCCGCAGGAGCACGGCGACGATGAACTCGATGTTCGTGCCCGGCGCGTGGTGGCCCGTGTCCACGACCACCGCGGCCTTTTCGCCGACGGCGACGCACTGCATGTAGGCGGTGCCCCAGTCCGGAACGTCCATCGTGTAGAACGACGGTTCGAAGAACTTGTACTCCAGGAGCATCCGCTGATCCGGCCCGAGGCGGGCATGGACGGCGGCGAGGGCCTCGGCGAGGCGGTCCTGACGGGCCCGGATGTCGTCCTGGCCGGGATAGTTGGTCCCGTCGCTGAACCACAGCTTCAGGTCGCGCGAGCCGGTCGCGTCCATGATGTCGATACAGGCCAGGAGATGGTCGAGCGCCTTGCGCCGGACCCGCGGATCCGGATTGCAGACGCTGCCGAGCATGTAGTCGTCGTCCTGGAACACGTTCGAGTTGATCGTCCCGAGGGAGACCCCGCACTCCGCGGCATGACGGGCGAGCGCCGCGTAGTCGTCGACCTGGTCCCAGGGGATGTGAAGGGCGACGCTGGGCGCGACGCCGGTGTAGCGCTGGACTTCCGCCGCGTCCGCGATCTTCTCCTCGGGCGTCCGCGGAACGCCCTTCTGGGCGAAGACCTTGAAGCGCGTCCCGGAGTTGCCGAATGCCCACGACGGGAGCTCGATGCGCTGGGCCCTGAGCGCCGCGACGACGGCCGGGTTGCTGGTCACGCGATCCTCCATCGCCCGTCGGGCGCAATCCTCATGTCCATCGTGATCGCTCCCGGCCGGCGCCGTCGCGTGATCCGGAGGAGTACGGGACGCCGCTGCGCCGCCGGCCGGAGCGATCTGCCAGCGAACGTGGACATGACGGCAAGGTTGTCGATCACGGCTTCCGCTGCTGGCGATCCACACAGGCTGACATAGGTTTCGTTTGATTGCAATTCCTTTCTTGACATTCCATTCACGATGCGATTAGTGTGCGGCAGGCAACCAATCGAAACTCAATTGTTGCCGGTTCGAGCCCGCCATCCCCGATCCGCCCCGAAGGAGCGTCCTTGCCCGGTTCCGCGAGCGGCTCGCCGAAGGATGTCTTTGCGCGAGAACGTCAGGACCACATCGCCCGCCTCGTCGAAGAGCACGGCCGTGCCCGTGTCGCCGATCTGGCCGCCCGGTTCGCAGTGTCGACGGTCACGATCCGCAAGGACCTGGTGATCCTCGAGGCCGGCCACCGACTCGTCCGGGCTCATGGCGGCGCGATCGCGGCGGATCGCAGCCGGGCGGAGCTCTCATTCGACATCCGCGAGCGCCTCCAGGCCGACGAGAAGGTCCAGATCGGAGCGGCCGCCGCGGCCTTGGTCCACGACGGCGAAAGCATCGTGATGGACGCCAGCACGACCGCCCTGTCCGTCGCTCGCCACCTGAAGACGAAGGGCGGCTGGAGCCAGCTCACGATCATCACGAACGGCCTCCGGATCGCAAGCGAGCTGGCCGGCCATCCCGGGATCACCGTCCTGATGCTCGGCGGCCGGGTTCGTTGGGAGGCCCTGTCGGTCGTCGGCCAGCTGGGCGACGGCCTGTTCGACCGGATCAACGTCCAGACCGCGTTCCTCGGCGCAGCCGGCTTCACCGTCGAGTCGGGCCTGTCGGACGCCACCGACGAGGAGGCCCAGATCAAGCGCTCGATGGTCGCCGCCGCCCGCGAGGTCATCGCGATCGTCGACCACACGAAGTGGGAGCGGGCCGCGTTCGCCACCTTCTGCCCGACCGACAAGATCGCCATCGTCCTGACCGACGCCGCGGCCCCGGCGGGCATGGTCGCCGACCTGGCTCAGCGGAACATCGATGTGCGCCTCGTCGACGGGACGAACACGGACGGCGATGGGCGGCGCTCGCGCGGCTCCGACGAGCTCGATCCCTCGAGGTCCCGGGCGTGACCCCCCACGAGCCGCCGGCCGGGGCGGCCACCGCAGCCGCGCCCCGGGCGGAGCTGCGCGGAATCTCCAAGCGCTTCCTCGCCACCCAGGCCCTCGACGGCGTCTCGATCGAGCTGTTGCCGGGCGAGGTCCATGCCCTCGTCGGCGAGAACGGCGCCGGGAAGAGCACGCTCGTCAAGATCCTGGCCGGCATCCATCAGCCGGACAGCGGTGAGATCCTCCTCGACGGCGAGCCGATCCAGATCGCCGGCCCGGCCCGCGCCCGGGCGCTCGGGATCGCCGTCGTCCACCAGGAACCGCGCCTGTTCCCGGATCTGACCGTCGCCGAGAACGTCTTCATCGGCCATGCCCCGTCCGGCCGGTTCGGCGCGATCGACTGGGGCTCGACCCGGCGCTCGGCGCAGACCCTCTTCGACCAGCTCGGCGTCCAGTTCGACGTCGGCGCGCCGGTTCGCGGCCTGTCGATGGCCGATCAGCAGCTGATCGAGATCGCCAAGTCCCTGTCGGTCGAGGCACGCGTCCTCATCCTCGACGAGCCGACGGCGTCGCTGTCGGCCCACGAGGTCGAGCGCCTGTTCACGATCGTCCGCCGCTTGCGCGAGCGCGGCGTCTCGATCCTGTTCGTCAGCCATCGCCTCGACGAGGTCTTTGCCCTGTGCGACCGGGCAACCGTCTTCCGCGACGGTCGCCACGTGATCACGACCGAGACCGCGACGCTGACCACCGCGGACCTGGTCCGGCACATGGTCGGACGGGCCGTCTCCCTCTTCCCGAAGGTCGAGACGCCGGTCGGCGACGTGCTCCTCGAAGTCGACCACCTGACCCGGGCGGGCGCCTTCCGCGACATCTCGTTCACCGTGCGCGCCGGCGAGATCGTCGGCTTCGCCGGGCTGGTCGGAGCCGGCCGGACCGAGGTCGCCCGCGTCCTGTTCGGTATCGACCGACGCGATTCCGGCGAGGTCCGCCTGGGCGGCGTGGCGGTGTCGTACGCGAGCCCGTCGGAGGCGATGCACGGCGGCATCGCCTATCTCCCCGAGGACCGTCACCAGGAGGGTCTCGTCCTCGATTTCACGATCGCCCAGAACGTGACCCTGCCGATCCTGCCGCGCCTCTTCCCGCGGCTCCTGGTTCGGGCGGCGCGCGAGCGCGAGGTCGCCAACGAGTACACGAAGCAGTTCAACGTCCGGATGACCGGCGTGGACCAGCTCGTCGGGGCCCTGTCGGGTGGCAACCAGCAGAAGGTCGTCCTGGCCAAGTGGCTGGCCTCGAAGCCGCGCGTGTTGATCCTCGACGAGCCGACTCGCGGGATCGACATCGGGGCCAAGGTCGAGGTCCACCGGATCATCGGCGAGCTCGCCGCGGCCGGTCTCGGGATCGTCCTGATCTCGAGCGACCTGCCAGAGGTCCTCGCGATGTCCGACCGGATCCTCGTCCTCCACGAAGGCCGCCTGACCGCCGAGATCCCCCGTGATCGGGCCACCGAGGAGCGGGTGATGTTCGCCGCGACCGGCAGTCAGCCCGGGACGGGCGATGCCGACGCGCCGATGGCACCGGCGCCGGGGGGCGGCGGACATGGTTGATGGCGTCGTGACGATCGCTCCTGCGACCGGCAACGCGCGGCGCTGGCTCATGGCCGCGGCCCGCCAGCGCGAGCTGACCCTCGTCGCGATCATGTTCGTCGTGGGCGGACTCGTCTCGATCTCCGCACCCCAGTTCCTGACCGCCTCCAACCTGAGCCAGGTTGCCGTGCTCGCGGCCGTGACGGCGGTGGCCGCGATCGGCGAAGCGCTCGTGATCATCACGCGCAACGTCGATCTGTCGGTCGAGGCGATGATCGGCCTCGTCGCCTACGTGGTCGCGGTCACGCTCGAGAGCCAGACCCTGAACTCCCCGGCCGCGATCCTCGTCGGGCTCCTGCTCGGCCTCGTCCTCGGGATGATCAACGGCTTCATCATCGCGTTCCTCCGGGTGCCCGCGATCGTCGCGACCCTCGGTACGCTGAGCGTCTTCCGCGGGATCGACTACTTCATCGCCGGCAGCCACCAGGTCCCGGTCGCCGGCCTGCCCCAGGGCTTCACCGACCCCGCCCGCGGCGACATCCTCGGGATCCCGATCTTCGTCCTGATCTCGGTCGCGGTCGTCACCGCCGGGATGTTCGTCCTGCGTTACAGCCGGTTCGGCCGGCAGCTCTACGCGGTCGGCAGCAATCCCGAGGCCGCAGCGATCCTGGGCATCCCCTCGAAGCGCGTCGTCTTCACCGCCTTCGCCCTGTGCGGCCTGCTGTCCGGCGCGGCCGGGGTGATGTGGGTCATGGAGTTCGGCACGATCAACGGCACGGCCGCGACCGGCGCGGGCCTTGCGATCGTGGCCGCGGTCGTCGTCGGTGGGGTGAACATCTTCGGCGGCTCGGGCACGCTCGCCGGGGCCGCGATCGGCGCCCTGTTCCTCGGGTTCATCGCGAACGCCCTGATCCTCGTCGGGCTGTCGCAGTTCTGGCTCCAGGCGATCTACGGCGTGGTGATCCTCGCGGCGGTCGCCGCCGACGCCCTGATCCTGCGTCGCATGCGACGCGCCTCGTCGCACCGGGCGAGCCGATGACCGTCGCCCGCGCGACCCGTTCCGGCCGGCCCGCCTGGGGGCGGTTCGTCCGCTGGGAGACGCTCCTGATCGTCGCCCTGCTCGGACTGATCGTCGCCGGGACGGCCCTGTCGCCGTTCTTCCTGACCGCCGGCAACTTCGCCAACCTGATCGCCGCCCTCATGGAGGTCGCGATCATGGCCCTGCCGATGACCCTGATCATCATCGCTGCCGAGATCGACCTGTCCGTCGAATCGATGGCGGGACTCGCCAGCGCGGTCCTCGGCTTCCTGTGGGCGGCCGGCGTGCCGCTCGAGGCCGCGATCCCGATCGTGCTCCTGGTCGGCGCCCTGGGCGGTCTGCTCAACGGCCTGCTCATCGCCAAGGCGGGACTGCCGTCCCTCGTCGTGACCCTCGGGACGCTTGCCCTCTTCCGGGGCCTCGCCCTGATCGTCCTTGGGCCGCGCGGCGTCAGCGACTTCCCGACGGCCTTCACCGAATTCGGCTTCGGCCACGTGCCCGGGACGCTGATCCCGTGGCCGTTCGTGGTCTTCGTGGCCCTCGCGGCCGGCCTGGGCGTCGTGCTCCATCGAACATGGATCGGGCGGCAGGTCTACGCCGTCGGCCGGAGCCAGGGCGCGGCGCGCTTCTCGGGCGTCCGCGTGACCCGCCTCAAGATCGCGCTGTTCGTCCTTTCAGGGCTGATTGCCGCCCTTGCCGGGATCATCCTGACGGCTCGCCTGTCGAGCGCCCGGGCCGACGCCGCCCAGGGCATGACCCTGACGGTCGTGACCGTCGTGCTCCTCGGCGGCGTGAACATCTTCGGCGGACGGGGTTCGATCCCGGGCGTGGCCCTCGCGGTCATCGCCGTGGCGGTCATGCAGAACGCCCTCCGCCTTGCCAGCGTGACGGTCGAGGTCCAGAGCATCGCCCTCGGGCTGCTCCTGATCCTCTCGGTCGTCATCCCCAACTCCGCTCACCAGGCCAAGTCGGCCATCGATCGAGTCCGTGGAGGACGGCCTCCGCCGGTCGACTCGGTTCGCCGTGGTGAGGTAGGACGCGCACGATGAGGAGGACTCAGCCTTGAAACTCAGATCAGCCGGGCGAACGATCGCCCTGGCAACGGTCACCGTCATGCTGTTCGCAGCATGCGGCGCGGCCGCCACCCCGAAGCCGGCCACGTCGACCGCCCCGGGCGGCTCCGGCGCTGCGGCGGCGATCACGGTCGGCTACCTGCCGAAGGACATCGTCAACCAGTACTTCGCCGCCGCCAAGACCGGCGTCGACAAGGCGGCCGGCGAGACCGGCGGCAAGGTCATCCAGGTCGGCCCGAACGAGGCCAAGGCCGACCTCCAGATCCCGTTCATCACCGACCTCACGACCCAGAAGGTCAACGCGATCATCATCTCGGCCGACGGCAAGGATGAGGTCGCTCCGGCCCTGAAGGCGGCGATGGCCGCCGGCATCAAGGTCGTCGGCTTCGACTCGAGCCCCGCGGTCGGGGCGTATGACGTGTTCGTCAACCAGGTTGACTTCAGCGGTGTCGGCGTGAACCTCGCCGACTGGGCCTGCGAGCTCGCGCCGAGCTGCACGGGCGAGATCGCGATCCTCTCGGCGGCGGCCACAGCCACCAACCAGAACGCGTGGATCGAGCTGATGAAGACGACCCTCGCCACCGACAAGTACAAGGGCCTCAAGCTCGTCGACACCGTCTACGGCGACGACGACGCGACCAAGAGCACCCAGCAGGCGCAGGCCCTCCTGACCAAGTACCCGAACCTCAAGGTCATCGTCGCCCCGACCACCGTCGGCATCCTGGCCGGCGCCCAGGTCGTCCAGAAGGCCGGCAAGTCGTCCACGGTCAAGGTCACCGGCCTCGGCTTCCCGAACGACATGAAGGCGTTCGTCAAGGACGGCACGTCCCCGGTCTTCGGCCTGTGGAGCGTTCCGGACCTCGGCTACCTCTCGTACATCGTGGCTCAGAAGCTCATCGCCGGAGAGATCACGGGCAAGGAAGGAGAGACGTTCACGGTCAAGGGCTTGAACAAGGACCAGCCCTACACGATCGGCAAGGACGGGGTCGTCATCCTCGGCCCAGCCTTCCGGTTCGACTCCACGAACGTCGACCAGTTCGACTTCTAGCTCCTCGTTTTCGCGAACGCGGAGCGGCGCCCCGGAGGCTCGGCCTTCGGGGCGCCGCGATTCATTGGAGGTGCCATGGAACGGGTGGGCTTCACGATGCGCCTGCGGCCCGGGGCCGAGGCGGAGTACCGGCGCCGCCACGCGGCGGTCTGGCCGGACATGCTCGACGCGCTCCGGACGGCCGGCGCCCGCGACTACTCGATCTTCCTCGACGGGGACCGGCTGTTCGCCTGCCTCGACGTCGAGGACTTCGACGCCTTCCGCATGGCGATGGCCGCAACCGAGGTCAACGATCGCTGGCAGGCTGAGATGGCCGGGCTGATCGATCCGCTCACGGACCCAGCGACCGGATTCCACCGGCGACTCGAGGAGATCTTCCACCTCGACTGAGGCCGTGACGTCCGCGCACCCACAGGCTCTTGCCATGGGGGATCGCGCCGGCGCATCATACGGCCATGGTCGAGTACGGCAACGGGGTTGGGACGGCGACCGGGGTCGCCGGCGGTGGTTCTGGCGGTGGTGGCCAGATGGACGCGGGGGTCGCCCTCGGGCAGTTCGTCGACAACGCCGCGTACACGATCTCGACGATGCCGCCGATGCAGATCGCGCTGCTCGTCGTGATCGTCATCGTGGGGTTCGTGATCTTCAAGCGCGCTTTCTGAGCGTCCGCTCGCCCGCGCCGGGTCGGCCCGGGGTCGGTTTCTGGAAGTGGACCAGGTCCGTGCCGAGGTGCGGTTCGCGACGCGTCTCGCGATAACCGTAGCGCTCGTACATCGCGATGTTCGCCGTGTAGCGCTCGTTCGTGAGCAGGCCGAGCTCGGGCAGGCCCCGGCGGCGGGCCTCGTCGTCGGCGAAGGCAAGCAGTCGCCGGCCCAGTCCCCTGCCCTGCCACGCGGGCTCGACCGCGACGTTGTCTATCCAGAGACGGGCGGGGCGCTCGATCAGCTCGAGGACGGCGGCGAGGACACCGCCGGGCGTCTCGAGCACCCAGACCTCGTGGTCGCGGACCGCGGCGTCGTAGTCGGTGAGCATCGGCATCGGGGTCCGACCGAGGAGCGGCTCATAGTGGGCGTAGGCGGCATGGACGAGTTGGCGGACCGCGTCAGCGTCGGCCGCGAAGGCACGGCGCATCAGTAACTCCGGTTGCGCAGGACGGTCGTCAGGCATGGAATGCCTCCAGCGCTGCCCGCTCGTCCTCGATCGAGTCCCGATCGCGGGCCGCGATCGACTCGTACTCCTCGATCTCGATCCGACCCTCGCGCCACGACCAGGCCGCGACCACCCGGCCGTCCACAAGGACCGTCCCGACGGAGAACGGGTTCTTCGTGGTGAAGACCCGCGGCCGGTGTTCCTCAGGCAGGATCCCGGTTCGCCGGGCATGCACCAGGAGCGTCGCCTCCCAGTGGGGCAGGAACCGGACCGGCGCCGGGGTGTCGGCGTCGGGTAACGGAGCACCCGGCAGGTCGAGCAGCTCGCGACCGCCCTCGTCTCGGAAGCGAACCAGGTCGAGGCGTTCGCCACCACGCCGGGCAGCCGTGATCGAGATGCCGGCCCACGAGGCGATGTCCTTCCATGCGGCTGGCCCGAAGCCGCGCAGATAGGCCCGCACGAGGTGGCCCAGGCCCTCCTCCTCGGTCGCGTCCTCCGGACCGACCCACGTCTCTGCGAGGCCCAGGCGATCCGCCCGGCGACGCTCCCACGTACCCGACGGGGGGACGCGGACGAGATCGACCCATAGCCCGGCATTGCCCAGGAACCCGGTCACGAGCCCGTCGAGCTCCTTGACCGTCTTCGGACCGTCCGCAAGGGCGGCCCGAGTCTGGTCGGCCGCCTCGATCATCGCCGCCTCGTCGCCGCGGCCGGGGATTCGGAGGGCCCACGTCCGGCGCGCCTTGCGCACGCCCAGGGCATAGCGCCAGAACTCGCGCCGCGAGACCATGTGGATCGTCGTTCGGAGGAGCGTCGCCTGGATGATCGTGCGCTCGTCGAGGGCAGCGGTCATGTCGTCGCGCCGGAAGCCGGCGAGCCGCGTCCACAGCCCCACGTAGCCGGACGGCGCGTACTGCGTCTGGAGTCCGCCGACCAGCTCGATCGCCGCCTCGATCGACAGGGGCGACCGCTCGAGGAGCAACTGACGGGCGAGGAGCGCACGGTTCAGGCGGCGCGGGCTGAGGGTGGGCTCGGTCACCGGGTCATTCTGCCCGGCCCCGCGGCCGGTCGGAGGCGGTACGCTCCGGGGGTGACCGACACGACCTTCTCGATCGCCGGCCAGGTGGCCCTCATCACGGGCGCGACCGGCGGAATCGGCGCGGACCTGGCGGCGGCGTTCGCGACCGCCGGAGCGCGCGTCGCGGTTGCCGGCCGCCGGACCGACGCCGCCGAGAGGATCGCCGCCCGGATCCGGGATGGCGGCGGGGACGCCCGGGCGATCGAGCTGGATCTCACGACGGTCACGTCGATCGAGCGCGGCGTCGCGGCCACGATCGACGCCTTCAGCCGGCTCGACATCCTCGTCAACAACGCCGGGCTCGGCACGAATCACGACGCGATCGACGCGACCGAGGAGGAGTGGGACGAGCTCTTCGCGGTGAACGTCCGAGGGCTTTTCTTCGCCTCGCAGGCGGCCGCCCGGCGGATGCTCCCGCAGGGCTCGGGCCGGATCATCAACATGGCCTCCCAGGCCGGCCTGGTCGGCATCCGCCGTCACGCGGCCTACTCGGCGAGCAAGGCCGCGGTGATCGGGCTGACGAAGGTCCTCGCGCTGGAGTGGTCGCCGCACGGGGTGACCGTCAACGCCGTCGCTCCGACGTGGACGTACACCCCGGGGACGGCCGAGCGCCTCGACGACCCGGAGTTCCTCGCTTCGGTCCTGGCCCGGATCCCGGCGGGCCGCGTCGCCACGACCGACGAGATCGCCGCTGCGTTCCTGTACCTCGCCTCACCGGCGGCGGCGATGGTTACCGGCACGGTCCTGACGATCGACGGAGGCTGGACGGCCCAGTAGGGACGCGCCGTCGGGCATCCCGTCGTCCGGCCCGGCCAGGCCCGCGATCCGCCCCTCCCGGATCAGCACGGTGAGCGGCTCCACGGATCGCCGCCCGGGCCGGTCGACGACGTGGCCGCCAACGAGTGCGCTGACGCCCGGTTCCAGCGATCGGTCGGCGAGGAACGCTGGCAGGCGGGCGACATCCACGACCCCATCGGACGGGCGGGTCACCCGGTGCATCCAGTCGATTGCCCGGCCGTTGGTCAGGCGAATTCGGGAGCTATGGCCCACGTCGGCATGGTGGGCTTCGGCCGATCGTGGACGGGAACGTCAACAAGGAGCCTCCATGTCCAGCCAACCGGCCCGACCCCTTCGGCGCGAGCGACGAACCGCAACGCTCGCAGCCCGCCGCGAGCAGGGACGAACGCCCGCGAAGCGAAGACGCCGATTCGGGATCGGCGCCATGACCGTCGCCTCGCTGATCGCGGGACTGTTGATCGTCGGTGCCGCGCTCGTCATGAACCAGCCCGCGCCGCCGGACCCGACGGTCGTGCGAGCCGCGGCTCCGGCCGGCGTCGCGACGTCCGGCAGGACGCTCGGCGCCGAGGGCGCGCCCGTCGTCATCGACCTGTACGAGGACTTCCAGTGTCCGGCATGCGCCCGCTGGGGCGAGAACATCCTCCCGGGCCTCGTCGCGAACGAACTCGCTTCGGGAACGGTCAAGATCGTGTTCAAGGGGTTCGCGTTCCTGGGGCCCGAGTCGAAGTCGGCTGAGCAGGCCGCCTGGGCAGCCGAGCGGCAGGGCCGGTTCTGGGACATGTGGGCGACGCTGTACGCGAACCAGGGTCTCCGCGAGAATGCCGGCGCGTTCGAACGGGACCGGCTGATCGCGATGGCCGACGTCCTCGGCCTTGATCCGGTCCGGTTCGTGGCCGATCTTGATGGACCCGACGCGGCCCGGTCCGTCGCGGACGGCGTTATCGCCGCCGCGGCGGCCGGAGTCGACTCGACACCGTCGCTGATCGTGGCGGGCGTACCGTTCCGCGGATCCACCTATCCGGAGCTCGCCGCGGCCATCGCGGCTGCCGCCGCCGTCGCCGGCTCGTGACCGCGCTCGCCGCCGGGTGGCGGACCCTGCGGCGGCTGCACCCGGCGATCGTGCTCGCGTCGCTCGATCTCGTTGGGCTATTGATCGCCGGCTACCTCTCGTGGGTCGAGCTGCGCGGCGAGTTGCCCGCCTGCGGCCCGCTGAAGGGCTGCGAGGAGGTTGCCCTGTCGGTCTACAGCCGGATCGGCGGGATTCCGGTGGCCGTGTTCGGGGTCGGGCTGTCGCTGGCCCTGCTCGAACTCGCGATCGCGTGGTGGCGGACGAACGACGGTCGCCTTCTCGCGGCCCACTACGGCCTGTCGCTGCTCGGCGTCGTATTCGAGGTCTACTTCACGTGGCTCCAGCTGTTCGTGATCGGCGCGGTCTGCGTCTGGTGCGCGAGCTACGGGATCAGCCTCGTTGCCCGCTTCCTCGTCGCCCTGTGGGTCTGGCTGCGCCGCGATCGCTACGCGGGTCCGAGGATCACCCAGCGGACGGAGGCCTGACGCCCCGTTGATGCGCCGCCGCGTTCAGCGGTGCCAGGGTCTGGGGTCCGTCGGCCCGGTTTGACGGACAGCGTGTGGGCCGCGAGCACATCGTCACGGATGGGGATGCGGTCGAGATCCTGCGCTGAGCACGGTCCCATCCGGCTACCCTTTGCCGAGGAGGCGAGCAATGCGGCGGACGATCGGGATCGGCGTGATCGGCATGGGCTGGATGGGCGATGCCCACAGCCGGTCGTACAAGCTCGTCGGCGACCGGTTCCGCGACCGCGACGTCGACGCCCGCCTGGTCGCCTGCGCCGACGTCGATCCCGGCCGGGCCGAAGCCGCCCGCGACCGGTTCGGGTACGAGCGCGCGACGACGGACTGGCGCGATGTCGTCACCGATCCGGCGATCGAGGCGATCAGCATCACCGCGCCGAACGCCGCCCACCTCGAGGTGATCGGTGCTGCGCTGGCCGCAGGCAAGCACATCCTGTGCGAGAAGCCGGTCGGGCGGTCGCCCGAGGAGACACTCGAGGCCGCCGCCCTCGGCCGGTCGTCTGGGCTCATCACGTTCGTCGGCTACAACTATCGCTGGGCGCCGGTCGTCCAGCGTGCCCGCGATCTGATCTCGGCCGGGGCGATCGGCGAGCTGACCCACTATCGAGGCCGCTTCCTGAACGGCTACGCGAAGGACCCGAACGGCGTCCTCTCGTGGCGATTCAGCGCGGAGCAGGGTCATGGCACGCTGTCCGATCTGCTCTCGCATGCGATCGACATGGCCCACCTGATCGCGGGACCGATCGCCGACGTCGTCGGCAATCGCCGGACGTTCATCGCCTCGCGACCGCTCCCCCGCCCCGGCGGCACCCATTACGACACGGCTTCGCCCGACGATCCGCGCGGCGACGTGACGAACGAGGACTACGTCGGAGCGCTCGTCCGCTTCCAGGGTGGGGCGCAGGGCACGCTCGAAGCGTGCCGGGTGATCACGGGCTCGCAGTGCGACCTCGCGTTCGAGGTCCACGGCACGACCGGCGCGCTGGCCTGGACGTTCGAGCGGATGAACGAGCTGCGCCGGTTCCGGCGCAACGACGCGAGCCCGGCAGACGAAGGCTGGACGACCGAGCTGAGTGGACCCGCCCACCCTCGTCACGCCGCCTTCAACCCGGGCTGGGGCGTCGGGCTCGGGTTCGATGATCTCAAGGTCATCGAGGCCGCCGAATTCCTGACGGCGATCGCGACGAGCCGGCCATCCGCGCCGAGTTTCGAGGACGCCGCCGCCGTCGCCCGGGTCCAGCAGGCGATCGCGGCCTCGTGGTCCAGCAACGGCTGGGAATCGGTCGGCGGGGCCTGACCGATGCTGGCGATCCCCGAGCTCGAGGCCGGCGCCATCCGGGCTGCCCACACCACGATCCACCCCGCGTTCCGCGACAGCCCGCAGTTCGTCCATGAGGTCCTGACGGCGAGGCTTGGGGTCCCGGTCATCGTCAAGGTCGAGACGATCAACCCGATCCGCTCGTTCAAGGGCCGCGGGACGTGGGTCGCGGTCCAGGCGCTCGCCGACGAGGGCGCGATCTCGCCCGATCGAGCGGTCGTGTGCGCTTCGGCCGGCAACTTCGGGCAGGGCGTCGCGTTCGCCGCCCGCGCTCGCGGTCTGCCGGCCGTCGTATTCGCATCCGTCAACGCGAACCGGGCCAAGATCGCCCGGATGAGGGCGCTCGGTGCGAACGTCATCGAGGTCGGCGACGACTTCGACGCGGCGCGCACTGCTTCCGAGGATCACGCTGCCGATCGCGGCGCCCATCTGCTCGTCGACGGCGAGGATCCCCGGATCTCGACCGGCGCCGCCACCTTGGCCGTCGAGTTGACCGATGCCGCCGACAGTGGGGTCATCCCCGCGCCGTCCGTCATCTCGATCCCGGTCGGCAACGGCGCACTGATCAACGGCGTTGGGTCGTGGCTGCGGACCGCGACTCCGGCCTGTCGGGTCGTCGGCGTCCAGGCCGAAGGCGCGGCGGCGATGACGATGAGTTGGCGGGAGGGCCGCCCGATCGACACAGAGTTCGTCTCGACCTACGCCGACGGGATCGCCTCGCGGATCGCGATCCCTGCCGCAGTCGCCCTGATGCCGGGCCGAGTCGACGAGATGCGGATCGTGTCCGACGACGACCTCCGCGCCGCCCAGGCCGAGTTGACCGAGGAGCTTGGGATCACGGTCGAAGGTGCCGCGGCGGCGTCGTGGGCCGGCCTCCTCGCCGGTCCGCGGCCGGACGGTCCGGCCGTCCTGATCGTCACCGGGAGCAACGTCTAGGCTCCTCGGGCGAACCGCCCGGATCGACGGGCGTCGTGAAGGAGTCGCCACACCCTGGCCCGGATCCGGCGGAGCTCGATCGCGGCGTCCAATGCCGCGTAGCCGGCCCGGGATTGACGCTGTCCGGCGATCGCGGCGACGATGGCGTCATGGATAGCGACGATCAGCTCGATCCGCGCGAGGCCGAGCGCCTCCGCCGGCGGGACCGCGAGGCCGCGGCGGCCGACCGCAAGCTGATGAAGCCGGGCATGGGCAAGGTGTTCAAGCAGATCCAGGATGCCCAGCGCAAGGCGGCCGACGAGACCGTCGTGGCGCCCGGTCGGCGCGTCCGGCGGGGCCCGACTCAACCCCGGTAGCGCCGGATCCCGTCGAGGACGATCGCGTACGTGGCCGGCGTCGCCGGCCGGACGCCGAGCTGGATGTGATCGGCGCCCTCGGCCGCCCAGGTCCGCAGCGCGTCGGCGATCGCGCCCGTGTCGAGGGGTAGGGCGTTCGGTCCGGGCTCGTCCTCGACCACGTCGACCCCGACCGTGATCCCGATCGAGCGTGGATCCCGGCCGGCGGCTGAACACGCCGCAAGCAGATCGCGATGGCGGCCTCGGTAGCGCTCGTCCGGGAGGCCGAACCAGGCGGTCTGCCACAGGTCCGCGAGCTCGACCGTGAGGCGGAGCATGCGCTCGCCCTTGGCCGCGACCAGGATCGGCAGGTCCGGCCGGATCGGGGCCGGCAGGATCGCCGCCTCGCGGACCTGCTGGTACGGACCCTCGTGGGTGATCCGCTCGCCACGAACGAGCGGGGCGGTGATCCGCAGGGCGTCCTCGAACCGCCCGACCCGATGGTCGAACGGGTGGCCGAACGCGGTGTACTCGGGCTCGTGCCAGCCGCAGCCCAGGCCGAGGATCAGCCGGCCGCCCGACACCTCGTCGGCCGTGACGGCCATCTTCGCGAGAAGTCCGGCGGGACGGAACGATGTCGACAGGACGAGCGTGCCGAGTTCCACCCGGCTCGTCGTCGCGGCGAGCGCGCTGAGCAAGGTCCACGGCTCGACAATCCCGGTCTCGGCGCCGATCGCTGCCCCGTCCTCGCGATGGAAGAAGTGGTCGATCAGCCACAGGCTGTCGGCGCCGCCGTCCTCCGCCTGGCGGGACAGCGCCGAGATCTCTCGCCAGGTCTCGCCGCCGTCGGAGGCTGCCTGGGGCAGGAGCAATCCGATCTTCATCGCTCGATACTAGGGAACTGATGACGGTGGCGATGAACGACGCATGTGTCGCCCGACCGACATCAGCCGCGGCGGACCTGGCGCATGCTGAGCACGATCGGACGGCCGGCCCCGTCAACGAGGCGCCAGCGGACGTCGAAGCGGTCGTCGCGGCCATCCGCGAGGAGCGCGGCTACCTCGGCGGGCGTCGCGTCCGCACCGAGCTCGGCCAGCCGTCGGCCGAGGGCAATCGTCGCCACCGCTGGGACGTCGCCGAGGAGGTCGCGCCGGGCGACTCCGGCCGCGTCGCCGACGCCGGCCTGCTCGAGCCGGGCGATCAGGCGCCGGGCACGACCCCGCCCGGCGGCGTCGAGGTCGGCCAGCCAGGCGGGCCCAGCCGGTGCATCGGGCTCGGCACGGTTCGCACGGGTCGCACGTGTCGCCCGCACTGCCGGGATCGGCGCGGTGTCGCCCGCGGCGGCGGGCCGCACCCCTGCCCCGCCGCGTCCCGTCGCGGCCGTCGCAACCTTGTCGGGCGCCGACGCCGTCTCGGCCGCCGGCCGGCTCTTCCGCTGCGCAATCCGCCCGACCAGCGGGGACTCGGCCGGCGCGCTCGTGCGGACGCCGGAGATCGCTGTTTTCGCGTTCGTCAGGCTCGAGTACGGCCCACGGACCAGGGCCATGCCGAAGTCGTCGGTCTGCTCGGCGTCGACGACCACCCAGGTGCCTGACTGCGGCTCGATCGTGAACCGCTCGTCGCGGGTCTGCCAGCGCCCGCCGCCGAGCCGCTTCAGCGGTGCGTCGTCGGAATCGTCGGCCGGTCTGGGAGCAGCCTTTGCGCGGGGCATGCGCGGACGATACCGCGCCGGGCGTCAGCGGCGTGCCGGCAGCCCCGCCGACGCCACGACCATCGCGATCGCCACGAGGGCCATGATCCCGAAGCCGAGCGTCACCCCGTCCGCGGTCACGGCCCCACCGAGGACCGCACCCGCGAGACTCGCCCCGACGACGCCGCCGAGGTAGCGGCCCGTGTAGTACGTCCCGGCAGCCATCCCGATCCGGTCCGGGCCGATGGCATCGAATGCGGCCGCCTGGCGGGGTGAGCCGGCGAGGCCCATGCCCGCCCCGACGAGCGCCAGGATCAGGCCCAGCCCGATCGCCGATGCGACCGTCGAGAGCTGCCACAGGATCGCCAGGCCGGCCAGGGCCACGACGGCGCCCAGGACCGCCGGCCCGCGCCGACCCACCCGGTCCGAGAGGCGGCCGCCGAACGGCGCGGTGATCGCCCCGAGGGCGCTGATGCCGAGCAGGACGAGGCCGCTCGTCTCCGGGCTGCCGCGCTGGAGGACCTCGACGAGGAGCGGGACGATGACCAGCGTGCCGTGGAGGATGATCGTGGCGCCGAAGACGCCGGCGACCGCCGCCGCGAACGGACGCGACGCGAACAGGCGTGGATCGACGGCCGGGTGCTCGGTCCGCAGCTCGAACCGGACGAATGCCGCAAGAAGGAGCGGGACCGCGACGGCGGCCACGAGCGCGATCGGGCCGTCGCGGCCGGCGCGCAACGCCACCAGGAGGGCGACCAGAAGCGCCGCGAGCAGCGCCAGGCCGGGACCGTCGATCGGCCGCCGGGCGGCGACCTCGCCGCGCGCCCGCGCCGCCACGACTGGGTCCGGCCGGAGGCCCACCGCCAGCGCCGCAACGACCGCCAGCGGGGCGGCAAGCAGGAACATGGCGCGCCAGTCGAAGGCGCCGACGATCAGTCCCCCGACGAGCGGCCCGAGGGCGGCGCTCGTCGAGACGAGCATGTCGAACAGCCCGAACGCCGCTCCGCGCCGGGCCGGTGGGGCAAGCGCCCGGACGAGGGCAACCGAGCTGGTCGAGACGAGGGCGCCGCTGGCGGCCTGGAGAACGCGGGCGAGGATCAGGACGCCGAACGCGGGCGCGAGGGCGGCGCCGAGCGAGGCGACACCGAACCCGGCGACACCGACCAGGAACGCTCGACGGTGACCGAAGCGGTCCCCGACGCTGCCGCTGATCGGGACGGCCACCGCCACCGCACCGAGATAGACGGTCACCAGCGTCGCCGCGGCGTCGGGCGGAACCGCGAACGCGGCCATCACGCTCGGCAAGCCGACGGCGAGCATCGTCGAGTTGAGGGGCACGAGAATCGCCCCGCTGGCGATCCCGAGCATCATCGGCGACAGCAGGCGGCCCGGGAGGTGGGTCGGCCCGCGCTCGTCGGGCGGTGGCGGGCTCTCGGAGGCGCTCCCCTGGCCGATGGTCACCCCAGCCTGACCAGGCCGGTCGTTCCGTCGATCTCGATCAGCTGGCCGTCGGCGATCCGGGTCGTCGCGTCACCGGTCCCGACGACCGCCGCCAGCCCGAATTCACGGGCCACGACCGCGGCGTGCGACAGGACACCACCGGCATCGGTCACGAACCCGCCCGCGATCGAGAAGAGCGGAACCCAGCCTGGGTTCGATGCGGTCGCGATCACGATGTCGCCCGGCTGGACGCGCTCGAAGTCGTCAGGCCCGTGGACGACCCGGGCCGGCCCGCGAACGATCCCGGTCGAGGCACCGGTCCCCTTGAGCGTCCGGTCGTCGACCGGGTCGAACCGGGCCCCGTCGAAGCGGTCGGCCTTCGCGCCGGGCTGTGACTCCGACACTCGGCCGACCTTGCGTGGCGGGCGGATCGTCGCCTGCGCCGCATGCCGCGCCCGCCGCTCCGCGATGAGCGCGCGTCGATCGAGCGGGTCGCGGATCAGGTCCGCGATCTCACTCCGGCGGAGATAGGCCACGTCGTCCGGGCCGGCGAGGACGTCGTCCCGCGCGAGGCGACGGCCCACCCGTCGGCTGAACCGGCGCAGCCGATCGCCGACCATCCGGTCGATCCAGTAGTTGTGACCCTCGGTCAGCGGTCCGATCTCGCGCGCAGTCGCCAGCAGGGCTTCGAACTCGGCGAGCTCGTCCGGCCGATCGGCGAGGATCGCGCGAACGGCGTCGGCGCGGGCTTCGGCCGCTGCCGCTCGCCGTGGCCAGCGCTCCTCCGCCCGAGTCACCGGTCGTCCGATGCGACGTCCGATCTCGACGAGGAGCGGTCGCGGGTCCTCGTGCCACGACGGGTCCATCAGGTCTTCCCGGACGTGACCGAGGTGGCCGTGACGGGCGAGGAACGCCTCGACGGCCGCCGCGAACGGTGGGCCGCCTGGCAGGCCGGCGATCGTGGCCAGATCGGGCGGTGGGTGTGCGCGCAACCGGGCCGCGACCGCCGTCGAACGACCGGCCTCGGCGGCGACCGCCTCGAGCTCGATCTCGACGTCGCGCAGCTCCGGGATGGTGCCGGCCACGAGCTCCAGCGCCTCCGCTGCCGTCCCACCCGCGACGAGGGCCTCGTACCGGTCGGCGAGGTCGTCGAGGACCTGGTACGGACCAGTGATCACATGAAAGTGGATCTGCCATGCGCGCTCGACCAGCGTCCAGACCCGCTCCCAGGCCGCGACCAGCTCGTCGCGCGGCTCGTCGCCGGAGACGGCGTCGATCTCCCGGTACATCGATTGCAGCTCGGGAAGGGCCCTCCGCCAGTAGGCAGCCGTGCCCGGGATCAAGGTTCGGCGCATCTCCGGCGCCCGGTCCATCAGCGCCTCGTGTTGATCGGCCGGGGCGTCGATCTTCAGGGCGAAGTAGGTGTAGCCGTTCCAGACGCGAACGGGGATGGTCGCGGGCAGGCCCATGGCCCGATAGCGGTAGACGATGCCGGCCATGAGCGCCGCCACGTAGTCCTCGCTGAGGGGCGGGATGGCCCGCGGCATGTGCATGTCGTCCCATTCCCACTCGAGCTCCTCGTCGCCCGATTCCCAGGCGATCGGGAAGTCGGCGTCGGGTTGGGCGTCAGCCGGGCGCGAGTCCATGGTCCAGCTACCGCGCGGTGATCGGACGGGCCTGGAGGAGCAGCCAGCGCCCGCCGGCCCGGGCCGCCTCGATGTCCACCCGGTCGCCATAGGCTTCGTCGACCGCGATGGCCAGGTCGATCAGCTCATCGAGGGCGGCCTCGTCGAGGGCCGGGCCGGTGCCCGGATCGCGCATCTCGACGAGCCCGTCGCGGCCCAGGAAGAGGCGCGGCCCGTCCACTCCGTGGTCGCGCTCGACGACCGCGCGGGTCGCCCGGTCGACGACGATCGTGTCCGGTGTCGCGTGACCCGAGACCATCGGCTCCCCAAGCCCTCGGATCGCCGTCACGAGGATCTGGTCGTCGCGGCCGGTCACCGGGTGGCGCGTGAAGACCACCGCCGAGGCGTCAGCCGGGACGAGGGCCTGGACCACCACGGCCATCGCGGATTCCGTGCAGGACAGTCCGCGCCGGGTCCGGTAGGCGAGCGCCGGCTGGCTCCAGAGGGATGCCCAGCAGCGCCGGACCGCGCCCTCGACTTCGCCGGGCAGGCGCCCGAGTTCCGTCTCATGGAGCCCGGCGAATGATGCGACCACGCCGTCCTCGTCGAGCGCCGACGATCGGACGGCGAGGCGGACGGGACCGCGGATGTCCTCGCCGGATCCGCCGGCGATCGCGAGATCGTCGGCCAGGCCGCGAACGGCGGCCTCGATCGCGTCCCGGAGAGGAGGCTCCGTGGGCGTTGCCTCGAAGGCATCGATCAAGCTCCGCCGCGACACATCGTCCGGGAGAGCCGCCAGCCAGCGCCGGGCCGCCGGCTCCCGGCGGAACGTCGCCTCGAGCTGGGCGCGGAACGCCTCCGCCGTGACGCACAGCGCCGGCGGAACGGCCTGGCCAAGCCGGGTGAGCCGGTCGAGTGACGCTCCCTTGCCGCCGACCGACGCGACGCTCAGGCGCGGCCCGTCGCCGATCCGGACGACCAATCTCTCCGGGCTCGCCGTGGCGGCCGGTCGGCGGACGCTCGGAGCCTCGACGCGACGCATGTGGCCGGGACTGTAGCAAACGGATCCGGCGAGAATGTCACCGTCCGACAGAGGCCGCGGCGGACGCCTTCAGCCGGCGAAGGGCAGGAACTCTCCGTCCGGGTCGCGAAGAGCCGGCGTGACCGCGACGATCGATGCGCGGGCCATCGGCCCGAAGACATGCGGGTAGATCCGGCCGGGATCCTCCACGTTCCAGCGGCTGCCGACCTGATCCAGGTCGATCGTGAGGACCACGAACGAGCTCGGGTCCTCTCGATAGTGCCGGTTGGCCGTCGCGACCATTGCCGCGGCTCCGTCCGTGCAGTGGATGAAGCCCTCCGCGTCGAGCGACGGCGCACCGAGCGGCTCGACCGGGTCGGCGGCCGCCCACCAGTCGGCTGGCGTCAGGTGGTAGGTCAGGCGCATCGCGGAGCGCCGCTCGCCGTCACGACCCGGCGACGAAGGCGCGATCGGGACTGACCCAGCCGCGGTCGAGCGCGACCTGGATGACCGTCGGGCTGTCGTTGGCCAGGGCCTGGCGAAGGGCCTGCTCGAACGCGGCGTCGGTTTCGACCCGGATCCCGCGCGCACCGCAGGCCCGGGCGATCGCGGCGAAGTCGATCGGCCCGAGGTCGGTCGCGATCGCGCCGTCCGCTCCCCCGCCCCGCCGATCCTGGTGCATTCGGATCGTCCCGTAGCGCTCGTTGTCGAAGACGACCGCGATGACGTTCGCCTTCTCGCGGACCGCCGTCTCGAGCTCGGCCATCGTCATCGCGAAGCCGCCGTCGCCGGCGATCGCCACGACCGCTCGATCGCGGTGGACGAGCGCGGCCGCGATCGCGGCTGGCAGGCCGTAGCCCATCGCGCCCGAGGTCGGGCCGAGGAACGTGCCCGGCCGCCGGAACCGGAAGTGGCGGGCGACCCACAGCCCGAAGTTGCCAGCATCGGTGGCAACGATCGCGTCGTCGGGGAGCAGCCGGCGGAGGGTCGCGACGGTATGCCCGGGATGGGCGCCCGGGCCAGTCCACGGGTCGTCGTCGGGCTGGCTGGCGACTTCCCACGCGGCTCGATCGGCGAGGTTCAGTGCCTGCCGGCGATCTGCGACCGCGGCCTCGAGGACCCCTTCCTGGAGACGGGCGACGGCCGCGCGGAGGAACGCTCGAGCGTCGGCGACGATCGTTCGCGCCGGCGACGGCAGGCCCGCGCGGCCGCTGAGCGGCTCGACGTCGACGTGCATCCACGCCTGGCCGTCGGCCGGAATCGCGTAGCCGAACGAGGTGATCTCCGACAGGCGGCAGCCGAGCACGAGGATCGCGTCTGACCGCTCGAGGCGCTCGCGGACGACCGCCGGGCTCCCGTAGCCGGCCATGCCGAGGTACAGCGGATGGTCGTTCGAGACGACGTCGCCGCGCCGCCAGCCGGCGATGACCGGGACTCGCAGCAGCTCGGCCAGCTTCACCAGGTCGGTCGACGTCCGGGCGCGCAGAACGCCGCCGCCGGCGAGGAAAACGGGCCGCTCGGCTGAGGCGAGGAACCGGAGCACGGCGGCGACATCGGCAGGTTCCGGCCGGGCGGGCGCCGGACGCGAGGTGTCGAGCTGGGTGCCCGCCGGCAGCTCCTCGTCGAGGATGTCCTCGGGCAGCGACAGCAGGACCGGGCCCGGTCGGCCGGTCAGGGCGGCCCGGACGGCATCACCGACCAGGCGCGGAACGTCGGCCACGGCAGTGAGCTCGACGGCATGGGCGGCCAGGCCGCCGATCGTGCCGGCCTGATCGATCTCCTGGAACGCCTCCCGGCCTCGGAACGCCCGATCGACCTGGCCGACCAGCGCGAACATCGGGGCCGAGTCCTGGCGGGCCGTGTGGATGCCGATCGCGAGGTTGGCGGCGCCGACGGCGCGGGTCCCGATCGCGGCGGCCGGACGACCGGTCAGCTGGCCGTGCGCTTCGGCCATGAACGCGGCGCCCCCCTCGTGACGGGTCGCGACGACGCGGATGCCGGCGGCCTTGAGCCCTTCGAGCAGGCCGAGGAAGCTTTCGCCGGGCACGGTGAACGCATACCGGACACCGGCGACGCGGAGAGCGTCGGCAATGAACCGGCCCACGGTTCGCGGGCCCTCGAGCTCGGCTGTGGGCTCCAGCTCGGGCTCGGGCTGCGGCTCGGGTGCGTCGGGCTCGGGCTGCGGCTCGCGTGCGTCGGGCTCGGGCTGCGGCTCGGGTGCGTCGGGCTCGGGTGTGGGCTCCGGCTCGGGCTCGGCAGCGGGCTCCGGAACTCGAGGCGCGATCGGCTCCAGCGCGGAGGCCGGGTCCGTGCGCTCGTCGAGGTCCGCGTCGGGGCTCGCCTCCGTGCGCTCGTCGGCCATCAGGGCGAGGTGGGCGCGGCAACGACGCCGACGATCAAGCCGGCCACGACGATGACGGCGACGACGGCCATGATCAGGCGGGCGTACCGGGTTCCGGGCATCATCGGCTGGCTACCGGTAGTTCTCGAACTGGAGCGGAACCGGGACGTCTTCCAGCTCGCGCAGCCGGCCGATGACCTTCTGGAGCTCGTCCCGGCTCTTGCCCGAGACCCGGACCGCATCGCCCTGGATCTGCGGCTTGACCTTCGGGAACTCCTCGCGGATCAGCTTGCTCAGCTTCTTCGCCAGCTCGTCGTTCAGGCCGCGCCGGAGAGTGATCGCCTGGCGTACCTTGTTGCCACCGGACGGCTCGACCTTGCCCCAGTCGAAGATCTTCAGCGACAGGTTGCGGCGGACCGCCTTCGATTCGATCAGGTCCTTGATCGCGGCGGCCCTGTGCTCGTCGTCGGTCACGAGGACGAGCTCGTCCTTGGACTGCTCGAGTTCGACGGTCACGCCCTTGAAGTCGAACCGCTGGCCGACCTCGCGGCGGACCTGGTCGAGGGCGTTGCGCAACTCCTGCTCGTCGAAGTCGCTGACGACGTCGAAGGACACGTCTCCGGCCATGGGCCTCCCTGCGGTACGGCGATCGGCGGCGCGGCGGCTGGCGCGCGATCCGGATGAGGTCCAAGTATGCCCGAACGATCGATCAGCGGGCGGCGAGAGCCTCGAGCAACAGTTCCCCGATCCGGTAGCTGTGGCCGCCGCCCATGACGAGCACGGCATCGCCGCTCCGGACCTCTCCGGCCAGCCAGGCGGCAGTCTCCTCGACCGAGCCCGGCGCCGCGACCGGAATCGCGGGGTTGCGGAGGGCGATCGCGGTAGCCAGACCGGCCGCCGACGCGATCGTCGTGTCCGGGTCGCGGCCAGCCCAGATGTCGGCGATCGCGACCGCGTCGGCCTCGGCGAGGACCGCAGCGAACTGGTCGAACAGAGCCGCCGTGCGGTGGTAGGTTAGGGGTTCGTAGACGGCCCACACGCGCCGGCCGGGGGCTCGCTGGCGAACGGCGGCGAGGGTCACCCGGATCGCGGTCGGGTGGTGGCCGTAATCGTCGAACACGACCACGCCGCCGACCTCGCCCTTGAGCTCCAGCCGGCGCCCGACCCCGCCGAACGACGCGAGCCCGGCCACGATCGCGTCCGAGCCGATGCCCAGGCTCACCGCCGCCCCGGCGACGCCGAGCGCGTTCGCGGCGTTGTGGCGGCCGGCCGTCGGGAGGCGCGAGAGGAGTGGGCCGCGCAGGTCGTCCAGACCGTGGAGCTCGAGCGTCGTGGCGTCGGGATCGCTGGCCACGATCCGGCCGAGCAGCGTCCGAGCCGGTCCAAGAGCGGTTGCGTATTGCTCGGCGATCCCCCGGGCGAATGTGGCCGCGCGCGGGCCGTCGGCGTCGACGAGCGCCGTCGCCACGATCGTCCCAGGCCAGTCGCGGAGCCGCTCGGCCAAGGACGCCGCGCCGCGATCCGCGACGTTGACGACGGCGATCGGCGCCGGATGGTCGGGACGGCCGGCGTTCAGCGCAGCTGCCCGGAGCCAGCCCTCGAAGGCCGCGATCACCGCTGCCTCGTCGGCGAACACGTCGGGGTGGTCCCACTCGGCCGAGGTCACGATCGCGATCGCCGGCCGGTACGCGTCGAAGTTGCCGGCGTACTCGTCCGCCTCGACCACGAACGCCGGCCCCGCGCCGCGTCGGGCCGTGGCCGGGATGCCGCCGCTGATCGACGCCGGAAGAAGCGCCCCGACGAACGCAGACGGATCGGCGCCGGCGGCATGGAGGACGTGGACGAGCCAGCCCGCCGACGTGCTCTTGCCGTGCGTCCCGGCGACGCCGACCAGCGTCTTTCCGAGCGCGGCGTCTGCGATCACCTGTTGCCAGGGCTCGATCGGGATCCCGGCCGTCCGTGCGGCGACGAGCTCCGGATGGTCGGGGTCGATGGCGGTCAGAGCCTTGGTGGCCGCCAGACGGTCCGGAGCCGGAGAGCGCGTGACGTGGGCCGCGGCATGCTCGCTCGCGATCTCGATCGCGGCGGCCTCGATCGCGGCGGTATACGGGGACGGCCCGCCGGCATCGCAGCCATCCGGGGCGGCGCCCGCCCAGGCGGCGTGGAGCACCGCCGCACTCGCGCCTGCCCCGGCGGCGCCAATGACGTGGATCCGCTCCCCTGGCCGGATCGACCGGGCCGGACGGACGGCGGCGAGCCCGGCGCCGGGCGTGGCGGTGCCAGTCACCCGGCGACGGAACCCGACGAGGCTGCGCCCGGCTCGCGGTCGCCGGCCTCGATCCGTTCGAGCAGCGTCTCGAGAACGAGGATCACGCTGTCGTGCCGGTTCGCTGCCCGGTCTCCCGGCCAGACGACCCTCCGGACGTCGACGCCGGCGCCATCCGCGACCCCGACATAGGTCAGCCCGACCGGCTTGGCGTCCGAGCCGCCGTCCGGCCCGGCGACCCCGGTGACCGACGCGGCGAGGTCGGCCGAGAACAGCGCGCGCACACCGACGGCCATCGCCATGGCGACCTGGGCGCTGACCGCGCCGTGGGCGTCGAGGATCGCCGGATCCACGCCGAGGAGGTCGCGCTTTGCCTCATCGGCGTACGACACGACCCCGCCGACGAAGTACCCGCTCGAACCGGGCAACGCGGTCAGGGCGGCCGCGACCATCCCGCCCGTGCACGATTCCGCGAGGGCGACGGTCCGACCGGCGGCGAGGGCGGCCGCCTGGAGCCGGGTCGCGAGGTCATCGAGCGGATTGCCGCTCATCGCTACGAGCGGGTCGTCAGCGTCGGCCCGGCCGGCGGCTTGAACAGCCATGTCTCCGGGATGCCGCGTTTGCCGAGCGCCCCGAGTGCCTGGCCGTTCAGGGTGAACTGGGTTGCACCGGACGATCCGGTTCGGACCTCGATCGACGAGTTGCCGGTGAACGTCAGGACCTGGCCGTCGCGGTACGTCTTGCCGGCTCGGCCGACCGTCGAGGCGATCTCACCGTCGACCCAGACCTTGATCCAGGCCGCCCCGCCCTTGACCGTGACGACCAGGTTCACGCCCTTGTACGCGACCGACACATGGCGGGTCAACGAGGCGGACTTCGAGGCATTCGAGGCCATCACGGTGATCGTCCAGCGACCGGTCGTGAGCTGGAGCGGGCTGTTCGCGGTGTCCCACGTCCCGTCGGCCGCGACCGGCAGGGTGATCGGGGCCGGGCCGGGTGAAGTGCTCGGCGGAGTCGATGCCGGCGGCGTGCTCGGGCCGGGCGCCCCGGCGGCGGGGCCGTCGTAGGTCGCGGTCACCTTGACCGAGGTCGCGTTGACCGCGCTGCCCTGGACGGGAATCGCGCCGTTCTCGAACGTCGTGCCCTCCGCCGGCTGGTCGATCCGGACCGTCGGCGCCTGGATCTCGCTGACGGGCACGGTGATCACGATCATTGCGGGCTGTTCGGCACGCTTGCCCGTCTCCGGATCGGTCGCGTCGATCCGGTACTCGTTCTGGCCGCGCCGGAGGTCGACGGTCAGGCTCCACGTGCCGGTCGAATCGGCCGAGGCGGTCCGCGTCCCGCCGGCCATCTCGATGCTGATCGTCGCGCCCGGGATCGACGTTCCCTCGAGCGTGTACGACGTCGCGGTCTCCTCGAGCTGGACGGTCGCCTCGCGGGGCGACGTGATCGCGAGCGTCGGCGGCTTCGCGAAGCGCATGACCTGGGCGCCGAGCCACACGCCCATCCCGACGATCATCAGGGTCAGGAGGGCGGCGACGACGACCCCGGGCGAGAACTGGAGACCGGGCCGCGGCTGGGCGAGCGGGCGAGGGACGGTCAGGACCGTCTTGCCGGCCGGGGCATCGCCGCGATCGCGCCGCCACTGGCCGACGACCTCCTCGGCGTCGAGTCCGAGGTAGTTCGCATAGTTGCGCAGGAAGCCCTTGGTGTAGACGTCGCCGGGCAGCTCCTTGTACTCGCCCCGTTCGAGGGCGGACAGGTAGCGGGCCCGGATCTTCGTATCCCGCTCGGCCCGGTAGAGATCGACCCCCTTGCGCTCGCGCGCCGCGTACAGCCGCTCGGGCAGGGCCGGCTGTCGGCCGGCGGTCGGCGCCGCGTCAGCATCGCGCTCGACGGCTCGATCGGTCTCCGAGCGCCGCGTTTCCGGGCGTGGCGGCACCAGGCGCAGACCCTCGGCCCGTTGCTCATTGGTCGTTCGTCGCGCGTCGTCCCGCGTCGTCATCGATCCCCGTCCTCACCGGCCACAACCGCGCGCGCGTCGGCAGCCGACCTGAAAGCAGAGGATACCCCTTCGCGGTCGTGGGTCCAGATGATGCGCATGGGACGATCGTTCATTCGTCCGGTCCATCGCCCTCGTCGATCGTCCGGAGCCAGTTGTCGGGGCCGTAGATCTGGCGGGGCGAGGCGGGGTTGCGCGGATCCTGCGGCCCGATGATTCCGTAGCGCTCCATCTCGTCCATGACCCGGCTGGCCCGGGCGAACCCGAGCTTGAGCTTGGTCTGGAGCATGGACGTGCTCGCTCGCTGCAAGCCGGTCACGAGCTCGGCCGCCTGAACGGTCATCTCGTCCACGCCGTATTTGCGCAGCCAGCCGAACTGACCGCCGTCGCCGCCGCCGGTGGCATCTTCCGGGTCGCCGAAGGCCAGGATGTCCTCATCGTAGAACGTCCGGCCACCGGTCTGGGCGAGCCAGTGCTTGGTGATCTCGCCGACCTCCCGGTCGCCGACGAAGACGCCCTGCATCCGGACCGGCCTGGGCAGGTCGACCGGCTGGTAGAGCATGTCGCCGCGGCCGATCAGGTCCTCGGCGCCGGGCGCGTCGAGGACCGTCCGCGAGTCGACCATCGAGGCCATCGCGAAGGCGATCCGGGACGGGACGTTGGCCTTGATCAGGCCGGTGACCACGTTGACCGACGGGCGCTGGGTCGCGAGAACGAGGTGGATCCCGACGGCCCGCGCCTTCTGGGCGATCTTGACGATCGGGTCCTCGACCTTGCGGCCCTCGCGCATGATCAGGTCGGCGAGCTCGTCGATGATCAGGACGATGTATGGCATCCGCTCCTCGTCGCCGTCGTCGGCCACGATCTCGGGCCGGGCGTTGTAGGCGGCGATGTTCCGGACGCTGTGGCCGGCCAGGATCTTGTAGCGCTCCTCCATTTCGCGGACCGCCCAGTTCAGGACGGCCTTCGCCTCGTTCGGCTCGACGATCACGTGCTGGAGGAGATGGGGCAGCCCGTCGTACGGGGCGAGCTCGACGCGCTTCAGGTCCACCAGGATCATCCGGACGTCGTCGGGCCGGGCGCGCATCAGGATGCTGGTGATCAGGGCGTTGACGCACACGCTCTTGCCCGAGCCGGTGGCGCCCGCGACCAGAAGGTGGGGCATCTTGGCGAGGTCGACCGCGTAGGCCGCGCCCGAGACGTCCCGGCCGAGGGCGAACGTCAGCGGGCTCGTCGCGTCGAGCATCTTGCTCTCCTCGACCAGCGGCCGGAACCCGACCACCTCGCTGATCGCATTCGGGATCTCGATCCCGACCCGGTCCTTGCCCGGGATTGGCGCCTCGATCCGGATCGAGCGGGCCTTGAGGGCCATCGCGAGATCGTCGGCGACGGCCTCGATCCTGGCGACCTTGACGTGGTGCTGGGGCTTGACCTCGTACTGGGTCACGACCGGCCCGGAGTTCACGGCCACGACCTCGGCCGGGATCGCGAAGCTGAGCAGCTTCTCCTCGATCCGGCGGCTGTTCGACTCGTGGTCGATGCCCGCGCCGACGCGGGCGAGCGGTCGGGGATCGAGGAGCTCGATCGGGGGCAGGGTCCAGTCGATCGCCTGGAGCGACTCGAGGGCGGTCGCGGCGACCGCGCTGGCCGCGCCGCCGTCCGGACCGACCCCGCGGACGCGCCGGCTCGCTACCCCATCGCCGATCCCGGTCCAGACGGTCTGGCTCATCGGCGCCGGCGCGCTGCCGGTGGCCGGCTGGTCGAGGATGCTCGTCGCGCTGGCGGCGCCACCGCTCGGCTCCAGCCGCGACGGCGCGATCTGGCCCTTGCCGTTCTCGGCCGGCGCCCCAACCGCCGCCTTGCCGGCCCGCCCGGCCCGAGACGCGCCATCGGGGCCCGCTCCGGCGCTCGCTGGGTCGCGGCGCATCGAGGCGGCTGCGGTCGTGCCGAACCACCGGGCGGAGCCGGTCATCGGCCTCATCAGTTGCTTGAGTCGGAGGTTGAACGCGAGCATCAGCCCGATCGCGAAGATCGCGAGGCACAGGATGAACGCGCCGGGGCTCGTCAGCAGCGGCTCGAGGAACCCGGCCAGGAACCGGCCGATCCGGCCGCCCCCGCGATCGGTCCCGAACCAGTTCACATCGAGGATCTCGAACGCGCCGAGGAACCCGACGAACGCGACGGCGACGCCGCCGATCGTGGCCCCCCAGCCGGAGTTGGGATGCCGGCCCGGGCCCCACTCGAGGTACCAGCCGGCGCCGAGGAGCAGGAACGGCAGGAGCCAGCGCCCGGTCTCGAACCACGGCGCGATCGAATCGCGCCACCAGTCGGTCAGGGCGCCCTGGCCGGGCAACGCGAGGGCGATCAGGGTCACCGCCCCGAGGACGAGGAAGAAGATCCCGACGATCGACCGAGCCACCTCCGGCCCGACCGACGGGAACGCGATCCGGGGCAGCTTCGGGCCCGGGCTGGACTTGCGCCGCGTGCTCGCACGACGCGCCGGCGTCCGTCGCTTGTGGGTCACCCTAGACCTCGACCACGACCGGGAAGACCATCGGCCGGCGCTTCGTCTGTTCGTACAGGAAGCGCGACACGCCGTCCTTGATCTGGCTCTTCAGGAGGGCGATCTCGCTGATGTGGTTGCCCGGGTTGGCGATCGCCTTCAGGATCCGTTCGATCGCCTCGTCCATCATCGGGTCCTTCTCGTTCTGGTGAACGAAGCCGCGGGTGATGATCTCGGGCCGTCCGACGACGTTGCCGGTCTGCTTGTCGATCGTGACCACGACCATGAACATCCCGTCGTTGGCAAGCGACTTGCGGTCGCGCAGGACGACCTCGCCGACCTCGCCGACCGACAGCCCGTCGACGTAGACGTAGCCGGCCGGGACGGAGGTGCCGCGTCGGGCGACGCCGTCGGTGTCGATCTCGATCGGCTGGCCGTTCTCGATGATGAAGACGTTCTCCGGGGCGACGCCCGTCTCGATCGCGAGGCGGCCGTGCTGGACCTGCATCCGGAACTCGCCGTGCATCGGAATGAAGTACCTGGGCTTGGTCAGCCCGAGCATGAGCTTCAGCTCTTCCTGGCTGGCATGGCCCGACACGTGGGCCCGCTTGATCGTGTGGTAGAAGACGTTCGCGCCGGCCTTGAACAGGTTGTCGATCGTCCGGCTGACGTACTCCTCGTTGCCGGGTATCGGGCTGGCGCTGACGATCACGGTGTCCCCGGGCTGGATCTCGACGAAGCGATGGTCGCGGTTGGCCATCCGGGCGAGACCGGCCATCGGCTCGCCCTGGGCGCCGGTCGTGCAGATCACGAGCTTGTCGGCCGGGACCTCGTTGAGCTTGTCCTTGGCCACGATCATCGACGGGTCGTAATTCAGGTAGCCGAGGTCGGTCGCGATCCGGAAGTTCTGCTCCATCGACCGGCCGATGACGACGGTCTTGCGCTTGAAGGCGGCGGCCGCGTCGAGAACCTGCTGGACACGGGCGATGTTGCTGGCGAAGGTCGCGACGATGACCCGCCCCTGGAGCGGCTCCATGATCTCGCGGAAGGCCTCGCCGACGGTCCGCTCCGAGGGCGTGTAGCCGGGATTCTCGGCCCGGGTCGAGTCGGACAAGAGGCAGACGACGCCCTCGGCGCCAAGCTTGGCGAGGATCGCGAAGTCGGACAGCTTGCCGTCGACCGGGGTGTGGTCGAACTTGAAGTCGCCGGTGTGGACGATGACGCCGGCCGGGGTCCGCAGGGCGATGCCCATCGCG
>JBKJOK010000044.1:0-3198 GCA_046595595.1 Candidatus Limnocylindrales bacterium
GACCGATCGACCGCTCGTGATCAGTGGCGTCCCGAGGAACGAGGACACCCCGAGGGCCTGGGCGAAGAGCCGGTTCGGTTCGTACGGGTCCTCGTCGACGTCGCGGAAGACCATCGGGCCGTCGGCCCGGGCGAGTTGGACGAACGCCGAGCGACTCTCGTCGAGCGAGACGTTGACCTCGCCGACGAGCGCAGAAACCTCGGCGCTGCCGCCGATCGCCCGGCCATCACCCAGGACGTTCGTCGCAGGGTCGACGAGGAGGACGAGGGCCCGGTCGAACGGCAGGCGGTGGACGACGGCATCGAGGGCGCGACCCAGCAGTTCGTCGAGATCGAGGGTCGAGCTGAGGGCGCTGCCCAGCTCGTTCAGGGCGGTCAGCTCGCCGAGCCGGCGCTGGAGCTCGGCCCGGGACAGCGTCGTCTCGGCGGCCTCGCGCGACAGGGCGGCCCGCTGCTCGGTGACGAGCGTGCGCTGGGTCTCGGCCTCCCCGGCGCGACGGGCTGCGGTTGCGCCATACAGGACGAGGCCGGCCGGCAGAAGCGTCGCGCCGACGGTTGCCACGGCCTCCCAGCCGGGCGCTTTCGCGAGCAGGATCGCGAGGACCCCGAGCGAGCCGCCGATCCCGGCAACGAGCTCGACGAGCCGGAGCTGCGGCAACCTCACGAGGAGCCTCTCAATCGACCCCGGCGCCCGACGCCTCGTGGATCCGTGCCTGGTCGAGGGCAGGCCCCACGATCGCCGCGATGGCGGCCAGCAGCTTGAGGTCGGCGGCCTGGTACTCGATCCGCGTCGCCGACGCGGCGCCGAGCACGCCGATCGTCCGGCCGCGGGCGACGACTGGGGCGCAGATCAGCGAGGCCATCTCGCGCTCCGCGGGCGTGGATCGCGGATCCGTGTCAACGTCGTTGACCTCCTCGGCGACCGCGCTTGCCGCGACCGCACCGAGGATTCCCTCGCCGAGCCAGCCGCTCGCGACCGGCCCGCGGCCGGGCTGCGCGTCTGGGGAGTCGCCGCCGGACAGCGCCTCGAGCCCGCCCGATCCGTCGGCGATCAGCAGGAATCCGTTGCCGCCGGCCGGCAGCTTGCCGGCCTCGGCGATCGCGACCGCGGCGACCCCGTCGAGCGCAAGTTCGCCGCTCAGCTGCTCGGCCAGGTTGTAGACGAGGTTCAGCTCTCGGTAGCGGTCCAGCGCCTCGCGGGCGAGGCTCCGCTTGTCGCCCTCGCGGGCCACGGCGTACGACAAGACCGACGCGATCGCCCGGCCGACCCGATCGCCCTCGACCCAGCCGACCGTCCGACCATCGACCGCGATCGGGAACTTCTCGAGGCCGATCCCATCCGCCTCGCGCTCGAGGATCACGGCGCCGTTGACGTCACTGATTCGGACCCCGGCGTTCGTGCCCGAGAGGAGCGCCGAAAGCATCGGCGCAACGTGGCGATGGCGGACGATCAGGCGGGCGAGATCGGGTTCGGCCATCAGGCGGCGCCACCCGCGCCACCCGCGCCGCCCGCGCCGCCCGCGCCGCCCGCGTCGCCCGCGTCGCCGAGGCCGAGCGCCTTCCGGGCGACGTCGAGCAGCTCGTCGGGGTCGAAGGGCTTGGTGAGGTAGCGGTCCGCGCCGACCGCAGCCCCCTCCTCGCGATCGTACGCCTGGCCCTTTGCCGTCAACATCACGACCGTCGTCCCGGCCAGACCCGGGTCGCTCTTGATCGCGCGACAGACCTCGAACCCGTTGAGCTTCGGCATCATCACGTCAAGAAACACCAGCTCCGGCCGGTGGTTGCGGACGACATCGAGGGCCATCTCCCCGTCTGACGCGGTCTGCAGCTCCACGCCGTCGTCCTCGAGCTCCTCGAGCGTCTGTTCGATCAGGAGACGGATGTGCTGCTCGTCGTCGACGATCAAGACGGTCGGCATGGGGACCTCAGAAGCTCGGTTGCTCAACGACAGGGTGGGCGGACGGATCGGTCGGCGAAGCGCCGGGCGCGGCGGAGCCATCCAACGATACCGAAACGACGGGCCGGCGCAACGTGCGGGCCGCATCGTCGCGATCGTTCGCGATCCGTCAGCATTCGATCGATGCTGAACCCGCCCGCCACGTCCACCGCAACCTCCGCGCCGCCGCCGCCCATCAACCCCGGCGTCACGCTCTGGCTGCTGTCCGTGGCCCATGCCGTCAACCACGCCCAGGCCGTCGTCCTGCCCCTGATCTATCTCCGGATCATCACCGAGTTCGGGGTGACCGTGTCGGAGGTCGCCTATCTCGCCGCCATCGGATCGTTCGCGAGCGGGCTCGTCCAGCTGAGCTACGCGAAGCTGACCCGGATCGTCTCGCGTCGCAAGCTGCTGGCCGCGGGCGGAATCCTGTTCGGGACGGGTTTCGCAGCCCAGGCGGCGGCGCCCGGCTTTCCCGCCTTCGCCGCGGTCAACGTCGCGTCGCGGATCGGCGGATCGCCCCAGCACCCGGTGGGCAACGCGCTCCTGGCCGAGCAGTTCCCGGCGAACCGGCGCGGGTTCGCGATCAGCGCCCACATCAGCGGCGGCAACGTCGGGACGGTCGTCGTGGCCATCGTCGGCGCATGGCTGATCGCCACGATCGGCTGGCGCTGGGTCGCCGTCGTATTCGGAGTGCCGGCGGTCCTGATCGCGATCGCAATTCTCCTGTTCGTCCGCGAGAGCGGAGTCGACCGCAACGCGGCGGTGTCCCACGGCAACGTCCCGGACGCCTTCCGCGCGATCCTGCGCGATCCCGACCATCGATGGATCTACCTCACCTCGATCCTCGGCGGCGGCGGTCGCGGGCTCGGCGTCGTGAACCTCTTCGCCCTCCTCTACCTGACTGGCGTCGTCGGGCTGACGAGCCCCGCGACTGATTGGATGTACGGCGTCCTGATCGTGCTCTCGGTGCCGATGCCGCTGCTCGCCGGCTGGCTGTCGGACCGGATCGGACGGCGGCCCGTCATCGTCGGCGTCTATCTCGGTGGCGCGGTTGCCTTCGTCGTCTTCCTGATGGTCGGCAGTTCCCTCACGGGATTGTGGCTGGGGATCGTGCTCATGGGCCTGTTCAGCTTCGCCGAGTCTCCCCAGCTCCAGGCGCTCCTCGCGGACATCGCCCCGGTCTCGATCCGCGACGCCTCGTTCGCCCTGTATTTCACGCTCGCATTCGGGGTCGGGTCGTTGTGGACCGCCCTGTACGGC
>JBKJOK010000067.1:0-10730 GCA_046595595.1 Candidatus Limnocylindrales bacterium
CTCGAGCACGGCGCAGGCACCGAGGCCGATCTGCCCGGGCAGCTCCGAGCGATCGAGCTCGGCGGCCCGACCGCCCTCGTCCGGCCGCAGTCCGGCGAGCGGATCCGGCTCGGGCGGGCGCTGGACATGGGAGCGCGCGGGATCATGGTCCCGCGGCTGGACAGCGCCGACCAGGCCCGCGAGGCCGTCACGTACCTGCGCTATCCGCCGGACGGGATCCGCGGCGTGGCCACCCGCGTTCGGGGCGCCGGGCTGGGCGTGGTCGGGCACGCCGACGTGAAGCGGCTGAACGAACGGGTCGTCGGGATCATCCAGATCGAGTCGATCGGCGGCCTGCGCGACGCCGACGCGATCGCGGCGATCGACGGCGTCGACGTCCTGTTCGTCGGCCCGGCCGACCTGTCGCATTCGCTCGGCATCCCGGGCCAGTTCCAGCATCCGGACTACCTGGCGGCTCTCGAGCGCGTCGTCGGCGCCTGTCGGGACCATGGCAAGGCGGCCGGGATCCTCGTCTATGACACCGCCGTCGTGCCTCGTCATCTCGAGCTCGGGTTCACGTTCGTCGGGATCGGCGCCGACGCGGCGTTCGTGGCCGACGGGGCAGCCCGCTACCTCGCCGCGGTCCGACCGTGACCGAGTTCGGGAAGTCATGATCTCAAGCCTCAAGCGCTGGCTTCGGCCGCTGAAACCGGTCCTGGGCCCGATCTGGCGGACGCTCCAGCTCGCCATCAGCCGGGCCATGCCGTATTCATTGCCCAACGTTGCGGAGCGGCTGACCCTCAAAGCAGTGACGCGGATCCGTCGAATCCAGGGGCGGCCAGAACCGCCCATCCGAGCGCTGCGCAACATCGAACTCGTCGACCTCGCCGCGGCGGTTCCGTACTACCGAGCTCGACGCGTCTACCTCGGAGCAGGGGCGGTCATCGCCAACGACCTGATCACCAGGCGCCGCCTCACCTCCGCCCTCGAACTCGGTCCGCATCTGCGGTCCCTGATCGTCGGGGCCGACGTGATGGACATCGCCACCCCGGCTGACCGCAAGTACGAGGGTCGCCTGATCGTCCACAACGCCACGCAGGTCCCGTGGCCGGTCGCGGACAAGGCGTACGACCTGTTCGTTGCGTTCCAGGTCTTCGAGCATCTCGGAACCCACCAGGCGGAGGCATTCCGGGAGGTCCGCCGGGTCGCTCGCCACGCGATCCTGTCGCTGCCGATCGACTGGGAGATGGCCGACCCGGCCAACTGCCACCACCGGATCAGTGAAGAGACCGTGCTGGGCTGGTTCGCGCCGGTCGTCCCGACCCGGATCGCACTCGGCAATCCGGGCCACCGGAAGCGCCTGCTCTTCGTGTTCGAGGATCTGCCCGAACCGGGTTCGATGGCCGGCGACCCGCCGCCGCCGGCCTGAGCGATCCGCTGGCGCCGGCCGGAGCGGTCCGCTCAGCCGCCTGAACGCACCTCGCCGTCGAGCGGGGAGGCCGGCTCGGGCGCTCCGCGCGGTCGTTCCGCGGTCTGGGCGACGATCACGCCGACGATGACGAGCGCCCCGCCGAGGAGCTGGATCGGCGTCAGCACCTCGTGCAGGAAGATGAACGCGAGGGCGACGATGATCAGCGGCTCGACGGTGCTGACGAGGGCCGCCTGGGCCGCCCCGATGCGGCGCGAGCCCGCGTAGAACGTCTGGATCGCGAGGAATGTGCCGGCGAACCCGATGGCGAGCAGGAACGGCCAGGCTGCGACCGGGATCCGGTCCGGGGCGTATGGCCGGCCCGTCGCGAGGGCGCCGACCACGAACACCACCGCGGTCGCGCTGATCATCAGGGCGCTCGCGGCCGCCGCGTCGTCGACGTGGCTCTCGCCGTGTCCGGCCCCGCCCGACTCCGGTGCGAGGTGGTCCGAGCGTTCGCCGGCCAGCCGGGCCGACAGGATGATCCAGCCGGCGTAGATCAGCGGCGAGGCAAGGACCAGGGCGATTCCTGCGATGGGCGGCGGGGTCGAGAAGTCGATCCCGCCGAGGGCGAGCACGACTCCGACGAGGGCGATCCCGAGCGCGATCCACGGCCGCCGCCCCGACAGGCGGGTGGCGTACCGAACGGACAGGACGGCCACGATCGCCGGATACAGATAGACGAGGACGCCGGCGAGCGATGCCGGCACGGTCTCGAGGCCGGCGTAGTAAGTCCCGGCGTTGCCCGTGTACCAGACCCCGAGCCCGATCGCGATCAGGGCCTGGCGCCGGCCCAGCCGGGCGAGCGAGGCGCGCCGGACCGGCGAGACGAGGATCCAGGCCCAAGCGAGTGCCGCCCCGATCGTGAACCGCCAGGCGAGGAGCTGGAGCCAGTCGAGGCCGGCCCCGTAGATCGGCTTCGAGAGCACCGTGCCGGAGGCGAATCCGAACGCGGACACGACGATCAGGGCGAGCCCGACGAATTGACGGCGATCCACCGCCGGAGGCTAGCAGTCGCGGAGCACGACGGCGATCGCCTGGCGGCCACCGGTCGCGCGCCCGGGTCAGCCCAGGTCAGCGCGGTCGAGGTGTTCCGTTTCCTTCGCGCTCGGCGTCGGACTGGCCCTCGGGATCTGCGACCTCGCTCGTAGCGGCGGTTCCCGAGGTGATCACGTCGCGCTCGGCTTCGTCGACGCCGGGCGTGTCGTCCTCGAGTCCGGCGGAGCCGCCGCGAAATGCGCCGGTGGGATCGCTCTCGCTCTCAGTCATCGCTCGTTCTCCTTTGCCTCGTGGCTCGACTCGCAGAGGGCCACCGAGAATCTGGATCCGGCCGTTGCGCTTGCAACGGTGAGGACCGGAGCCGTCTCGCACCTGCCTCGCACCCGATGGCCACCTGAACGCAACCCGGTCTGCGGGCCGTCCCGGGCGAACTGGCTACACTTGGCGACGTGATCGACCAGACCGAGGATGGCGTCGCCGCCCGCGTTCCGTCCCTGATCGACGAGCGCCTCCAGGTCGTCGGTCGGCGCGAGCCCGTGACCGTCCGGCCGGGCACCACCCTCGCCGACTGCCTCACCGCCATCCGCGGCACCGGGACCGGCGATTCGGTCTTCGTCGTCGACGACGCCGGCCGCCTTGTCGGCGTCCTGACCGAGCGCGACATCTTCGGCCGCCTCGTCGGCCACGACGTCGCCCCGATCGATCTGAGCGAGCCCGTCGAGACCCTGATGACGATCAAGCCCCATCACCTCCACCTCGACGAGACCGTCCGGGCGGCCATCGAGCTGATGCAGACCGGTCGCTACCGGAACGTCCCGCTGCTCGACGAGGACGATGTCCTCCAGGGTGTCGTCCGGCCGCAGGACCTCCTGAAGTATCTCGCCGAGGCGTTTCCGGAGGAGCTCCTCAACCTGCCGCCGCGACCGCACCAGACCATGAACCGAGCCGAGGGGGGCTGACGACCACGTGACCACCACCCGCGAGACCGAGCCGGAGACCCAGGAGCTCGATCGCGTCACGATCCGCTTCGCCGGCGATTCCGGCGACGGGATGCAGCTGACCGGCACCCAGTTCACCCGGACGGCCGCCGTCTACGGCAACGACATCAGCACCCTGCCCGACTATCCCGCCGAGATCCGAGCCCCGGCCGGCTCCCTGCCCGGCGTATCCGGCTTCCAGATCAGCTTCTCGTCGAACGAGATCCACACGCCCGGCGACGAGCCGGACGTCCTCGTCGCGATGAACCCGGCGGCCCTCAAGACGAACGTCATGGACCTGCCGGCCGGCGGCGCCCTCATCGTCAACAGCGACGCGTTCACGGCATCCAACCTGAGCAAGGCCGGCTACGCGGCGAACCCGCTGACGGACGGATCACTCAAGCAGTACGCCCTGTTCGAGATCCCGATCTCGACCCTCAACGAGCGCTCGCTCGACGGGCTCGACATGACCTCGAAGCAGAAGGACCTGACGAAGAACTTCTTTGCCCTCGGAATCATGTTCTGGCTGTACGGCCGGGAGATGGACGCGACAGTCCGCTGGATCGACGAGAAGTTCGGCAAGCGGCCGGTGGTCGCCGAGGCGAACACCCGGGCGCTCAAGGCCGGCTATGCGTTCGGCGAGACGACCGAGATCTTTCACACCCACTACCGGGTCGCGCCGGCTCACCTGCCGCCCGGGACCTATCGCAACATCACCGGCAACGAAGCGACGTCGCTCGGCATGCTCGCGGCCTCGAAGCTCGCGAAGCGGCCGCTGTTCTACGGGTCGTACCCGATCACTCCCGCGTCGGACATCCTCCACCAGCTGTCGGGCTACAAGAACTTCGGGGTCAAGACGTTCCAGGCCGAGGACGAGATCGCGGCCATCGGAGCGGCCATCGGGGCGAGCTACGGCGGGGCGATGGGCCTCACCGCCTCGTCCGGGCCGGGCATCGCGTTGAAGTCGGAGGCCCTCGGGCTGGCGGTCATGGTCGAGTTGCCCCTCGTCGTGATCGACGTGCAGCGGGCCGGCCCCTCGACCGGGATGCCGACCAAGAATGAGCAGTCGGACCTGCTCCAGGTGATGTTCGGACGGAACGGTGACTCGCCCCTGCCCGTGGTCGCGCCGGCCACGCCGGGCGAGTGCTTCGACCTGGCGATCGAGGCCTGGCGGATCGCCCTCAAGTACGTGACCCCGGTCGTCTACCTGTCGGATGCGTTCCTCGCCACGGGCGCCGAGCCCTGGCTCATCCCCTCGCTCGATGACCTGCCCGACATTTCTGTTGAGAACTGGACCGAGCGCGAGGGCTTCCACCCGTACGAGCGCGACCCGCGGACGCTGGCCCGGAAGTGGGCGATCCCGGGCACACCCGGGCTCGAGCATCGGATCGGCGGCCTCGAGAAGGCCGACATCACGGGCAACGTGAGCTACGACCCGGACAACCATCACCGGATGCAGCTCCTGCGCCAGGCCAAGGTCGCTCGGATCGCCGACGACATCCCGCCGCTCGACGTGTTCGGGCCCGAGCGCGGCGACCTCCTGATCCTCGGCTGGGGCTCCACGTACGGCGCGATCCGGAGCGCGGTCGAGCGACTCCACACCGACGGCCGGAGCGTTGCCCACGCTCATCTTCGCCATCTCAACCCGTTCCCGGCCAACACCGAGCAGGTGCTCAAGGCCTACCGCCGGGTCTTGATCCCGGAGGTCAACCTCGGCCAGCTACTGATGCTGATCCGGAGCAAGTACCTGGTCGATGCCGAGGGCTACAACCGGGTCCGCGGCAAGCCGTTCACGATCGCCGAGATCGTGGCCCAGGCCGACCGAATCCTTGGGCCGATGGCGTCGCGGAGCTCCGCCTCGGACCTCGGAGAGCGAGTGATCGATTCATGACTGAGGGTGCCGACTCCATGACGGAATTCAACGCCGACGCCTCCGCGCCCACGCAGCCCCCCATCAGCCCGGAGAACGCGGCGATCATCCAGCTGACCCGGAAGGACTTCGTGTCCGACCAGGAGGTCCGCTGGTGCCCGGGCTGTGGTGACTACTCGATCCTCGCCCAGACCCAGAAGCAGATGCCGGACTTCGGCGTCCCGCGCGAGAACATCGTGTTCATCAGCGGGATCGGATGCTCCGGCCGCCTGCCGTACTACATGAACACCTACGGCTTCCACACGATCCACGGCCGGGCGCCGACGCTGGCGACGGGGCTCAAGGCCGCCCGACCGGAGCTCATGGTCTGGGTGATCACCGGCGACGGCGACGCGCTCTCGATCGGCGGCAACCACATCCTCCACTCGATGCGGCGCAACGTGGACATCACCCTCGTGATGTTCAACAACCGGATCTACGGGCTGACGAAGGGCCAGGCGAGCCCGACCTCGGAGTTCGGCAAGAAGACCAAGTCGACCCCGGCCGGGACCGTCGACACGCCCATCCAGCCGCTGACCGTGGCCCTTGCGGCCGAGGCCTCGTTCGTGGCCCGCAGCGTCGACACCCACACCGAGCACCTCCAGCAGACCCTCCAGCGGGCGGGCATGCACCACGGCTCGACGTTCGTCGAGGTCCTCCAGAACTGCAACATCTTCAACGATGGGGCGTGGCGCGACTTCACCGACCGTGAGGTCCGCGAGGACCGGATGCTCGTCCTCGAGCACGGCAAGCCGATGATCTTCGGCAAGGACCGCGACAAGGGGATCCGGCTGCGCGGGCTCCATCCCGAGATCGTGACGATCGGCCAGAACGGGATCGCCGAGAGCGACCTCCTCGTCCACGACGAGCAGGCCGACGAGCCGTACCTGGCGCTGATGCTGTCGCGCATGTTCTGGCCCGATTACCCGGTCCCGGTCGGCGTCCTGCGGGCCGTCCCGCGGCCGACCCACGACCAGCTCATCACCCGGCAGATCTCGGCGGCGGTCGCGGCCCACGGCGCGGGCGACCTCGCCGAGGCGCTCGCGAGCGGCGAGACCTGGACTGTCGAGTAGCCCGATGAGTGGGATGCGCTGCCCGACCTGCGGCTTCGAGAACCTGCTGGGCTCCGACGTCTGCGACAACTGCGGCTCGGACCTCGCCGGGCATGACGTGCCGCAGTCGCCCACGACGTTCAAGGGCCAGCTCCTCGGCGAGCATCTCGATGCCCTCGGGATCAGCGCCCCGACTGTCGTCGACATTGAGGCCGACGTCGACGAGGCGATCCGCCGGATGCACGAGGACGGGATCGACTGCGTCCTGATCGCCGAGGACGGCCGGCTGGTCGGGATCTTCACCGATCGCGATGCGGTTCTGAAGGTCGCCGGCCTGCCCGCCGAGCGTCGGACGATCGGCGACCTGATGACCCGCGACCCGGTCGTCCTCCGCCACGACGAGACGATCGCGGTCGCAATCAACAAGATGGCCGTCGGCGGCTTCCGCCACATTCCGATCGTCGAGGACGGCCGCCCGACCGGCGTCGTCACGGCCCGCGATGTGTTCCGCCATCTCGTCGAGTCGCTTGGCTGAGCCGGGCGCGCCGACGACGATGACCGCGAGCGACCGCCCCGCCCGGATCGTCGTCCTCGCCGATGACCTGATCTGGTCGACCCGGCTCGCGGGCCACGTCCGGGCGGCCGGCGCCGAGCCCGTCGTCGTCCGGACCGCGGCCGCCTACACGTCCGCGCTCGGCGCACCCGGGATCGGCGGCGCGATCGTCGACCTGACGAGCCTGGCCTACGACGGCCTGGCCTCGATCGCCGCGGCGCGCGACGCGGGCGTCCCGGTCCTCGCGGTCGGCCAGCACGACGACCACGTCCTGCGCCGTGACGCTCTCGCGGTAGGCGCCGACCGGGTCCTCGCCTACCGGAAGCTGTTCGAGGACGGTCCGGCGACGATCGCGCGCTGGCTGGCGACCGCGACACCCACGCCCGCGCCGACGGAGACCACCACCCGATGACGATCGCCCGGTTGCCCCATCCGCGCATCCCGGCCGCTCGCCATACGGACCGCCTGGAGCGCCTGTCCGCGCTCGTTTCCGATCGCGGGCTGGCGGCCGCGCTGATCGGAGTCGGACCGGATCTCGACTATCTGACCGGCTACCGCGCGATGCCCCTGGAACGGCTGACGATGCTGGCCGTCGTCGCCGCCGAGGTGCCCGTCATCGTCGTCCCGCGACTCGAGGAAGCGGCGGCTCGGGCCGGTCTCCGGACCGAGGTCGAGATCGCGACCTGGATGGAGACCGACGATCCGCACCAGCTCGTCGCAGGTCTCGTGGAGCGGGCACGGGGTCGGGCGGCCGCCACGATCGCCGTATCGGATCGCCTCTGGTCGCTCCACCTCCTCCGGCTCCAGGCGGCCGCACCCGGGACGCGCTGGACGTCGGCGACCGAGGTGATGCGCGAACTCCGGATGATCAAGGACGCCGACGAGATCGAGCTCCTCCGGCTGGCCGGCGCGGCCGCCGATCGCGTCGTCAACCAGATCGCCTCCGGTCGGCTCGTCGGGCGAACCGAAGAGGACGTCGCCCGCGATGTCCGCGATCGCCTCCTCGCCGAGGGCCACGAGCTGGCCGAGTTCGCGATCGTCGCCTCCGGGCCGAACTCCGCGTCGCCGCATCACGAGGCGTCGGACCGCGTGATCCGGGCCGGCGAGCCGATCGTGCTCGACATCGGCGGGGCGCTCGGCGGCTACGGCAGCGACACGACCCGGACGCTGTGGGTGACCGGCGGCAATGAGGCCGACGGCCCCACGGAGGAGTTCCGCCATCTGTTCAGCGTCCTGCTCGCTGCCCAGGTCGCCGCGACGGCGGCGGTCCGGCCCGGCGTCCCTGCCCAAGAGATCGATCGGACGGCCCGCGACATCATCGACGGCGAGGGGTACGGCGAAAACTTCTTCCACCGAACCGGGCACGGCATCGGCCTCGAGGGCCACGAGGAGCCTTATCTCGTCGCCGGCAACGAGGAACCGCTCGCGGAGGGCATGGCCTTCAGCGTCGAGCCCGGGATCTACCTGCCCGGCCGCTACGGCGCCCGGATCGAGGACATCGTGATCTGCGGACCCGACGGTCCGATCGTGCTGAACCAGGAGCCGCGCGAGCTGCGCGTGGTCGCCGGCTGACGCTCGCACGGTTCGGCGCCGGACTCCGCCGGTCAACCCCGGACAGACCGCGGTATCATCCTCGGACGACGGGCCGATACCGGCCCGCCCCCAGGCTTGAACCGATGTCTTCGTCCCTTCCGCGGCGCTTCGGCGCCGCCGTCACGAACGCCGCACCGGCCCACCGCCGGGGCGCCACCGGACCGTGAGCCGGCGCCATCACGGCGGGCGCCCGCATCGAACCGGGCAATCGAGGCCGTCCGAGTCCGGACGGCCGTCGCCGGACGTGTCGGCACCGACGGCCGGGACCGATCCTCGCGGAGGCGGGCCTGGCCCGGTCGATGCGGCCGGGACCGATCGCTCCCTGCCCGGCGAGCGCCGGGCGGCCGATCGCCGGCAGGGTGCCGAGCCGGTTCGTGACGAGCGCGGCCATGGCGAGCCGATCAGTCAGGCTCCCTCGATCGCGGCGCTCGTGATCGCGGCTTCCACGAACGTGGCGTCGTCTCCGACCTCGACGGCGACTCCCGGCCTCGACTCGACTCCGTCGAGTGGTGCCGATTCGCGGATCCCATCGGCATCCGACCAGGTCGGCCCGCAAGTCGGCCCGCCGGCCGTTCCCGACGGCCATCGGCGTCCTGAGGCGATCGAGATGCCCGGTTTCACCGCCGGACCTGTCTGCACGGCGCCCCAGCTTCGGCGTTTCATCAAGAGCCGGCCGTACGTCCCGATGCATGAGCTGCGCCGGCGGTTCGGGATCAATGGCAGCGAGGACGACGTGACCGGGATCGACCTTGGAGCGGGTGCCCGGGTCTACGTCGGGTTGCCGGGCCGCGAGGGATCTCTCCTGGGCGAATTGCTGCGTGGCGGCGAGGTCGGCTATGAGCTGTCGCTCGACCCGCGGACCCCGATCGTCATCGGCCTGTATCCGATGCGGCCAGTCGCCCGCTCCTGACCTGCAAGCAGGCTGGTTCCGGGGGGCCATTCCGCGGTGCGACGACGCACCCGTCGGCCTAGCGACACCGCTCGTGTCCGGCGTTCGCCGCCTCGCACCGCGTACGATGCGCCCGAGCCGCGTCGCTGCGTGGCCGCTGGCGACGAGGGATGGCAGGGCATGGCGCTGGCCGACGACGCGATGGCGAAGGACGCGCTCCGGGCGAGCGGCCTGTTCGGCGCCGCCGACGAGCAGGCCATCGACGCCCTCGTCCAGGTCCTCCGGGTGCGTCGATTCCGGCGCGGCGAGACGATCTTCCACCAGGGCGACCCGGGCGATGCGCTGTTCGTGCTGGCCAGCGGTTCGGTCAAGGTCGTCCTGCCCAGTGATGAGGGCGCCGAGCCCGCGATCGTCGCGATTCTTGGCGCGGGCGAGTTCTTCGGCGAGCTCGCGATCCTCGACGGCGCTCCGCACTCCGCGACGATCGTGGCCGTCGAGGCGACCGAGACGCTCGTCCTGCACCGCGACGCCTTCCTCGATCTCATCGACGCCGATGCCGGGATGCGGCGGGTCCTGCTGGCGTCGCTGGCCATGGAGATCCGGCGCCTGACCGGACACGTCGAGGACCTCCACTTCCTCGATCTGCCGGGTCGGCTCGCGTCGCGGATCGTGCGCCTCGCCGCCAGCGCGGGGATGACCACCGGCGAGGCCCGGATCGCGTGGCCGTACACTCAATCGGAGATGGCCGGCATGATCGGCGGATCGCGCCAGTCGGTGAACCGCCTGCTCGCCGACCTGACCGACCAGGGCCTCGTCCGGATCGAGCGCGAGTGGCTCGTCGTGGTCGATCTGGAGCGCCTCGCCCGAACGGTGGAGCGGTGACCGAGGAACCGGACCCGCTCCTCTCGTCCCTCCGCGCGATTGCCATCCGGGTCGAGGGGGCCCGTCGCCTGTCGCCACCCGCCGGGACGGCGATCCTTCGTTCGATCGTCGATGCCACCGTGCTCCTCTTTGATGCCGAGGCTGCCTCGATCGCCCTCCACGACGCGGCGACCGGTCGGCTCGTCTTCACCGTGGCGGCCGGCGAGCAGGGCCAGGGCGTCGTCGGTCTGTCGATCGGACCGGCAGAGGGCGTCGCCGGGTACGTCTTCTCGAGCGGCCAGCCGCTCGCCCTCGCGGATGTCGCCCGCGATACCCGGTTCGAGCGGACCACGGCCGAGCAGACGGGCTACGTGCCGCGGACCCTCGTCGCGGTGCCGCTGATCGACGACGAGGGCGTGCTCGGCGTCCTGGAGGTCCTCGACAAGCGCG
>JBKJOK010000149.1:0-7810 GCA_046595595.1 Candidatus Limnocylindrales bacterium
ATGACGCAGGTCGCCACCCGCGGCGCCGCCCGACGCAAGCGCCACGAACGGATTCGCCTCCACCTGGAGGGGACCGGGTCGCGGCCGCGTCTCGCGGTCTTCCGCAGCAACATCCATATCTACGCGCAGGTCATCGACGACGCCACCGGGCGGACGCTGGCGGCTGCCTCGACGGCCGAGAAGGAGCTTCGCGGCTCCACGTCGACCAAGACCGAGGAAGCTGCCGTCGTGGGTCGATTGGTCGCCGAGCGGGCGAAGACCGCCGGCGTCGAGCGCGTCGTCTTCGATCGAGCCGGGTTCCGGTATCACGGGCGGATCAAGTCGCTCGCCGAAGCCGCCCGCGAAGCCGGCCTCGAGTTCTGATCACGAGGAGCTGACGTGGCACGAATCGATCCCAACAAGCTTGCGCTCGAGGAGCGCGTCGTCCAGATCAACCGGGTGGCAAAGGTCGTCAAGGGTGGCCGCCGCTTCAGCTTCAGCGCGATCGTCGTCGTCGGCGACGGCGCCGGCACGGTCGGTGCCGGGCTGGGCAAGGCCGGCGAGGTGCCGGAGGCCATCCGCAAGGGCGTCGAGGACGCCAAGAAGAACCTGATCAAGATCCCGATGGTCGGGACGACGATCCCGCACGAGGTCCGCCAGGTCTTCTCGGCCTCGCGGGTCATGCTCAAGCCGGCCTCGCAGGGCACCGGCGTCATCGCCGGCGGCGCCGTCCGGGCCGTCGTCGAGGCAGCCGGGATCCGCGACATCCTGGCCAAGACCCACGGCTCGACCAACCCGGTCAACGTGACCCGCTGCACGATCGAGGCCCTGCGCAGCCTGCATTCGGCCGAGGAGCTCGGCGCCCGCCGCGGCGTGAAGCTCGTCAGCCGGATCCCGGGCCAGCCGGCCGCGGTCCTCGTGATGGAGGGAAGCGATGGCCGCTAGCCTGCGCGTCACCCAGATCAAGAGCACGATCAGCCACATCGCCCGCAACCGGGCGACGGTCCGCGCCCTCGGGCTGAAGCGGATCGGGCACACGGTCGAGATCCCCGACAACCCCGCGACCCGCGGCATGGTCCGCCAGGTGCGCTTCCTCGTCACGGTCGAGGAGGTCGGCAGCACGAAAGCGACCGATCGAGCTGCAGCGGTTCCCTCCGAGGACCGAGGCGACGCTCCTGCGAGCCATCGGTCCGAGGAGAAGGCATGAAGCTTCACGATCTCCGTCCGCCGGACGGATCGAACACTGCCCGGACCCGGGTCGGCCGAGGCATCGCCGCCGGCAAGGGCAAGACTGCCGGCCGCGGCACGAAGGGTCAGAAGGCTCGCGCCGGCGGCTCGATCCCGCCCTGGTTCGAGGGCGGCCAGACGCCACTCCACATGCGGATTCCGAAGCTGCGCGGCTTCAAGAACCGGTTCAAGGTCGACTACGAGGTCGTCAACGTCGGCGACATCGCGGCCCGGATCGAGGCCGGTGCCTTCGCCGAGGCCGGAACGAAGCCGAAGAAGGGCGAGCAGCTGACGATCAACGCCGACATCCTGCGCGCCGTCGGCCTCGTCCGGAACATCAAGAAGCCGCTCAAGATCCTCGGCAACGGAGAGCTCTCGACGGCCCTCTTCGTCGTCGCCGACGCATTCACGAAGTCGGCCACCGACAAGATCGTCGCGGCGGGTGGGGCGGTCACCGTCCTCGAGGTCCCGACCGAGTCGCGGCCGGCCCTCGGCCTCGGCGCCGAGTCGTCGCCGGTCGAGGGCGCGGCCGACAAGCCGGCCCGCAAGCCCGCCAAGGCGAGCCCGAAGACAGCAGCAGTCGCGGATCCCGAGGCGTCCGTTGCGGAGGCCCCGGCCGACGCGCCGGCCCCGGTCGCCGAGAGCGCCGACGTCGCGGAGGCGACCGATGAGGCTGCGCCCGACGAGCCGGCCGAATCGCCCGACGCGGTGGCCGACAGCTCCGACGAGTCGCCGGCCCCCGGCGATGAGCCGGCCACTGACAGCGCGGTCGCCGACGGCGACGAGAGCGCGTAGCGATCCGTGTTCGACTCGCTGCTGAACGCCTTCCGGGCGCCGGACATCCGGCGCCGCCTGCTCTACGTTGCCGGCATCCTGGTCGTCTTCCGCTTCCTGGCGGCCGTGCCCGTCCCCGGCGTCGACCGCGCCCAGCTCGCTGAGTTCCTCCAGGGCAACGCGATCTTCGGCGTCCTCAACCTGCTGTCCGGCGGCGGCCTGTCGAGCTTCTCGATCGTGGCTCTCGGGGTGAACCCGTACATCAACGCCTCAATCATCATGCAGCTGATGAGCGGCGTGATCCCGTCGCTCCAGTCGCTCCAGCGTGAGGGCGAGTACGGCCGCAACAAGATCAACCAGTACACCCGCTACCTGGCCGTGCCGATGGCCCTGCTCCAGTCGTACGGCTTCCTCGCCCTGCTGAACTCGCAGGGGATCATCTCGGTCGGCTTCGACCTGGCCAACGGCGCGACCCTGGTCCAGATCGCGACCCTGACGGCCGGCTCGATGGTCCTGATGTGGCTGGGCGAGCTGATCACCGAGAAGGGCATCGGCAACGGGATCAGCTTCATCATCTTCGCCGGCATCGTCAGCCAGGCGCCGAGCGCGATCGGCGGCCTGATCGCGAATCCGAACCTGCCGCTCGTCATCGGGTTCGTCCTGATCGCGATCGCGTCGGTGGCGGTGATCATCTACATCCAGGAAGGCCAGCGCCGGATCCCGATCCAGTACGCGAGCCGGGTCCGTGGCCGGCGGATGTATCAGGGCGGCCAGACATTCCTGCCGCTGCGGGTCAACCAGGCCGGCGTGATCCCGATCATCTTCGCGATCAGCATCCTGCTGTTCCCCCAGCAGATCGCCTCGTACTTCACGAGCTCCGAGGTTGGCTGGGTCGCCTCGATCGCCCAGGGCATCGTTTCATTCTTCAACCCCTCGTCGATCATCTACGTGGTCGTCTACTTCCTGCTCACGATGGGATTCACGTACTTCTACACGGCCTTCACATTCAAGCCCGACGACACGGCCGAGCAACTCCGCAAGAACGGCGGCTTCATCCCGGGCATCCGGCCGGGCCGTCCGACCGCGGATTACCTCGCCCGGGTGGTCACCCGGATCACGATCGCGGGCGCGCTGTTCCTGGCCATCGTCGCGACCGGCCCGTCGGTGATCGGTCTGCTCGTCCCGTCGCTGTCCTCGATCGCCCTCGGCGGCACGGGCCTCCTGATCGTGGTCAGCGTCATCGTCGAGACGATGAAGCAGATCGAAGCCCAGCTCCTGATGCGTAATTACGAAGGCTTCATTCGGTGATCGGAACCGGGCAACCGGAACGACAAGCCGCAACCTGCTCACCGAGGTCCGAGGCGGAGCTCAACACGCCGTGCTGCCGCGCGGCGTCGCGACCCATCGGTCCGAGGTCCGGCTGCCCGCCGTTCGTGGCGAGCAGCGGATGACGGTCGTGGTGCTCCTGGGGTCGCCGGGGGCGGGCAAGGGAACGCAGGCGCCCGTGCTCGCTCGCCATCTCGGCGTGCCGGTGCTGGCGTCGGGCGACCTGCTCCGGACCGCGGTCGCCAACGGCACGAACCTCGGCCGCGAGGCGGACCGGTTCATGAGCCGGGGCCAGCTCGTGCCCGACGAGACGATCGTCCGGGTCTTCCTCGATCGCCTCGAGCGCGACGACGCGCAGGTCGGAGCGATCCTCGACGGCTTCCCCCGGACGCGCGTCCAGGCGGAGGCTCTCGACGTCGCCCTGGTCGAGGCGTCCCGCCGGGTCGATCGGACGATCTTCATCGACGTGCCGACCGAGGATCTTGTCAAGCGGATGGCGAACCGACGGATCTGCACGGCGAACGGCCACGTCTACAACCTCGCCTCCAATCCGCCGATCGGGGCCGGCGTCTGCGACATCGACGGGTCGCCGCTTGCCCAGCGCCCCGACGATCACGAGGCCACCGTCCGATCCCGGATGCGGGAGCAGATCCCGCCGCTCCTCGAGGTCGTCGACCACTACCGGACGGCGGGCGTCCTCCAGACCGTCGACGGACGCGAACCCATCAGCGAGGTCAGTGGTCACGTCCTGACCGCGATCGAAGCTGCCCTCCCGGAGGCAACGAGCGTGACCGGGCCGGAGGCCTGATGGTCACCCGCAAGTCGCGGCGCGAGATCGACAAGATGCGAGTCGCCGGGCGGATCGTCGCCGAGGTCCTCGCCCTCGTCGAGTCCGAGCTGAAGGCGGGGGTCTCCACCGGCCACCTCGACCGCCTCGCAGAACGCCACATCCGGTCGGCCGGCGCGATCCCATCGTTCAAGGGCTACGGCCAGCGCAGCAACCCGTTCCCGGCCAGCCTGTGCATCTCGATCGACGACGAAGTCGTCCACGGCATTCCCGGTGATCGGACGCTGCGCGAGGGTCAGGTCGTGTCGATCGACGCGGGCGCCATCCACGACGGCTGGCACGGCGACGGCGCCCGGACATTCGTTGTCGGCGCGCCCTCTCCCGAGATCGCGAGGCTCATCGACACGACCCGCCTGGCGATGATGGCCGGAATCGCCGCGGCCATCCCGGGCAACCATCTCGGCGACATCTCCGGCGCGATCGAGGACGCCGCGACGCCCGGCGGCTACGGCATCGTCCGCCAGTTCGTCGGCCACGGAATCGGCACCGAGATGCACCAGGAGCCGCAGGTCACCAACTACCGGACGGGCGTCCGCGGCATGAAGCTCGTGCCCGGCATCTGCCTGGCCATCGAGCCGATGCTGACCCTCGGCAGCCACGAGGTCGACGTCAAGCCCGATGGCTGGACGGTCGTGACCCATGACGGCTCGCTGGCCGCCCACTTCGAGCACACCATCGTGGTAACGGACAACGGTCCCGAGATTCTGACGACAGTTGGCTGACGATGAGAGCCGAAGGCAGACCCGTGTCTGCGACTCCCCCACGGAGGTCGGAGGCGAAGCTCCGCGAGCCATCCGCCCGAGGTCCCGAGATTCTGACGACGGTCGCCTGACCAGTCCGACGAACCTCGCCGGCGCGAGGCAATTTGCCCGAATCGGTCAATGTTGATACGCTACGCGTTCGTGTGTCGGCCCCGATACGGGCCGGCACTCATCGTGAGAAAGGGAAGTCCAGAAGCCTGTGGCCAAGCGTGATGCGATCGAAGTCGAAGGAACGGTCATCGAGCCGCTTCCGAACACGATGTTCGCCGTCGAGCTGGAGAATGGTCACCGCGTTCTGGCCCACATCAGCGGCAAGCTCCGGATGAACTTCATCCGGATCCTGCCCGGGGACCGGGTCCGGGTCGAACTCTCGCCCTATGACCTGACCCGCGGTCGGATCACCTACCGCCTGAAGTAACCGCGACCGGTTCACGCCGGTCCGACATGTACGAGTCGAGGATCCGTTGAAAGTCAGAGCTTCCGTCAAGGCGCGCTGCGACAACTGCAAGGTCATCCGTCGCCACGGCACCGTGATGGTCATCTGCACCAACCCGAAGCACAAGCAGCGGCAGGGGTAATCGATGGCCCGCATCGCAAGCGTCGACATCCCGCGCGAGAAGCGCGTCGAGATCGCCCTTACCTACATCTTCGGGATCGGCCTGCCGACGGCCCAGAAGATCCTGACCCAGACGAACGTGAACCCGGACACCCGGGTCCGCGACCTCACCGAAGAGCAGGTCAACCGGCTCCGCGAGCTGATCGACCGACGCTACAAGGTCGAGGGCGATCTTCGCCGCGAGGTGGCGCTCAACATCAAGCGACTGATCGAGATCGGCTCGTATCGCGGGATGCGCCATCGCCGGAACCTGCCGGCCCGTGGCCAGCGAACCAAGACGAACGCCCGTCAGCGGCGCGGACCGAAGAAGACGGTCGGCGTGCGGCGGAAGAAGTAGGCCGAGGTATCTGAAGACACATGGCCGAGCGCAAGCGGGCTCCGAAGCAGCGTCGCAAGGAACGGAAGAACGTGCCCCAGGGGCAGGTTCACATCCAGGCGACGTTCAACAACACGATCATCACGATCACCGACCTCAACGGCGCTGTGATCAGCTGGGGCTCGGCCGGCGTGGCCGGCTTCAAGGGCTCCCGGAAGAGCACGCCGTACGCGGCCGCCCTGTCTGCCGACGGTGCCGCCAAGCGGGCCATGGAGCACGGCATGCGCCAGGTCGAGGTCTACGTCAAGGGACCGGGTGCCGGTCGCGAACAGGCGATCCGCTCGCTCCAGGCCGCGGGCCTCGAAGTCAGCGCGATCACCGACGTCACGCCCATCCCCCACAACGGCTGCCGCGCCCCCAAGCGACGCCGAGTCTGATCGGGGAAGGGAAGACATGGCTCGCTACACCGCATCCGTCTGCCGCCTCTGCCGTCGGGAGGGCGCCAAGCTCTACCTGAAAGGCAGTCGCTGCTATACCAAGAAGTGCGCCTTCGAGCGCCGTCCGTCGCCCCCCGGCCAGCACGGCGTCCGCCGCCGCAAGGTCGGCGACTACGGGCTCCAGCTCCGGGAGAAGCAGAAGGTTCGCCGCGTCTACGGCGTCCTCGAGCGCCAGTTCCGGAACTACTTCGACACCGCCGAGAACCGTCCCGGCGTGACCGGCGAGAGCCTCCTCCGGACGCTCGAGCTGCGGCTCGACAACGTCGTCTACCGGATGGGCTTCGCGACCTCCCGGGCCCAGGCCCGGCAGCTGGTCGGCCACGGCCACTTCGCCGTGAACGGCATCGCCACCAACATCTCGTCCTTCCAGGTCAAGCCCGGCGATCGCATCGAGGTGCGTGAGATCAAGCGTGCCCGTGAGCCGTTCAAGCTGGCCAAGGAGACGCTCCGCTCGCACCAGGCGCCGGAGTGGCTGTCCATCGATGCCGCCAAGCTGTCGGGAACGGTCGCTGACCTGCCCCGCCGCGACCAGATGCCGCTCGACCTGAACGAGCAGCTCGTGGTCGAGTACTACTCGAGGTAACTGAGCCTTCATGATCGAACTCGAGAATCCGCAGATCGAGCCCGTCGAGGAAGCCGGGACGTACGCCAAGTACGAGGCCGGACCCCTCCAGGCCGGCTACGGCGTGACGCTCGGCAACGCCCTCCGCCGGGTCCTGCTGTCGTCGCTCGACGGCGCGGCGGTGACCAGCATCCAGATCCGCGACGTCTACCAGGAGTTCTCGACGATCCCGGGCGTCAAGGAGGACGTCACCCAGATCGTCCTGAACATCAAGAAGCTGCGGCTCAAGAGCTACGCCGCGCATCCGGTCCCGCTGCGGCTCATCAAGAGTGGCGCCGGTGCCGTGACCGCCGCGGACATCGCCGAGTCGGCGGACGTGGAGATCGTCAATCCGGACCTCGTCCTGATGACCCTCGACACGGATGACGTGACCATCGAGATGGACCTCACCGTGGAGCGCGGCGTCGGCTACCTTGGCGCGGAGCGCGCCGAGGCCCTGCCGATCGGCGTCATCGCGGTCGATGCGATCTTCACGCCGGTACGCAAGATCAACTACTGGGTCGAGAGCATGCGTGTCGGTCAGATGACCAACTTCGACAAGCTCACGATCGAGATCGAGACGGACGGCACGATCGGCCCCGAGGAGGCGCTCAGCCGCTCGGCCGAGATCCTGGTCAACCAGTTCCGCCCGTTCGTGACCGTCGGCATGGCCGCCGTCCCGGCCGCCGCGGTGACCGGCGTCGCGGCCCTGCCGCCCAACATGCTCGACATGCCCATCGAGGAGCTCGATCTCCCGATGCGCGCCTACAACTCGCTCAAGCGCAACAACATCGTCAAGGTCGGCCAACTGCTCCAGCTGAAGGACGACGATCTGCTGCGGATGCGCAACTTCGGCAAGAAGTCGC
>JBKJOK010000274.1:0-1281 GCA_046595595.1 Candidatus Limnocylindrales bacterium
ATCTGTTCGCACGAGTACTTCGAGCTCGACAAGGGCTTCCTGACCGCCGGAACGCTCACGTGTGCACTGCACCTGTCGCGGTTCGATCTGTCGAGCGGCGAGCCGATCGACCCGCCGGCCGAGCTGGCCCTCGAGATCTACCCGGTCGTGATCGAGGACGGCCGGGTCCTGATCGAGGTCCCGGACGGCCCGCTCCCGCTCAGCGAGGAATAGCGGGCTCCCCGCCGCCGCCGGGCCCGCGCTCAGCGCGCCAGGATCGTGCCCAGCCCCTCGGCCGCTGCCACGCGCAGGATGGCCTCGCCGAACACGAGGTCAGCGAGACCGACTCCGAGATGGGTGACGACGACGTGGCCGCCGGCCGGCCGCCGTGTCCCGCGGAGCAGCGCCTCGCCCAGGGTGAGCCCGGGGTCGGGGTAGCCGTCGAACTGGCCGGCGTCGCGATTGGCCAGGAACTGCTCGCGCTGGTCGACGATGAACAGGGCCGCGTCCCGGGCGACGGCGGCGTTGACGTAGGTCGCGTAGTCGACGGCGACGACGAGGGCGTCCCGACCGAGCCAGTCCTCGGTCAGGGCCTGGCGATCGTCGGCGGGCGCGAACGAGGCCAGAGTCAGGACGACATCCGCGTTGCAAGTCGCATCGCGGGCCGTCGGGACGACCGCCACCGTGCCGATGCCCGCGACGGAGAGAGCCTCCTCGGCCAGCGCGATCGCTCGGTCGGCGTGGCGGTCGAACACGCTCAGCTCGAGGCCGGGCAGGAGATGGCCGACGACCGCGAGGTGGCTCCGTGCCTGCACGCCCGCGCCGAGCATCGCCACCCGGACGGGGCGATCCGGGACCTCCGGCGCGAACCGGGCGATCGCGACCCCGCTGATCGCGGCCGTCCGCTCGGCGGTGATCGGGCCCGCGTCGAGGATGGCGGTCGGGATCCCCGTCCCGGCGTCGTTGAGGATCACGAGGCCGTGGATGGCGGCGAGGCCGCGGGCGCCATTCGCCGGGAAGCCGGCGATCCATTTCATCCCGAGGAGATCGTCGGTCGCGGTCTCGTCGGCACCGCGCAGATGGGCCGGCATCGCGTGGGCGAACGAGCCGCTCGGCCGGGGATGGACGCCGATCTTCGGCGGCAACTCGGCATCGGCGACGAGTGCCGTCATCGTCCGCTCGGCCAGCCGGAGTCGTTCGGCAAGGGGCGGCATGGCCGCCGTCACGTCGGCCGCCGACAGGTAGCGCAGCGGCGGTTCGTCCGGGGCCATCATCGCCCGGAGTCTAGCGCCGGTACGATGA
>JBKJOK010000078.1:0-2166 GCA_046595595.1 Candidatus Limnocylindrales bacterium
ACCGCCGGAGCGGACCTCCCCCAGGATCAGCCGAGGAGCGCGCCGAGCGCCGCCCGGCCGATCAGGGCGCTGACGATCGCGACCGACACGCTGGCCAGCGTTCCGAGCAGGTAGTACTCGGCGAAGTCGCGATCGTCGAGGAGTCTGAAGCGGGCGAGCGTCTTGGCCGCAACGACGAAGCCGATCGCGACGTCGGTGCCCGTCATGACGAAGACCACGATCAGGATCCGCTCGAGGACGCCGATCGTCGCGCCCACCCGGGCGCTCGCCCCGAGCGGCGGCGACGGCGCACTCGGGGCCGCGCCCGCCGCCGGGGGCGGGAGCGGGACCGCCGGCTCGGGCTCGGCGGTGACCCGGGCATCGAGCGGCCCGAGCCGGATCGACCAACGCCGAACCGAGCCGGCGGCTGCCGCTGCCGTCGCCGGGGCGCCCCGGTCCACGGCGGCCGCGGCTGCGACGGGATCCACCGCGGGCGCGACACGCCCGCCCCAGCGGTGCTCGCCGCCGGCGCTCACCTCGACCGGGCGAACGAGCACCCCCACGAACAGCGAGGCCGCCCGGACGTTGACGATCGCGAGCGCGACCAGCACGACGAACGTGCTCACCACGCCGTGGACGGCGACGCGGTCCCAACCACCCAGCCCGCGTTCGACCGTCGCCGCCCAGCCCGGCGCGAGCGGCACGCCCGCGAGGAGCACGGCCCAACCGCCGCCCGCGACCGCCAGATGCGCGCCCTGGTCGGCGAGGAAGAGCGCGGCGGGCCGCGGGGTCCAGGCCCGGCCGAGATGCTCCGGCGGCTGGGGGCCCTCGTGCCGGTCGTGCGCCTCGCGTAGTGCGGCGGCAGCCGCCCGCCGGGTCAGCACGACCTTGGTTCGATCGATCAGGACGTGGCTCAGGCCGGTGAGGAGCACGAACCACCAGCCCCGTTCTCCCCAGGCGAACCCGACCGGCATGACGCACAGTGTGACGACCAGCCCGTGGGCGGCGAGCCCGACCAGGGCCCGCGAACCGTGACTCGACTTGGCCGATGCGATCCGGGCCGACTGGAGGACGAAGTCGGCGCCGAGGTGGGCGAGGACCAACCAGGCGAGGACGAGGATCGCGTCGGCCATCAGGGCGTCACCCTAGCCCGGGCGAGCAGCGTTCGGACGACGTCCGCGAGATCGGCCAGGGCGCGCAGGTGGGCCCGATCGGCCGCGACCGAGACCGTCGCCCGGCTGACGCCCAGCCGTTCGGCCGCCTCGGACCGCCGGACACCCTCGACGAGGACGAGCCAGGCGATCGCTCTCTGGCGCTTCGTCAGCTCGGCCAGGAGCGTGCCGAGGAGCGGCGCGGTGCCGTCGAGGATGGCGTCGGTGGACGCGTCTCCGCTGACGACCGCGAGGAGCTCGCGCCGGCCCGCGGCGACGCCGAGTCGTTCGCGGGCCGCGATGAACGCCGGCCCGCTCCGCTGGGTGGCGGGTCCATGGCCCGGGTCCACCTCGCCGGCGACGACGACCCAGCGCATGTCGAGCGCTTCCGGATGGAGGACAGCCCGCAGGATCATCGTGATCGGGTCGGCGGACGGGACCAGAAGGCCCTGGATCTCGTCGCCCTGGGTGAACTCGAACGGAGCGAGCCGGTGCTCGTCCGGCACGGCCGCGGTCAGGTCGGCCGCGAGAGTTCGCAGCCAGGCGGTCGCGGCAGGCGAATCGCGCCGGGATCGGATCACGTCGCCGAAGACGACCAGGCCGTTCACCGCCGGAGGCTAACGGACGCGGAGTTAGTCGTCAACGGCTAATTCGGTGTCGATTAGCCTGATGACGCTACTCGATCCCCATCTCGGCCACGATCGCCGCCACCCGCGCCCGGACCGCCACCGTGTCGAAGCGCAGGAGCGGATCGGGGTCGATCGTGTGCTCCTCGACCTTGCCGTCGCGCCGCAGGTACAGCACCGGGTAGACGGCCGACGTGCCATCGGCTTCAAGCGTGAGGCCGATCGAATCGGCCGTCCCGTCGTCGCCCGCACCGTCGAGGAAAGCCGCCAGCGGCACGACCCCCTCGTCGCGCGGTCCGACCGCCGGATCGAGCGAGATCACGCGGCTGAGATACGCCCGCTGGTGCCACAGCTCGGGGGCCGCGGCGAGCTCGCCGATGACGAACTCGACGAGATCGGCGGCGGCGATC
>JBKJOK010000293.1:0-20216 GCA_046595595.1 Candidatus Limnocylindrales bacterium
AGCGGTCGCCGTCCTCGTCGGGGCGGGGGTCGCCGCCCTCGTCGGGGCGCTTCCGGACGACGAGGACCTTGCCGACCCGGCGGCCGTCGATCGTCTCGACGGTCAAGGTGAGCCCGTCGACCTCGACCACGTCACCCGGTGAGGGCACGCCGCCGATCCGGTGGTAGACCAGCCCGCCGACGGTGTCGTACTCGTCCTCGTCCTCGAGCGTCAGCTCGATGTCGAAGATCTCCGCCAGGTCGTCAACGTCGGCCCGGCCGTCGACCCGCGCCTCGTCCTCGGACAGGCGCACGATCATCGGCTCCTCCGTGTCGTACTCATCCTGGATCTCCCCGACGATCTCCTCGAGGAGGTCCTCGATCGTCAGCAGGCCGGCGGTTCCGCCGTACTCGTCGAGCACGATCGCGATGTGGACCTTTCGCCGCTGGAACTCGTGGAGGAGGTCGTCGATCGTCATCGACTCGGGCACGAAGACCGGCGTCCGGAGGAGCGAGCGCAGGGCCGGCCGTGGGCCGGACGACGACTTCAGGATCGGCAGGAGGTCCTTGGCGTAGAGGATGCCGACGACCTCGTCGATCGATTCCTCATAGACCGGGATCCGGCTGTGGCCCTCCTCGACGACCAGATCGATCGCCTCGTCGAGGGTCGCTGACGCGGCCAGGGCCACGATCGCGATCCGCGGGATCATCACCTCGTGGAGGCGGCGCGAGCCGAGCTCGATGATCGAGTTGATCATCTGCTCCTCCTCGGCCTCGAGGATCCCCTGCTCGCCGCCGCGCTCGACGAACAGCTTGAGTTCCTCGGTGCTGATCTGGCTGTGGTCGATGTCGCGGATCCCGAGCAGACGATTCACCACGTTCGTGACCTTCGTCAGGGCCCACACGATCGGACGGAGGACGCGGCCCATCAGCTCGACCGGACCGCCAAGGAGGAGGGCGTATCGCTCGGGATGGGCCAGGGCAAGGGTCTTGGGGACGAGCTCCCCGAAGACGATGGTCACGAAGCTGAGCAGGGCCGTGACGACGAGCAGGGCAATCGGCCCGGCATAGGGTGCGATCGCCGGGATCCCCCTCAGGCCGCCTTCGAGGTGGACCGTGAGGCTGACGCCGGCGAACGCCGCTGCGAGGAACCCGACGAACGTGATCCCGAGCTGGATGACCGCCAGGAACCGACCCGGCTGGGCGATCAGGGCTCGGACCCGGACGGCGCCGCGGCGGCCCTCCTCCGCCAGTTGGTCGATCCGTGTTCGGCGGACGGTGACGAGCGCGATCTCGGCGGCCACGAAGACCGCATTGATCAGGATCAGGACCATGATGACGATCAACTCGCCGAAGTCCATCAGGCGTCCCTGCCGTCGTCGGCGGCCGGCTTGGGCTCGGCCGGCGAGCCGGCCCTGGCGGCCTCGGCTGGTCGCGGCTCACGAATCCGGGCCGGCATCCCGACCGCGAGCTTGCCCGGCGGGACGTCGTGAGTCACGACCGCGCCGGCGCCGGTCTTCGCGTCGTCGCCGATCGTGAGCGGCGCCCGGAGCATCGTGTCGACCCCGAGGAAGACACGCTTGCCGATCGTCGTGCGGTGCTTGGTCCGGCCGTCGTAGTTGGCGGTGATCGTGCCCGCCCCGACGTTCGTCTCGTCGCCGAGCTCGGCGTCGCCGAGATAGCTCATGTGGTGCTGCTTCACGGCCCGCCCGAGCCGGGTGTTCTTGAGCTCGGCGAAGTTGCCGACCTCGGCGTCTGGCCCGACGTGCGAGCCGGGGCGAAGGTGGCTCATCGGGCCGATCCGGGCGCCGTCCTCGACGACCGAGCGCTCGACGATCGACGCCCACACGAGACAGCCAGCGCCGATCGTGCTGTCGGAGATCTGAGAGCCGGCGCCGATCGTGGTGCCGGCGCCGACGGTCGTGGACCCGGTCAGGATCACGTTCGGCTCGAGGGTCACGTCCTCGGCGAGGGTCACGCCGGCATCGAGGTAGACCGTCGACGGGTCGCGCATCGTGACGCCGGCCCGCATGTGCGCGCCGTTGATCCGGGTGCGGAGGTCCCACTCGGCCTGGGCGAGCTCGGCTCGGTCGTTGATCCCGGTCAGGCGCCCGTCGTCCTCGACGGTCATGGCAACGACGAGGCGGCCATCGGCCCGGGCGAGCTCGACGAGCTCGGTCAGGTACAGCTCGCCGGTCTTCGGCGACGGGCTGAGGGAACCGATCCGGCCGCGCAGCCAGGCGGCATCGAACGCATACAGCCCGGAGTTGATCTCGTTGACCGCGATCTCCTCGTCGGTCGCGTCCTTGCGCTCGACGATCTGCTCGACGGTCCCGGCGTCGTCGCGGATGACCCGGCCAAGATGAGCGGGGTCGATCGCGTCGACCGCGACGAGCGCGATCGCAGCCTGGTCGAGGCGGCGCTCATCGAGAAGCTCGGCGAGGAGCGAGGCCTCCAGGAGCGGCGCGTCGCCGGTCAGGACGAGGAGCTCGTCGATGTCGTCGGGAAGGGCGGCGAGGGCTGCCGCGACCGCGTCGCCGGTGCCGCGCGGCTCCGCCTGGAGGGCGTAGTCGACGGTGTCGCCGAGGGCGTCACGGACGGCGGCGGTGGCGGGGCTGGTGACGACGAGCGGGCGACGCCCGGTGGCCTCACGGCCGGCATCCACGACGTAGGCGACCATCGGCCGGCCGGCCAGCGCGTGGAGGAGCTTCGGCGTCTGCGACTTCATGCGCATGCCGAGGCCGGCCGCCAGGACGACGGCCGTGACGCGCGGGCTCGCGTCGGGACTTGGGGGGTTCACGAGAGGCGACGCGAGCGGGCGAGGGTCGGGGAGGGCGGATTCCCGACGCGTTCAGGGCCCGGCGCGTGTCGAGGTTCTGTCATTGAAGGGTGGCGCGATGGTATGGGGGCTCCTGCGCCTTCGTCAACCGAGGGCCGCCGCGGGTCGTGTCTCAGCTGAGCGTGGCTGATAGCCGACAACGCCTGGCGCACCGAAGGAGATCAGTACCACAGCAACGATCATGAACAGAGGGTTGTAGCTCGCCTGCCATGCGACGGCCACGAACGTCAACGCTGCCGTGACGACGCCCAGTCGTGCCCTCTCACCTGATCGCTCCCGCCGGGGCCCACGCTTGGGCAGCGTCGGGCCCTTCCTTCGTCGGTTCGGTCGTGGACCGACCGAACCAGCGGAGGAGCAGCGGTGCCGGGTGGTTCCTTCGTCGGTTCGGTCGTGGACCGACCGAACCAGCGGAGGAGCAGCGGTTCCGGGTGGTTCCTTCGTCGGATCGGTCATGGGCTGACCGAAACGCGATCTTCAGCCGCGGGTACTGGACACCGCGTCGGCGAGGGGTCGGCGGGCGATCGCCTCGATCTCGATCAGGGCGCCCTTCGGCAGGCCGCCGACGCCGATCGTCGAGCGGGCCGGTGGCGGCTCCGCCATGAACGTCGTGTACACCGCGTTGACCGCGGCGAAGTCGTTGACGTCGGCGAGGAAGATCGTCGTCTTGACGACGTCGTCGAAGCTGAGCCCCGCCGCGTCCAGGACCGAGAGCAGATTTCGGAGGCAACGCTCGGCCTGAGCCTCGACCCCGTCGGCCATCTCGCCGGTGGTGGGATCGAGCCCGAGTTGACCCGAGCAGAAGACGAACTCGCCGCTCCGGATGCCTTGGCTGTACGGGCCGAGCGCGGCCGGGGCGCCGTTGGTCTGGATCGCCTGGCGGGTCATGGATCTCTCCTGTCGTCGAGCTTGATGAGGGGCGCTGGGCTGACGAGCAGCGTCGTGGCCGCGACGAATGGCGGTCCGTCGCCGGGCGCCGGGATGAACCCGGTCTCGACGGCCGCCCGAACCGATGCGGCGGCCAGATCCGCGTCGTCGAGCGAAGGATAGAGCGCCCACAGGGTCGGGCCGGAGCCGGACAGCCCGATCGGCCGGTTCAGGAGCCGGGTCAGCGCCCGACGGAACGGGACGAGGCCATCGACGACCACCGCCGCAGCCGGCAGGAGGTCGTTGGCGGCGGCGAGGACGCCGGCCCGTTCGAGCAGGCGACGGGCAGACAGCCCCGACCCGAACTCGGCGGCGAAGTGCTCGGAGCTGCGGGCCGCGACGCCGGGCTGGCCCATGGCCCCGTCCGACCAGGCGGCGAACACGGTCGCGCTGTGGGCCGCGATCGCCGGCGTCACGAGGAGCAGGCCCGGCGGCCGTTCGTCGGTCGCGAGCTCGAGGCCGCGGAGCGGGGTGACCCGTTCGCCGCGGCCCTCGACGAGGGCGGCGCCGCCGGCGAGGAAGAACGGGACGTCGCTCCCGATCGAGGCCGCCAGGGCCGACCGTTCGGCGGCCGACAGGACGTCGGTGGCGGCCCAGGCCTCGAGCCCGCCGTCGATCGCCGCAGCGGCATCGCTGCTTCCGCCGGCGAGCCCGGCCGCCACGGGGATCCGCTTGTCGAGCCGGATCGCGAGCGCGGGTGGGAGCACCCCGGCATGGGCCCGGATCGCGCGTCGGGTCGCCTCGAGGGCGCGGAGGACGAGATTGTCGGCCAGCGGTCCGGTGTCGAAGCCCACGACCCGGAGCGTGTCGGAGGCGCCGGGTGACGGATCCGGGGTCAGGCTGAGCCGGTCGGCCAGGGCGAGAGGCGCCATCACCGAGTGGAGCGCGTGGTAGCCGTCGGGTCGGCGGCCGACGACCGCAAGGGTCAGGTTCAGCTTGGCCGGGGCGAGGCGCACGACGGGGGTGACCCGGCGGCCCGGATCGACGGTCACGGCGTCGGCCCGGCGGACGACTCGGACGCCTCGGACTCGTCGACCTCGGCGATCGTGCCGGCCTCGTCGATGACCACCTCGTCGGCCCGCCGCCCGCGCCGATCCGGCCCGATCTCGCCGAACGCCTCGAGGAGCGCGAGCCACTCCCCAACCGCCACGGTCTGGGGCCGGCGGTCCGGGGCGATGCCGGCGGCGGCGAGCGCAGCCGCGACCCGGGCCGGTTCCACGGGGAGCTGCCGCGACAGGACGTTGTGGATCATCTTGCGGCGTTCGCGGAACGACGCCTGGACGAGTCGCCACAGGGCGTCCTCGGCGTCCGGGCTCGGCAGCCGGTCGTCGGCCGGGTACGGCTCGACGACGATCACCGCCGAGCGCACGGCAGGCTCGGGCTCGAACGCCTCGGGCGGGACCTCGAACGCGATCCGGACCTTGGCGTGGTACTGGACGAAGACCGAGAGGTAGCTCATCCCGCCCGGCGGCGCGGCGATCCGCTCGGCGACCTCGCGCTGGACCATCAGGACGAGCCGCTCCGGCCGGGGTGTCTCGCCGAGGAGGCGGTGCAGGATCGGGCTCGTGATGTGATACGGCAGGTTGGCGACCACGTCGTACGGGGGCGGGACAACCGTCGTCAGGTCGAGATCGAGCGCGTCGCCGTCGATCAGGCGGAGCCGGCCGCCGTCGAGCTGGTCGGCGAAGCGGTCGCGCAGGAACGTCGCGAGGCCTCGATCGAGCTCGACCGCCGTCACCTCCGCTCCGGCCTCGAGCAGGCCGGCGGTCAAGAACCCGAGCCCCGGCCCGATCTCGAGCACCCGTCGTTCCGGTCCGGGATCGGCCTCGGCGAGGATTGCCTCGAGGACCTCGGGATCGGCGAGGAAGTTCTGGCTCAGCGCATGGCGCGCACGCAGACCGGCATCCTTGAGCGTCTGGCGCACCGCAGCCGGGTCGATCCGGACGGGCGGGCGGCTCATCGTCGGGCCAGGGGCAGCGACGGACTGGCATCGAGGGCCAGATTCGCCCGCTCGCCGGCCGCGAACCGGCGCGCCCCGGCTGCGCCGATCATCGCCCCGTTGTCCGTGCACAGGGCCGGTCGGGGCACGATCAGGGGGAGCCCGCGAGCCTCCGCCTCGCCCGCCAGTCGAATCCGCAGGGCGCTGTTCGCAGCGACGCCGCCGCCGAGCACGATCGAGCGTGCCCCGGTCGCCTCGGCCGCCCGGATGGTCTTCGTGACGAGGACGTCCACGACGGCGTCCTGGAAGCCCCACGACAGCTCGGCGATCGCCGCCCCGGACAGGCGTGCGTCGGGTTCGGCATCGGCCGCCTTGCCGGTCGGCAGGCCCTCGTCGGCCCGAGCCTCGTCGATCGTCCGGCGGGCCGCGGTCTTCAGGCCGCTGAAGCTGAAGTCGTAGCTGTCACCCAGCCACGCCCGGGGGAACGCGGCGTCGTGGCGCTGCGCCGCGTCGGCCGCGCGCGACACTTCTGGGCCGCCCGGGTACGGCAGGCCGAGCAGACGGCCGACCTTGTCGAACGCCTCGCCGGCCGCGTCATCGACGGTCTGGCCGAGGAGCCGGTACGTCAGGTGGTCGCGCATCTCGACGAGGAACGTGTGGCCGCCGGACACGATCAGGGCGACGAGCGGGAAGATCGGCGCCTCGCGATCGTCGTCGCCAGGGTCGGTCAGCCAGGCCGCGTAGAGGTGACCCTCGAGGTGGTTGACCCCGACGAGCGGCTTGTCGTGGACCCAGGCGAGGGTCTTCGCGAAGTTGATCCCGACGAGGAGCGAGCCGGCGAGGCCCGGGCCGTGGGTCACCGCGACCGCGTCCACGTCGTCGAGCCCGACACCGGCGTCGGCCAGCGCCTGGTCGAGGACGGGCACGATCCAGCGGAGATGCGCCCGGGCGGCAACCTCGGGCACGATCCCGCCGGTCCCGGCGTGGAGCGCGGTCTGGCTGGCCACGACGTTCGAGAGGATCCGTCGGCCACCGGCGATCACCGCGATTCCCGTCTCGTCGCACGACGACTCGACCGCGAGCAGGAGCGAACCTTCGAAGGCGGCGCTCGTCATGCGTCCCCCTCGGAACTGCCGGGCTCGCCCGGGCCGCTCGGTGGCGGCTCGTCGTCGATCGCCGCCCGGAGCCGCTCCAGCCGGGCCACGAGCCGCGGCTCGTCGATCGGCTCGGTTGTCATGATCAGCGCGTCCTCGTTGTTGTCGCTGTAGTAGCGCGGCCGGAGCCCGACCGGGCGGAAGCCATACTTCTCGTACAGGCGCCGGGCCGCGAGGTTGGACAGGCGGACCTCGAGGGTCAGCTCCCGCGCATGCCGGTCCCGGGCGAGGTCGAAGAAGGCGAGGAGCAGCCGCTCGCCGATCCGCTGCCGGCGCCAGTCCGGATGGACCGCGAACGTCGTGATGTGGGCCTCGTCCACCATCAGCCACATCCCGCCATAGGCCACGATCCGGCCATCGGCCCGGCCGACGAGGTACGACGCGAGGCGGTTCGTCATCAGCTCGCTGCGATAGGCGTTCGTCGGCCACGGCGTCGAGAAACTGGTCTCCTCGATCCGCTGGACCACCTCGAGGTCGGCGAGGCTCATCGGCTCGATCACGAGCTTCACAGGCGGTCGCGCGACCATGCAACCTCCCCGCTCTCGACCACGACCCCGCGCGGCAGGCTGACGTACTCCGGGACGAGCCGGGCGAGGTCGTCCACGTCGCCTGCGGCGAGCCGCGCGGCGCCGATCCGGGCGAGGGCCGCCGGGAACGCGACGCGGGCGCGCTCGCCGCGCTCAGAGGCGTGGGCCGGGGCTCGCTCGGCAAGGTCGAGGGCAACGAGGACCTCGTCCGGGGCAAGGTCGGGATCCGAGCCGCCGGGCAGGAGCACGGGGGCGCCGGCGTGTCGGACGACGTGGCGGTCGTTGGGGCCGGCCGGGACGAGGAGGACGGCTCGCTCGCCTGCCCCGCTCGCCGCCAGAAGCGCCGCCCCGGTGGACACGCCGACGATCGGGACACCCAGCTCGTGGGCGAGCGCCTTGGCCGTCGCGATCCCGACTCGCAGGCCGGTGAACGCGCCGGGCCCGGTCCCGACGATCACGCCCGCGATCCGCGAACGGCGCAGGTTGTTCTCGCCGGTCAACCGCCCGATCGCCGGCAGGAGCTGGGCGCCGTGGGTCCGCCCGGCGGCCCAGGTCGAGACACCGAGCAGGGTGCCGTCGAGGGCTGCGGCCGCGACCACGACCTGGCTGGTCGCGGTGTCGATCGCGAGGAGCCACGCTCGCCGGCCGTCGTGTCCGGCGCCGCCGCTCATCGAGCGGCCTCGACGTAGCGCTGATACGTCCCATCGCCGGCGACGATGTCGATGTCCCGGGCGTCCTCGCCGTGGCCGCCGATCCGGACGTCGAGCCGGGCCGCGGGCAGGACCCCGCCCATCCGCTCGGGCCACTCGACGACGGTCAGGCCGTCAGCCTGTCGGTCGTCGATCACGCCGCCCGCGAGGGCGTCGCCCGCGTCGGCGAGGCGGTACAGGTCCACATGGAAGAGCGGCATCCGGCCGGGATACTCATTCATCAGGATGAAGGTCGGCGAGGTGATCGTGGCGTCGATCGCGAGGCCGCGGCCAATCCCCTTCGCAAGCTGGGTCTTGCCCGCCCCGAGCTCACCCCACAGGCAGACCAGGTCGCCGGCGGCAGCCACCCGGCCGAGGCGCTCGCCCAGCGCGATCGTACCCTCGACCGAGGTCGTCCGGACGCGGAAGCGGAGATCGGCGGCGGCGGGCATGTCAGGCGTCCCGCCGGCGAACCGGCCTTGCCATCGTCAGGCGAACCGCTCGAGGTCGGCGATCGGGATCGGGATCGGCGCCTGATCGCCGAAGACGACCCAGCCGGCCTCGAGGAACGTGCCCCCGGCGAATCTGCGGGTGCCGGCCAGGCCCGCCCAACGACCCTCCTCCCCGCCATGCTCACCGGACCGGACGCGGATGTGGTCGGCCGGCGTCACCGGCATCTCGATGCCGGGCTCGTCGAACACGAGGGCGGGTGGATCGATCGTGATCGCGACGCTGGAGCCGGAGAGGGCCTCGAGGACGGCGGCCACCGGGCCGGCAATCGGACGCCGCAGCGCGCCGTCGAGGACGAGGACCGCGAACGGTGGCAGCTTGTGGAGCGCCGCTCGCTGGCGGCCCTCCGACGCGAGGAAGTCGCGCCGCTCCTTGCCGGCCAGGCCGCTCACGATCACGCCTCGGACGCCCATCGCCCGTGCCCGGGTCAGCGCCTCGGCATCGACCCGCGAGCCGATGACGAGGATCGTCCCCGACAGCCCGACATCGAGCGTCGTCGCCCGGAGCCGGCCGTGCTGGCGCTGATCGTGACGGTCGCTGCCGAGCGACAGGCGGCCATGGGTCGGGTCGCCGAGCGCCTCGACGCCGAGCATCGCCCGGCCCTGGGCGCGGATCCGGATCCCGACACCCGGCCGGACGTCGCGGACCACGCCGGCCAGTGGGCAATCGACCGATTCCGGGTGCTCGCCGGCCGCGAGCGCCCAGTGGCCGCCGTGCTCGTACAGCAGCTCGCCGGCCTCGGCGCCCCGGCCGCGACGCATCCGGACGCCACTCTGGCCGGTCGTGATCCAGCGGTCGCCGGCCCGTGCCGCGTCGTCGGTCGCGGCTGCTGCGAGCTCGACCAGACGCGCATCCCGGAGGCGTTCGACGACCGTCGTGCCGGCCACGATCGCGTCACCAGCGGCGACCAGCGCCCGATCACCTGGTCGAAGCGGGAACGTCACCTCGATCGGTCCGCCCAGAAGCGGCCGGCGGCCGACGAGGTCGAGGCCGCGCGAGTCGGGCGGCCCGGCCGGCGTGGCTCGCCGGTCGGACGTGCGCCGATCGGGGCGCGTTCGGAGATCGGTCATCGGTCGCGCGTCAGCCACAGGGATTCCTGCCAGGCATCGAGCAATTCGCGCCGCCGGTCCTGGCGTTCGGGCAGGCGGAGCGGGACGTCGCGGAGGTCGATGAGCAGGCCGCCGAGTCCACCCGAGACGTCGATCGCGAACTTCCGGCCGCGGGTCCCGAGGCGGACCGCGTCGCGGAAGTGGAACTCGGCCGTCGCGATCTCGCCCGGGGCAAGGTCGACGACTTCGAGACCGCCCGGGACGAGGTCGCTCTCGCTCGAGCCGGTCCCGGCGTGGACGGTGACTCGACCGGCGCTCGCCCCGGCCCGGATCCCGCCCGGGATGACGACGCTGCCGAGCGGCGTGAGGAGGTCATCGACGAGGTCCAGGATGGCCTGGCGGCGTTCAACCGCATCGGGGATGACCCCGATCGCGCCGAGGAGGCGGGCATGATCCTGGGCGATCACGATCGCGGCCGGCCGGCGCAGGACATCGGCCACGGCGAGCGCGACGGCCGCGCCGGGGGCGACCGCGAAGGCGCCGCCGGCGACGATCACGAGATCGGGAGCGGGCAGGGCCGACTGGTCGGGCGTTGCCGCGATCAGGACGCCGAGAGCGGCCCGGGCCGCGGCCAGACGGAGGCGTGCCCCGTCGCCCGCGATCCCCGACCACGGCCACAGGCGGAGCTCGCGCAGCCGGTCGCGCAGGCGGTGGCGGTCGAGGGGCATCGTGGACCAGGCAAGCACGCGGTCCACGATCGCGTCGTCGGGCTCGACCGGAACGAGCCCGGCGTCGGCCACGATCGAGACCCGGGCGACCGATTCGTTGCCGCCGACGCCTGGTGACGCGGTCGCGCGGAGGCCGCCGTCGAATCCGATCTCGATCAGCTCGACCCGCCGATCGAGCACGTCGGCCAGGGCGCCGACGGCTCGGCCGGCCGCCCGGCGCGGGTCGTCGGGTCCGCCGCGGATCTCGTCGAGCAGCTCGCGCAGGGCCGATCCGGGCGGGTCGCCGGCGGTCGCGGCCGGGGCGAGCAGCAGCTCGCCGAGACGGTCGCCGGCGGCGGACTCGAGCCGCCCGAGGTGATCGGTCATCGCGCCGGCCAGGACGACGGTCAGGTCCGAGCGGCGCGCCGTGACCCCGGCGACGATCGCGGCGAGCTCGCCGAGCTGGCGCCGCTCATCGGCCCCCGGCGGGTCGCCGGCGCCAACGAGCAGGACGTCGTTGGCCGGGTCGAGCAGGGTCGAGGTCAGGTGCAGGGCGTCCGTGCCGTCGAGCGTCACCGAGCGCGTTCGCCAGCCGGTGATCCGGGCAGCCTCGATCAAGGGCTGCGCGGCACGCTCGGACACGGCCACGACGATAATCGACCGGGGCGGGGCGCTCCGACCGATCAGCCGCGGCAATGCCTTCGCGGTCGCGGCCGGCTCGGGCCGCTCACCGTCGAGCAGGCCGATCGAAGCGGCGAGAGCGACGTCGGCGGCGATCACCCGCCGGACCAGCTCGACCGTGAGGCCATCGGTGTCGGCCGAGGCCGGCATCGCGAGGTTGCCGACGAGACGCCAGCGATGGCCCACCCGGCCGATCAGCGAAGCGGACTTGGTGGCGGCTCCGAGGTCGAGGGCAAGGAAGGCGCGCGGATCGCTCGTCACCCACCGATGTTACCCGCCGATCGCCGCCACCGGGATCACCCTCGTGTCGAGGTCCACCGCCTCCTGCCGTTCACGGAGCGGAGGTCGCCGCAGGGCGGTGGCGACCGTCAGGCGTCCCAGGTGATTTCTTCGTCGATTTCTTCGAGCCGCGCGATCAGGAGCTCGATGCCCGTCTCGTCGGCCAGGATCTCCGAGGCCGATGCGTCGTCGCCGCCGAACAGGCCGCGCAGCACCGGGTCGAAGAAGAGCATCGCGTTCGCACCGAGCGGACGGTACGGCCGGCTCGCCTCCAGGAAGTGAACGGCGGGTCCGGTCAGGCCGCGGAGCTGGATCTCGCGGGCGACTCGTTCGACGAGCTCGTCGCGCTGTTCCTCGCTCCGTGGATACGAGAGGCTCACGCGTGGACCGCCCCGCCCGCCGCGCTGTCTGACGGCTGGACGGTCACCGCGCCGACCGCGGCCAGAGCGGCCTCGAACGCGTGATAGGCAGCGGCGCCACGCATCGCGAACGTCACGAACTGAATCGCGGGCGAGCGGCCCAGCTCATCGCGGACTGCATGGACCGTCACCCGCGCGGCCTCGTCGATCGGGAAGCCGCCGACACCGGTGCCCATGGCCGGGAAGGCGATGCTCGCGACGCGCAACTCGCGAGCCCGGGCCATCGCGCTGCGGACCGCTCGATCGATGATCTCGGCGTTCGTCCGCCGGTCACGGTCCAGGGAGACGGCGTGGATCACGACCTTCGCGGCCAGCCGGCCGGCTGGGGTGACGACGGCCTCGCCGAGGGGCACGGGCGCCTGGCGGACCGCCGCGAACTCGATCGCGTCGCCGCCGGCCCGCTTGATCTCGCCTGCGACCCCGGTCGACATCCAGAGCGACAGGTTCGCCGCATTCACGATCGCGTCGACCTCGAGATCGCAGATGTCGCCGTTCCAGAGCTCGATGCGGGTCACGGATTCTCCAGCTGGGCAAGCGGGCGCGTGCCGACGAGGCCGGCCGGCGCATCGTACACCCGGGTCAGGCGTGGAGACAGTGTCGTGACCACCTCCCACGAGTTCGTGTTGCGGCGTCGCGCCACCTCTGCGGCGGTGATTCGATCCTCGCCCTGGCCGCCGATCAGGACGACCTCGTCGGCGACGTCGACCGGCGGACCGGGGACGTCGGTGACGTCGATCATCGTCGCGTCCATGGCCACGTTGCCGACAACGGGGACACGGATCCCCCGAACGAGCGCCTCGCCATTGTTCGAGAGCGACCGCAGCCAGCCGTCGCCGTAGCCGATCGGGAGGGTCGCGATTCGGCTCGGGCGAGCGGCGCGCCACGTCGGGCCGTACGAGACGCCATGGCCCTCGGCCAGGTCGCTGACCCGGACCGGCCGGGCGTGGAGCGACAGGGCCGGCCGGAGGTCGGCGGCGGCCTGCGGCAGGTCATCCAGCCCGATGCCGGCCTCCGCCAGCTCGTCGGGAAGCAGGCCGTACGTCGCGATGCCGGGCCTGACGGCGTCATAGCCCGGAACCACTCCGAGCAGGATCCCGGCACTGGCCGCCAGATGACGCCGCGGCACGCCGATCCCGGCGGCGGCCAGGTTCGACAGGGCTTCCTCGTAGCGGGCCACCTGGGCGGCGGTGATGTCCTCGACCTCGGCTTCCTGGAGATGCGACCACACGCCGCCGATCCGGGCGCCGGCGGCGAGGATCGCGCGAGCGGCGTCCACGATCCCTGCGGCCGGCACGCCACCGCGCCCGAGGCCCGTCTCGACCTCGAGTTCGACGGCAAGGTCGCCGGCCACGCCGGCGGCGACTGCGGCCTCGAGGACGTCGATCAACATCGTGGCCGCGCCGGCCGCGACCCCGATCCCTCGCCGGGCCGCCTCGACGGCGCCGTCGGGCGGGACCGGGTACAGGACGAGGAGCGGTGTCGCGACGCCGGCGTCGTGCAGGATCAGGGCTTCGTCAAGGGTCGCAACGCACAGGGCGTCCGCGCCGGCGGCGGCCAGGATCCGGGCGACCGGGACCATCCCGTGGCCGTATGCATCGGCCTTGACGACGGGCATGACGGCGGCGCCTCCACTCAACGCCCGGAGGATCTCGAGGTTGGCGGCCAGCGCCGCCCCGTCGATCTCGATCCAGGCCGTCCGGCGGAGCGCCGCCAGCCCGGCCGCCTCGAGGCGCGCTTCGATCGAGGGACGCCCCGTGAATTCCACCACGCTCAGAGGTCGCTGCCCGGCTCGTCGTCGGGCGGCGCGCCGGCCGCGGGCGCCGCCGGGCCGGCCGACCGCACCCCGAACCCGAGGCGGCTGCCCGCGACCCGCCGCTCGGCGATCGCGACGAGGCGCTTGCGGGCGAGCGCCAGCGGATCGGGCAGGTCCGACGCGAGGAGCCCGGCGTCGCCGATCCGTTCGCGGACCGCGTCGCCGGCGAGGCCGTGGAGGTACACCCCGAGCCGGGCGGCATCGTAGGGCGCAAGGCGCTGGGCGAGGAGCGCGCCGATCGCTCCGGCCAGGACGTCGCCGGTCCCGCCGCTGGCCAGCGCCGGGTTCTCGAACGGAGCCACCGCGACTCGGCCATCCGGGGCGGCGATGACCGTTTTCGCACCCTTGAGCACGACGACCTGGCCCCAGGTCGTTGCCGCGTCGCGAGCGGCCCGGGCTCGGGCCGCGTCATCGCCGGCCAGGTCGCCGTCGGCAGCGGGGTCGTCGCCGCTGCCGGCCCGGAGGCGGGCGAACTCGCCGGCGTGCGGCGTGAGGACGCTCGGCCGATGATCGCCCGCCCACCAGCCCTCGATCGAAGCGAGCGAGCGGAGGGCTTCGGCGTCGAGGACGATCGGGGCCGCGCCGTCGTCGCTCGACGCGAGGAGCAGGCGGACAAGCTCGGTCGTGGCGAGCCCGGGCCGAAGTCCCGGACCGATGACGATCGCGTCGTGCTCGTGATCGAGGATCCGGGCCAGGGCCGGCTCCGGATCGACCTCCTCGACGTCGTCCTCGGGCAGGGCCAGGGTCGTCGCCTCGACGACCTTGGCGGCGAACAGCGGCTGGAGCGACTCGGGCACGGCGAGGGTCACGAGGCCCGCCCCCGCCCGACCCGCGGCACGGCAGACGAGGAGCGCCGCGCCGGCATAGTCGAGCGAGCCGGCGAGGACGAGGACCTTCCCGAACGAGCCCTTGTGGCCGCGCTTGTCGCGGGTCGGCAGCAGGCTCGAGGCGATCTGGTCGTCGAGCAGCTCGGCGCCCTCGATCGGCGGCGCCATGGCATCGGCCGCGGGCTCGCTGGCCCCGAGGCGGACGAAGCCGAGCCGGCCGCGCTCGGTCACGATCGACCGCCGTCGCCGGTCGACCCGGCAGTCGCCCCGGGCGCCGATGCGCCATCGAGTGCCGCGTTCTCCTCGTGAAGCCGGCGCAGGCGCTCCATCCGGGCGAGGAGCTTGCGTTCGCGATCGTCGAGGCGCTCCTCGATGTCGGGCGGGAAGACGTAACGCCCGCCCGCCGTCCGGACCCCGAACGCGATCGCGACCGCGTAGTCGGATTCGTGGGTGATCGAGACCGCGATCCGGTCCATCCCGAGCTGCTCCGCCCGGGCCGCGGCCCGGCCATGGAGGCGGATCGCCGGCTGGCCGGTCGGCAGGCGCTCGACCTCGATGTCGCGCCAGCCGATGCCCCGGACGCCGAGCCCGAGGACCTTCGACACGGCCTCCTTGGCGGCCCATCGGCCGGCGAACGTCTCGGGCCGGAGCCGGACGTAGCGCGCCTCGTTCGTGGTCAGGACGCGCTTCTCGAAGCGGGCACCGAAGCGCGCGATCGAGGCCCGGATCCGGTCGACCTTGATGATGTCGATGCCCAGCTCGGTGGTACCGTCGGGCGCATGGGGTCGCGGAGCTTCCTCGGGCGAATGGCCTCGCGGAGCTCGGCCTTCGACCTCGGAGGGCTCCGCCGCGTCACGACGGGGAGGTTGCCCGCTCACCGTTCCCTTACTCGACCGTGACCGACTTGGCCAAGTTGCGCGGCTGGTCGACGTCCGTGCCGCGGGCCACGGCCACGTGGTAGGCGAACAGCTGGAGCGGGATGATCCCGATGACCGGACTCAGGACCTCGTGGGTGTCGGGCACGAACCAGACGTCGTCGGCGTAGCGGCTGATCTGCTCGTCGCCCTCGGTCGCGACCGCGATCACCCGGGCGTCCCGCGCCCGACCCTCCATCACGTTGCTGATCAGTTTGTCGTAGACCTTGGAGCGGGTGGCGACCGCCACCAGCGGGTACTCCGCGTCGAGCAGCGAGATCGGGCCGTGCTTCAGCTCGCCGGCCGCGTAGCCCTCGGCGTGGACGTAACTGACCTCCTTGAGCTTCAGGGCGCCCTCGAGCGCGGTCGGCATCGCGTAGCCCCGCCCGACGAACATGAAGCCGCGCGAGTTTACGTAGCGCCGGGCGATCGCCGGGGCACCCGGGGCGGTCTGGTCGATCGTCCGCTGGGCGGCCGCGGGCAGGGCGTGGAGGGCGTCGGCGAGCTCGTGCTCGGTCGCCTCGTCGAGGGTCCCGCGGGCCCGAGCGATCGCGGCGGCGACCATGACCAACGTCGTGACCTGGGTGGTGAACGTCTTGCTGGCGGCGACCGCGATCTCCGGTCCCGCCTGGAGGAAGACGACCGCGTCGGCCTCCCGGGTGATCGCCGAACCGACGGTGTTCGTGACCGCCACGATCGGGCAGCCCTGCTCCTTTGCGTGGCGGGTCGGGGCGATCGTGTCGGCCGTCTCGCCCGACTGGGTCACGGCGATGACCAGCGTCGTCTCGTCGAGCGGCGGCGGACTGTAACGGAACTCCGAGCCGACCGTGGCCCGGGCGGGGAGGCCGGTCCACTGCTCGATCGCGGCCGCCCCGACGAGCGCCGCGTAGTAGGCGCTGCCGCAGGCAACGAGCTCGACCCGGGTCGCCGCCCGGAGGCGATCAGCGAGGTCGTCGATCTCGCTGACCCGGATTCGCCCATCGCGCGTCACCCGGCCGGCAATGCACTGGCGGAGGGCCTCGGGCTGCTCGTGGATCTCCTTGAGCATGAAGTGCTCGAACCCGCTCTTCTCGGCGGCCTCGGGCGTCCAGTCGATCAGCGTCTCAGCCCGTTCCAGGACCGAGCCGTCGACGTCGGTGATCACGACCCCGCCCGGCAGGACGTCGGCGACGTCGCCCTCCTCGAGGAAGATGATCCGGTTCGTGTGGGCGAGGATCGCGGCGACATCGCTGGCAATGAAGCTCTCCTCGCCGTGGCGACCGACGACGAGGGGCACGTCCTGGCGGGCGCCGACGAGCCGGCTGATCTCGCCGCGATGCATCACGACGAGGGCGTACGCGCCGTCGAGCTGCTTGAGGGTCGCCCGGACGGCGTCGGCAAGGTCGCCGTGATAGGCCTCCTCGACGAGGTGGGCGATCGCCTCGGTGTCGGTCTCCGAGGTCAGCGTGTGGCCGCGCGCCTCGAGCCCGTCCCGGAGCTCGGAGAAGTTCTCGATGATCCCGTTGTGGATGACCGTGATGTCGCCGCTGCAATCCTGGTGGGGATGGGCGTTCAGGTCGTTCGGCCGGCCATGGGTCGCCCAGCGGGTGTGAGCGAGGCCGATCGCGGCGTGCGGAGTCCGGTCGATCAGGGCGGTCTGGAGGTTGGCGAGCTTGCCGGCCTTCTTCTCGACGAACAGGTCACCGGCTTCGTCGACGAGGGCGATCCCGGCCGAATCGTAGCCGCGGTACTCGAGGCGCTGGAGACCCTCGATCAGGATGGGGCCCGCCTCACGGGGCCCGGTATAGCCGACGATTCCGCACATGTCGCTGATCTCCTCCGCATCCCGCGGCAGCGACCGCCGGGCCAGGTTCGGTTCATGACGCCGCCCCGACGCCGGCGCTCAGTTTAGTCGCTCGCCCGCGAGGGTCGCGATTGCGTCGGCCAGCTCGGCCACGAGGTCCGAGTCGGCCCCCTCGACCATGACCCGCAGGGCCGGCTCCGTGCCCGACGGCCGGACCAGCACCCGGCCCCCCCCGCCGAGCCGGGCCTCGGCGTCACGGATCGCCCGGAGGATCTCCCGGTCACCCTCCCACTGGTCGCGGTGGCGGGCCTTCACCGCCCGCTGCTGCTGGGGCAGCATCGGGATCCGGGCGGCGAGCTCGGCCAGCGATCGGCCGGCCCGGGTCATCACCCGCAGGACCTCAAGGGCCGTGACGATCCCGTCGCCCGACGTCGTGTGCTCGAGGACGATCACGTGCCCGCTCTTCTCGCCGCCGAGGCCGGCGCCCGATACCAGCATCCCCTCGAGGATGTACTTGTCACCGACCGGAGTCCGGATGATCTGACCGCCGGCTGCCTCGATCACCTGCTGGAGGCCGCCGTTCGAGAGGACCGACACGACGAGGGCGCCCTCGGCCAGGACGCCCCGCTCGAGACGGTCGAGGGCGAGGATCCCGAGAACCTGATCGCCGTCGACGATGGTGCCGGCGGCATCGACCGCGATCAGCCGGTCGGCGTCGCCGTCGAGGGCGAACCCGACATCGGCGCCGCGCTCCAGGACGGCCGCGGCCAGCGACGCCGGCGACGTTGCTCCCGATCCGACGTTGATGTTGATCCCGTCGGGGTCGTTGTGGATGACTTCGATCGTCGCCCCGGTCGCGGCCAGGATCTCCGGGCCGACGACGCCGCCCGAGCCGTTGGCGCAGTCGAGAACGATGCGGACGCCGGCCGCGTCGATCGAGCCGGCCAGGCCGAGCCGATGCTGACGGTAGCGATCGAGGAGGCCCGGGTCGACGACCGATCGCCCGATCTCCGCGTTCCCGACCGAGCCCAGCTCCTCGGTCCGCCAGATCAGGCGCTCGATCTCCTCCTCGACCCCGTCGTCGAGCTTCAGGCCGGAGCCGTCGAGGACCTTCAGGCCGTTGTCGTCAGCCGGGTTATGGGAGGCCGACACCATGATTCCGGCCGCGAAGTCGGCGCTGCCCGCGAGGAATGCGAGGGCCGGCGTCGGGACGCAGCCGGCGATCCGGACCTCGGCGCCAAGGCTCGTCACGCCGGCGGCGATCGCGGCCACGAACATGTCGCCTGAGCGCCGGGTGTCCTGGCCGACGACCAGCGAGCCGCCCTTGCCGACGAGATGATGGGCCGTGGCCCGGCCGAGGGCATACGCGAGGGTCGGTTTCAGCTCGATGTTGGCGACGCCGCGGATCCCGTCGGTGCCGAAGAGTCGCGCCACGCTCAGCCTCCAGACGGCGCCGGCGAGGGTGCCGGACTGCCCTGCGGCGTGATCGTGACCGTGACCGTCGCTGGATCGACCGTCAGGAGGCGGAGACCGGCCTGGAGGTTGGGCACGGGTGCCAGCTCGTGCGTGCCCGCGGCAAGGCCGGTGACATCGACCGCGACGGTGAACTGCGAGCCGTCGAGACGGTCCAGGTCGGCCAGGGGCCCGCCGATGACGACCTGGACGACACCGGTCGGGATCCGGTAGTCGAGTCCGGGCTGTCGGCCGTTCAGGACGATGGCCGCGTCGAACGTCCGCGTCCCCGTCTCGGCGCGAAGCGTGATCGTGACGTGGACGCTCGACGCGCCGACCGCGAGGACGCCGGCCGGCAGGACCAGCTCCGCCTGCGTATCGAGCGTGCCCGTGATCCCGTTCAGGGAGAGCGGCTCGGTGTCCGCCTGCGAGACTGTCGCCAGGGCAGCTGGATCGCCCTCGATCAGGATCGCCGGTGGATCGACCACGATTGTGTCCAGAATGTACCCGGACGGCGGTACGCCGGTGACGACCGCGTGAACGGCCACCTCCTTCGTGCGTCGGTCGGTGAACACCTCCATCCGGACATGGGCGTTCTGCGGCTCCACCTGGACCGGCGTCCGCAGGTTGCCGATGACGTCGACGGGAACGAGCGGGACGTCGCGATCGACGATCAGGCCGTTCGGATCGATGAGGATGTCGGCCTGGGCGGCCACGATGGTCTGGACCACGCTCTCGGGACCCGAAACGGTGACCGTCTCGGGCGTCAGGATCGGCGCGCGGACCTCGAGGTTGTCCGGGATCGGACCGGTCTTGACCCGAACCGGGACCTGCTTCGAGATCCTCGGGTCGAGCTGGATGTTGATCCCCCGCGGCTCGAAGTCGACGACCAGGAAGCGCGGATCGACCGACTGGACCTCGACGCTCACGTAGGTCGAGCCCGCCCGCGGGTTGATGCCCGCGAGATTGACCGTCGCCCGGAAGCTGTCCGGCGTCGGCGGCGTCCCGACATCACCCGATGCGACGTAGCGGATCCGGCTGACCGGGGGGAGGTTGACGAGGAGCACCGCGTCGGCGGGCTGGTTGATGGTCCGGATCGGGACGGCAGTGTTGAAGTCGAAGTTCGACTGGGAGACCACGAGCCCGGCGTACAGGAGCGTCGCGAGCAGGATCGCGAGGAGCTTCAGGGGCCAGTTGTAGGTGAGCGCCCGGAGGACCCTGCTCATCGGGGCACCCGGGCCGCGGTCGGATCGTCATCGGTCGGCCTCGGGACCGGGCCGCCGATCGCGGTCGGCGCGGCGGTCGGCGCGGCGGTCGGCGCGGCGGTCGGCGCCGATGCTCCGGAGCCGCTCGCCGCCGGGCCGCCCGGGCTCTGGGCCGCCCCGGCGCCACGCGACCGGTTCACCAGCCGCCCAAGATTGGCCAGGCGCGGTGCGCGACCCGCGGTCGTGGTCGCCTCGGACAGGACGCGCCGTCCGATGCCGCCTCGTCCGCCGGACGGCGCGAGCAGCGCCCGGAGCGCCTTCGCCAGCTGCGGCTCGCTCAGGTTGCGGACGATCCGGGCCCGCTCCACGAGGCTGACGTGGCCGTTCTCCTCGGACACGACGACGACCACACAGTCGGTCTGTTCGGTGATCCCCAGGGCAGCCCGGTGGCGCGTTCCGAAGCGTTCGGTGTGGACCGTCATCTCGGCCAATGGCAGGAGCGCGCCGGCGGCGAGGATCATCTCCTC
>JBKJOK010000301.1:0-2390 GCA_046595595.1 Candidatus Limnocylindrales bacterium
GCGAGGCGGCCCGACCGACTCGAACGGGCGACGACCCCGCGGCCAGCCCGGCCGGCAGACCCCGCGCAATGACACCGGAGCCAACGCACATGACCGTCGAGACGTCCACCTGGGCGACGAAGAAGGGGCTCGCCCAGATGCTGAAGGGCGGCGTCATCATGGACGTCGTCACCCCTGACCAGGCGAAGATCGCCGAGGATGCCGGCGCGGTCGCCGTCATGGCCCTCGAGCGCGTCCCCGCCGACATCCGCGCCGCCGGCGGCGTGGCCCGGATGAGCGATCCGTCGATGATCGAAGGGATCATGGCCGTGGTCAGCATCCCGGTCATGGCCAAGGCCCGGATCGGCCATTTCGTCGAAGCGCAGGTCCTCGAGGCGCTCGGCGTCGACTACATCGACGAGTCCGAGGTCCTGACTCCGGCCGACGAGCGGAACCACATCGACAAGCACGCCTTCAAGGTTCCGTTCGTGTGCGGCTGCCGCAACCTCGGGGAAGCCCTCCGCCGGATCAACGAGGGCGCAGCGATGATGCGGACGAAGGGCGAGGCCGGGACCGGCAACGTCGTCGCGGCCGTCCATCAGCTGCGCGACGTGCTCGCCGACATCCGCCGCCTCCAGGGCATGCGTGACGACGAGCTGTTCGTGGCGGCCAAGGAACTCGCGGCGCCGTACGAGCTGGTCAAGCAGGTCGCGGCCGACGGCAAGCTCCCGGTCGTGAACTTCGTCGCCGGCGGGATCTCCACCCCATCCGACGCGGCGCTCGTCATGCAACTCGGCGCGGAGGGCGTCTTCGTCGGGTCGGGCATCTTCAAGAGCGAGGATCCGGCCAGGATGGCGAACGCGATCGTCCAGGCGACGACTCACTTCGACAACCCGAAGATCATCGCCGACGTGTCGAAGGGTCTGGGGGCCCCGATGCGGGGCATCGCGATGGAAGCGATCCCGGAGCAGGAACGCCTCGCGGTCCGCGGCTGGTAGTGGCTCCCGCGATGTGCGGGCATTGCCAGGGGGTGGCGCGATGAGGATTGGGGTACTCGCCCTCCAAGGGGCGTTCCGGGAGCACCTCCAGACGCTCGGCGCGATTGGGGTCGAGGGCGTTCCCGTGCGCCTGCCGGCGGATCTGGACGGGGTGTCCGGGCTGATCCTGCCCGGCGGCGAGAGCACCACGATGCGCCACCTGATCCAGCGTTGGGACCTCGCCCAGCCGATCCTCGACCTGGCCGCCACCGGCGCGCCGTTGTTCGGAACCTGTGCCGGGATGATCGTGTTGTCGCGCCAGATCGTCGGCGGCGAGGCGCCGGTCCTGCCGCTCCTCGACGTGACCGTCGAGCGCAACGCGTTCGGCCGCCAGCTCGACTCGTTCGAGGCCGAGCTCAGCGTCCCGGTCCTCGGCGACACGCCGGTGCACGCCGTCTTCATCCGGGCGCCGGTGATCGAGTCGGTCGGCCCCGACGTCGACGTCCTCGCGCGGCTCGCTGACGGGCGGATCGTCGCCGTCCGCGAGCGCAACGTGATCGCGACCTCGTTCCATCCTGAGCTCGCCGGCGAGACCCGCTTCCACCGGCTCGTCGCTGCGATGGCCAGCGAGCACGACGACCCCGGTGAGGGCTCCGGTCGCCGCCCGCACCCGACCCGCCGCACCCGGCGGAACGCCTCGTGACCGGGGCGCGCTTGGTTCGCTCGCCGGCCAGCGGCAAGGTTCGCGTCGCCCGCCTGACCGACCTGGCGGCCCTCGGCGAGCTCTCGCGCCTGTGCCAGGACGACGCCGACTCGACGCGCTCGCTCGGCCTGCCGGTCAGCGGTCGCCCGATCGGCGTGTTCAGCCTGTTCCGGCTGCCGCTCGGTGCCTTCCAGCCACACGACCTGATGTACGTGTACGAGGAGTCCGGCCGGCTGTCGGGCCTGATCCGGGTCGAGCGCGACTCCGTCCGCGACGAGTGGACGATCGTCGAGCTCGACGGCATCGGGTCGGGTCCGGTCGGCGACATCCGGTTCCGGCTCGTCAACCAGGTGGTCCGGGAGGCGAACAAGCGCGGCCCGTGGCGGCTCCACGTCGCGTGCACGGACCAGGACGGCAACGTCGAGCTGTTCATGCAGGCCGGGTTCGCCCGCTACGGCGACGAGCGGATCCTGCACCGGCCGGGCGATCAGCCGCTACCCGAGACGTGGACCGACGAGCGGGCACGAGCCGCCGGGATCCGGCCGGCCGTCGCGCTCGACGCCCTCCCGCTCGCCCAGCTCTATGCCGCGGCCACGCCCCAGCCGGTCCAGCGTCTCGAGGGGATCCGCCTCCCCGACTGGGAGCGCCAGGGCACGAACTGGCGGGTGCCGCGCTCCAGCCTCGCGCCGATCCTGCGCTTCGCCGACGTCGAGGCCTTCGTCCAGGAGAGC
>JBKJOK010000210.1:0-3903 GCA_046595595.1 Candidatus Limnocylindrales bacterium
CTCGAGGATCCAGGCCCGCAGCTCGGGCCCGGCGAGCTGCTCGATCGGGCGATTCTCGCCGAGTCCGCGAACTGCTCGGCGAAGGATCATCCCGTACCACTCGAGGGTCTTGGCCGCGGCGCCTTCCGCGGCCTTTGCCGCGAGCAACAGATCGACCGCCCGGCCGAGCGTCAGGTGCCCGCCAGAATCAGGTGCCCACTGATTGGGGGTCGCCGAATCAGGTGCCCAAAGATCAGGGGAGTCAGGTGCCCAAACCATGTTCGTCGCCTCCTGCGACGAACCGCGGGTCGGCGTTCAACCACGACATGCAGGCCCCTCGTCTGTGCCGACCACAACATCTTGTGGTTCGGCGAGGAGCTGGCTGGCGAGGAAGGATTCGAACCTTCGATCTCCTGATCCAGAGTCAGGCGCCTTACCGCTTGGCCACTCGCCAGTGGAACCGGTCGGCATGATACCCGACGACCGGGCGGCGAGCCGGGTTCGGTCCCCTACGGCCGGTGTTCGCGGTCCAACCCGGTTCATGGCTACTCGCGGACCGTTTGACGCCGAGATAGCCCCGGATCGCAACCGGAAACGGCGACTTCGGCTCTGGACAGCGGACACCGGAAGGGCCCATGGTGCGAGTGTGAACTCGCTCGTTCGGCCAACCGCGATGTGTATGCCCTGGCGGCCCCATGGAGGGGACACAGGGCGATAGGTCGCGACATCCCCTGGGATGACCCGGACCGGTTGCCGGTCCCGGGGCCGCAGTCCAGCAGGACTGCGGCTTTTCTATGTCCCGATCGTCCGTGGCCAGCCGCCGACACCGAACCCTTCGGGACGACAACGCGATCCGTACGCGACGGATCGTCGGACCAGCCAACGAGGAATCAGCGATGACCACAGAAGTGCTTCCCAACGGCGTCGATGCCAGCGCGGTTACGGCGTTTGCCCAGCAGCTCCACGCGGACGCGCCGCCGAACGGGACCCCGTTCCGGGCCGATGTCCGCTGGCGCGGCGGGTTCCGTAACGAGATCCTGGTGCGTGACCTGCCCCCGACGTACGCCGATGAACCCGAGATCCTCGGCGGGACGAACACCGCGGCCAACCCGGTCGAGCAAATCCTCGGCGCCCTCGGCAGCTGCCTTGCGATCGGCTACACCGCGGGCGCCGTCGCGCGCGGGATCACGATCGACGACCTCCGGATCGAGCTCGTCGGCACCATCGACCTGCCCGTGTTCTTCGGGCTCAAGGCCGGCCATGCCGGCTACCAGCATGTCGGCGCGACGGTGTTCCTCAAGACGGACGCTTCCCGGGAATCGGTCGATGCCCTCCACGCCGATGTGTTCCGGACGTCCCCGGTCGGCAACACCCTTGAGAGGCCGGCTGTCCTCGATGTCCACGTGGTGACCGAGCCGACATTGGTTCCCGTCGGCTGATTCGCCAGTAGGTCCCACCCGAGCCCTCCACGCCACCCGCGCCGGCGACGGTGCCGTCAGGATCGGCACCGTCGCCGGGTGCGACCGGCGCCGGGTGCGACCGGGCACGAGACACGAGCGCAGCGATCGATGGGCAAGCGACGCCCCACGGGAGCTTCGCCCCTCAGCCCTCGAGGCCCTGCCACTCGCTGACGAACCGGCCGCCTTCGCCGGTCAAGGGAGAAACGGTGGTTGTCGCGGACTGATCCACTGGTTCGCCGAGTGCTTCACCGAGCAGCGTCCCGAGCTGGTCCCACTCGACGAGGAACGCGTCGTGGCCCTTCGTCGAGCGAATCTCGCGATATCGAGCCGCCACGCCGGCCCGGGCCGCTGCATTGACCAGGGCACGGACCTGGCGCGGTCCGTACAGGATGTCGTCCACGATCCCGACGCCGGTCAGCCGAACGTCGACAACGGCGAGCCGTGCAAGTGCCGCGTCGAGCCCGCCGCGACCCGCCCCGATGTCGTGGCGATCCATCGCCCCGGCCAGGATTCGGTAGGTGTGGCCGTCGAATCGCTCGACGAGCTTCGCGCCCTGGTGGTCGAGGTAGCTGACGATGGAAGGCCGCCCGTCGGGCTCGACCGACCGACCGAAGCGCTCCTCGAAGTCCGACTCGCTCCGATAGGTCGTCATCGCCAGCTGGCGGGCGAGGGCCAATCCATCGTCGCCGAGCCGCACGATCAGCTCGACCTGGATCCGGTTCCAGGCGACCGCCATTGGCCCCGTCGCCGCGGGCGCGGCGATCGGCATGACGTGGCGAACGGCCGCGGGCCGAACGAGCGCGACCTCGAGCGCGACCATCCCGCCGAGCGACCCCCCGACGACGAGGGCCACCTCCTCGATCCCTATGGCGTCGAGAAGCGCCCACTGGGCCCGCGCCTGGTCGCGAGTTGAGATGGCCGGAAACGATCTCCCGAACGCTGCTCCGGTCCGCGGGTCGATCGACGTCGGCCCGGTCGAGCCGTAGCGCCCGCCGAGGAGGTTCGCCCCGAGGACCCCGAACCGATCGGTGTCGAGCGCCCGGTTCGGCCCGATCAGCGGCTCCCACCAGTCGCCGGCGGCGTCGGCCGAGCCGGTCAGGGCGTGGACGACGACGACCTGGGGAGCCTCCGACGGCGGTGGCCCGTCATGACGCCAGGCCACGACGAGCTCCGGAAGCACGGTCCCGTCGCCGAGCCGGAACGACCCGAGACCGCTCGACTCGAGCCGCCCCGAGCTGAACGGCACGCTCGCTGGCGAGGGCGCCGCCGTCGCGACGCCCCCGCTGGCCTCGGTCATCCGGCGGCGCCGACGAGGCTGTCGGCGGTCGAAGTCTCGCCTTCGATCGCGATCGACAGGGCCCGATCGAGGTCGGCGATCAGGTCGTCGATGTGCTCGAGCCCGACCGACAGCCGGATGAGGTCTGGCGTGACACCGGTCGAGTCCTGCTCCTCGGGGGTGAGCTGGGAGTGGGTGGTGGAGGCCGGGTGAATGATCAGCGACTTCGCGTCGCCGACGTTGGCCAGGAGCGAGAAGATCGTGACGTTGTCGATCAGCTTGCGGCCGGCCGTGACGCCGCCCCGAACGCCGAACGTGACGATCCCGCCGAACCCGCCCTTCAGGTACTTGGCGGCCTGCTTGTGGGTCGGGGCCGACTCGAGGCCGGGGTAGCTGACCCACGTCACGCCGTCGCGCTGCTCGAGCCACTTCGCGACCGCCAGCGCGTTCTCGCTGTGGCGCTGGATCCGGAGCGGCAGGGTCTCGAGGCCCTGGAGGAACAGGAACGAGTTGAACGGGCTGAGCGCCGCGCCGATGTCGCGCAGGCCCTGGACGCGGAGCTTCAGGATGAACGCGAGGTTGCCGAACGCCGCGCTGTAGCTGATCCCGTGGTACGACGGATCGGGATCGACGAAGTCCTGCTTGAACCGCTCGGAACCGGTCCAGTCAAACGTGCCGCCATCGACGACGACGCCACCGATCGCAGTCCCGTGGCCGCCGATCCACTTCGTCGCCGAGTGGATGACGATGTCCGCGCCGTGCTTGATCGGCTGGGCGAGGAGTGGGGCGAACGTGTTGTCGACGATGACCGGCACGCCCCGGGCATGGGCCACGTCCGCGATCGAGGCGAGATCGTGGACGTCGAGCCGGGGGTTGCCGATGAGCTCGAGGAAGACGGCCTTCGTGTTCTCGTTGATCGCCCGTCCGAAGGCCGACGGATCGGAGCCGTCGACGAACGTCGTCGTGATACCGATCTTCGGGAGCGTGTGCTGGAACAGGTTCCAGGTCCCGCCGTAGATCGATGACGAGCTGACGATGTTGTCGCCTGCCCGGGCGAGATTCAGGATCGAAAGGGTCTCGGCGGCCTGGCCGCTGCTGACCGCGAGGGCCGCGACGCCGCCCTCGAGCGCGGCGATCCGCTGCTCGAACACGTCGTTCGTGGGGTTCATGATCCGGGTGTAGATGTTG
>JBKJOK010000278.1:0-14142 GCA_046595595.1 Candidatus Limnocylindrales bacterium
TCGACCGGGATGGTGAGCTCGTGCTCGATGCCCTTGGCGTAGCGACGGAAGCGGGCGGCCGCGGCGGGCGAAGCGGTTGCCGCAATCATGGGCGCCGGCCTCCACCCGGTGACCCTCGAGCTCCTGGATCACGAGACGATCCTCGCCGTCGACGACGCGTTCGCCCTGGGGCTGGAGCGGGACGCTGCCGCGATGCTCCTCGTCGAGAGCGACCTGCCGGCCGCCGCCGCGGCCGCCGAGCTGGCCGCGGCCGTGGTCGCCTGTGAGGGGGCAGGCGCCAGCTCCGTCGTCCGGGCGGAAGACCCGACAGAAGCCGATTGGCTGCGCCAGGCCCGCCGTCTCGCGCTGCGCGCTCTCGAGCGCCAGGGGACCGTCCGGATGGAAGACGTCGGGGTGCCGCGCGGCCGCGTTCCGGAGCTGCTCGTCGCGATCCAGGCCGCGGCAGACCGGCACGGCGTCCGGGTCGCGACGTTCGGTCACGCCGGCGACGGCAACCTCCACCCGAACTTCATCTTCGCCCACGACGACCCGCGAGCCGCCGAGTTGACCGAGACCGTGCGCAACGAGATCTTCGCGGCCGCGATCGCGCTCGGTGGGACGGTGACGGCCGAGCACGGGATCGGGTTGTCGCGGCGGGCCGCGCTCGTGGACCAGGTGGGACCCGACGTGATCGACGTGATGCGCTCCGTCAAGGCGGCCCTCGACCCGCTGGGAATCCTGAACCCGGGCCGGGTGATCTGACCCTCGTCGACGCCCTCGGGTGAGCGCCGGAGCGCTGTCACGCCGGCAGGGATGCGTCGAGGGCCGACGACCGACCACGACCGACCACCGCCGACTTGCAAGAGAGACGCGACGCGCCGCGCGGCAAATAGCGATCAGCTGCTCCGAGATCCATCATATGGTCGCGGCGATGATCCCCCCGAGCGAGGTCCCACAGGAGGCTGCTCCCGCCGTCCCCGGGTTCCTGCGTCGATCGACGCATGAGGGGGATCTGGATCGCGCCGACCTCGCGGCCGTGGCGGCTGGTCGGCTCGACGCTCTGGCGGGAATCTTTGCGCGTCATGGTCGTCTCGCATATTCGATCGCATTGCGGATCACCCGTGACCAGACCGCCGCCGAGGACGCGGTCCAGGAGGCATTCCTGGGGATCTGGCGAAACGCCGGGCGCTACACGCATGAGCGAGGAAGCGTCAAGACCTGGCTCGTCGCCATCGTTCACCATCGGGCGATCGACACGATCCGGCGGCAGCGGCGACGACCGACGTCCGAGTGGCCCGAGGCGGAGATCTTTCATCCGCCTCCGCTCATCGGTCCTGAACCATGGCGGGAAGTCTCGGCACAGCTCGACGCCGGCAGCGTCCGGGCGGCGCTCGCGTTGCTGCCGCCGGCCCAGCGCCAAGCTCTCGAACTCGCCTACTTCGAGGGGTTGACCCAACGGGAGGTCGCGGTCAGAACCAATGCCCCGCTGGGGACCGTCAAGAGCCGGATGCGGCTCGGTCTGCGGTCGATGCGGGGTCTCGTCGAGTCGTCCGAACGCGACGCTTAGGGCAGCGCTGACCGGCTTGCACACCGGCCGGCGACGCGTCCGTCGCGGCGCGCAAGGCCCATCCGCTCGGATGGGTGTTTGCAACGGCGAATCAACAGCGGACCCCGACTTGGGCGGCACCTTGCAATTCGGTGGTCGCTACGTTCAATCGTGCGGACGTGTCCCTGCTTGCAGCGGTCTGCGCGCACAGAGTCGTAGGAGGAATCGCTGTCCACCAGGTCCAGGATACGTTGGCGCCCGTCAACACGTTGCGCGTGCATCGCATCCTGGGCGGCGGACCATACGATGTCATGACAGCTCGTCATCCCGTGCTGGGCATTTGGACGGATCGGCGGGCGTTCTCATCCGCCGGCTGCCGACCGGCGAATCAATGGCGATGAAGCACAACCTGCGCCGCGCCAACATCTCCGTCCTTGCCGTCTCGCTCGCGCTGTTCGCGACCCTCGGATGCACTGCATCGACTCCCGAGGCCCCGGCCGCACCCTCGTCGGACGGGCCGACTGCGAGCGCCCTCCCCGCGTCGACAGACGCGGCGCCCCCGTCATCGATCGCCGGTTCGCCGCCGGGACGACCCGCTGCGAGCTCCGGCGCGACCTCCCCGACGGTGGCCGAGATCGACCGGCTGCGGGCAGCGGTGTTCGCCGACCCGACTGACGCCGACTCCCAGCGGGACCTCGGCTTTGCACTCACCCAGCGCGTCCGCGAGACGGCCGACCCGTCCCTGTACGCACCGGCGATGACCGCCCTCGAAGTCGCCCTGAAGCTCCAGCCCGATGACGCCCTGGCCCTCGTCGGGGTCGCAGGGATCCAGCTCGGCCGGCATGAGTTCGGCGACGCCCTGGCGACGGCCACTCGCGCGATCAATCTGTCACCGACGCTCGTCGCGGCGCGGACCGCGCAGGTCGATGCGCTCGTTGAGCTCGGGCGATACGACGAGGCGGACGTCGCCGCCGGCGCGATGCTCGGTCTGCGAGCCGACCTGACGACACTTGCCCGGGCCTCCTACCTGGCCGAGCTGCGCGGCAACCTCGAAGCCGCCGTCGGGGCGATGCGCCTCGCCGCGCGCTCGCCGGGCCTCGCTCCGGAGAACACGGCGTACGTCAGCGCCCTCCTCGGAAACCTGCTCGTCTACGACGGCGATCCGGTCGGCGCGTCGCAGGCCTATGAAGCGGCCCTCGCCCTCGTTCCCGATCACGCCCCATCACTGGCCGGTCAGGCCCGCCTCGCTGTCGGCGCTGGCCGACTGGACGAAGCGATCGCGCTGTTCGAGCGAGCGGCGGCGATCGTGCCGTTGCCCGAGTACGTCGTCGCCCTCGGCGACGCGCAGGCCGCCGCGGGACGGACCGCCGACGCGGCGCGCAGCTTCGAGTTGGCGCGGGCCGAGATCGAGCTGTTCAAGGCCGCCGGAGTCGTGGTCGATGTCGACCTCGCGCTGCTCGAAGCCGATCACGGCGATCCGGCCGCCGCCCTGCGCTACGCCGAGGCCGCGTACGCGGCGACGCCGACGATCCGGACGGCCGATGCCGTCGCCTGGGCCCTTCATCGCCTTGGCCGCGACAAGGAAGCGATGGCGTCCGTCAAGAAGTCCCTCCGTCTCGGCTCGATCGACCCGCTCCTGCGCTATCACGCCGGTGCCATCGCGGTCACCCTCGGCGACGACGTCGCGGGGCGACGCGACCTCGAGTCGGCGTTGAAGACCGATCCGGGCTTCTCGGCGACGGGCGTAGCGGAAATCCGGCGGCTGCTCGACGCCCTGCCCTGATCCGCTGCTCCTCCCGCTCGTGGCCACGGTCTCTGCTCGATGCCGCTGCCCGTGGTAAGAGCCAGCTCGATGAGATCCACGATCAACGGATGGTCGTGCAGGACGAGCGCCCGACGCGAACTCGTGGAGACGTCCATCGATCACCTTGCTCCTGCTGCGGAACCGGCCCCGCCTGACACTTGTACCAGACGAGGTGCTCGTGTTGCGTCGCGGCGCAGGTGCCCAGGACGAACGGTCATCCAAAGGTCCGGGGTGCGCGAACAACAGGGGACAGCACCTCCGGTGAAAGAGTCGCGACGCACCGGATCTGCAGTGCCCATCCAGGACCAGGGGATTTCGTGGTCCTTCCCCAACCAGCACCGGAGATCCCACCCGTGTCCAAACGGTCCAAGGTCGTCGCCCTGAGCGGCGCCCTGATCATCGCGACCACATCCCTCGGCGGCGTGATGGCGGCCAGCCACCGCGAAGCCCCGCTCATCGCCAACGACCCGTCGGCCGACAACACCGACCTGTACGCCTTCCTCAACCCGAGCGATCCCACGAAGCTGACGATCATCGCCAACTACGTCCCGCTCCAGGAGCCGGCCGGCGGCCCGAACTTCTTCCCGTTCGACCCGGCCGTCCTGTACGAGATCAAGGTCGACAACGACGGCGACGGCGACGTTGACGTCAACTACGGCTTCCAGTTCGCCACCCAGACCACGCCGAACAACTTCGCCGGGATCCCGACCTACCTGTACAACGACGGTCCCGTCACCACGCTCAACGACGCCAACCTGCTCGTGAAGCAGACGTACACCGTCAAGCGCAACGGCGTCTCGATCGGCAGCGGCCTGCGGACCGCCCCGGCCAACATCGGCCCGCGCTCGACCCCGAATTACGAGGCGACCGCCGCGCAGGCTGTCCGCACCCTCGGCAACGGGACCAAGGTCTTCGCCGGCCAGCGCGACGACGCGTTCTTCGTCGACCTCGGCTCCATCTTCGACCTCGGCGGCCTTCGCCCGTTCAACCCCGCCCACCTTCTTCCGCTCGGCGCCGAGCGCGGTGTCGACGGCGTCGGCGGGTTCAACACGAACTCGATCGCGATCGATGTTCCGTTGAATCAGCTGACCAAGGACGGTCAGCAGCCGACCGGCCCGAACGATCCTGATGCCGTTCTCGGCGTCTGGGCAACCGCCAGCCGCCAGCAGAACCGGGTCCTCAATCCCGTCGACGGGACGATGAGCTTCAGCGGTCCGTGGGTCCAGGTCTCGCGCCTCGGCAACCCGCTGATCAATGAAGTGATCATTCCCCGGATCGCCAAGGACTACTGGAACAGCCAGAGCCCGGCCGGCGACGCGCAGTTCGCGCAGTACTACCGCTCGCCCGAGCTTGCGGCCCTCGTCAATGTCCTCTACCCCTCCCTGCCGGACGCCCGGACGAGCAACCGTGACGATCTCGTCGCGATCCTGTTGACCGGACTCGACCTGCGCGACGTCGGTGGCCCGATCAACCTCAACAAGACCGGTTCCACCCTCGCCGATGAGATCCGGGTCAACACCGGGCTCAAGCCGAACGCGGCCGGCGCCTGCGTCTTCGGAGTCACCGGCGGCGGCACGCCCAGCCGGCTCGGCGTGCTCGAGGCCGACCTGTGCGGCTTCCCGAACGGCCGGCGCCTGCTCGACGATGTCACCGACATCGAGGTCCGCGCCGTCGCCGACGGGTACGGCCCGGTCGTCAACAGCTTCTACGGTGCACTGACCCCGAACAACACGCCGAACAACACGCTCGGAGACGGCGTCAACGCCAACGACGGCAACTTTCTGAAGGCATTCCCGTTCATCGGGACGCCGCACCAGGGGTACAAGCACGACCATCACAAGAAGGGCCCAGCCCTCAGCTGACCTTCGCCCTCGCGACTCGAACGACCCGGGCAACGCCCGGGTCGTTCTGATTCCCGGTCGGCCGAAGTTGACGGAAGACGGCCGGCCGTGGATGATCCCCCGCACATCTGTATCGTGCAGATGTGCGTGTCGGTTGTTCGAACAAGCGGGAGTTCCGTGTCCGACGTCCAGCAGCTCATCCAGGCGAGCCGGCTCTACTACGAGCTCGGCGAGACACAGTCGCGCGTCGCCGAGCTGCTCGGCGTCACCCGGCCGCAGGTCTCGCGGCTCCTGAAGCGCGCCCGGGCCGAGGGCATCGTCGAGATCCGGATCGTCGATCAGGCGTCCGCCGAGTCGTCGGCCGGCGACGAGCTCCGGCGGCGCTTCGGTCTGGCGGCGGTCCACCTGGCGCCGCCCCTCGTCGGGCCGGAGGAGATCAGCCGGCGGATGATCGGTCGGCTCGCGGCTGACGTCCTGAGAGGCGCGATCCGCGACGGCGCTGTCGTCGGGGTCGGTGAAGGTGCGTCCATCTCGGCGATGGCCGACGCGGTCGCGGCCGACGAGCCTCTCCACGAGACCGGCGCCACGGTCATCCCGCTGTGCGGCGGGTACTGGTTCGGCGGGCCGGCCCGGGAGCCGTTCCGGCGCGTGGCTGACGGGATCGGTGGCGTGCCGCTCGGACTGATGGCACCCGGCCTCGTCGACGACCCGGCGACGAAGACCGCGCTGTGCGCCCACGCGGGTGTCCGTCGGATCATCGACCTCTGGGAGCGCCTCGAGGTCGCGGCCTTCGGAATCGGCGGCCCGGTCTGGACCGCAGCTGCCCTCGGCGCCGAAGTCGCAGCCGATCTCGACCGGTCCGGCGCCGTCGGTGAGATCCTGGTCAGCCCGTTCGACCTCGACGGCCGATTGGTCGGCGATGCCCTCCGGGCCCGGACGATCGGCCTGGACGTGCGTCAGTTCGGTCACGTCCCGATCCGGATCTGCGTCGCCGGCGGACCGGCCAAGGTGCGGCCGATCCTCGGCGCGCTCCGCGGCGGATTCGCGACGATCCTGGTCACGGACCAACCGACGGCCGAAGCCGTCCTCGTCCTCGACGACGGGGCGACGACGTGAGTCGCGAGGCCGCCGTGCTCGCGATCGATCTTGGGACGACCGAGGTGAAGGTCGGCCTGGTCGCGCTCGACGGGCGGCTGCTCGGGCTGGCCCGCGCCGGCTATGCCACCGACGCCGACCCCGTGACGGGCCGTGCCGAGCAGGACCCGGATGCGTGGTGGGGCGCGATCGGCCTCGCGATCCGGGAGCTGGTCCGGCTCGACGTCGGCGACGTCGTCGCGATCGGGATCGACGGTCACGGACCGACCCTCGTGGCGGCGGACGGGGCGGGCCGGGCGACGCACCCCGCGATCATCTGGCAGGACACCCGATCGACCGCCGAGCAGGCCGAGCTGGCCGGGGCGACCGGGCTCCAGGGCTGGAGCCTGGCGGGCCTGCCGGCGGCCCTCTGGCTGGAGCGTCACGAGCCGGCGGCGGCCGCGGCGACGCGCTGGTATCTCGCGACCTGGGATGTCGTCGCGCTGCGGTTCACCGGCATTGCGGCCACGAGCCTGGCGGACGGCCAGCCGTTCCCGGATTCCGCGACCCTCGATGCGCTCGGGCTGGCCGGGGCGAAGGTTCCGCCCGCGATCCGGGCGGGGTCCGTCGTCGGCGGCGTGACCGGGCCGGTCGCCGACGCGCTCGGGATCCGGGCCGGGACGCCGGTCGTCGCCGGGATCGTGGATGCCTGGGCGAGCTACCACGGCGCGGGCATGGCCCGGGCCGGCGACGCGATGGACCCGGGCGGCTCGGCCGGCGGCTTCGGCGTCTACTGGGACCGGCCGCTCGAGGTCCCGGGCTCGTTCTCGACCATCGCGCCACTGCCCGGTCTGTATTCGGTCGGCGGGGCGATGGCCGCGACCGGCCGGGCCGTGGACTGGTTCCGGGTCGAGGTCCTCGGCGGGACGCTGTCGACCGAGACGCTGATCGCCGAGGCCGATGCCGTTCCGGCCGGATCCGACGGGGTGGTGTTCCTGCCGTACCTCGCCGGCGAGCGTTCGCCGCTGTGGGATCCGACGGCGCGCGGCGCGTTCGCCGGCCTCGCCCTCTCGACCGGGCGGGCGCACTTGACCCGGGCGATCCTCGAGGCGTCGGCGTTCGCGATCCGTCACGTGGCCGAGTCCGTCGTCGCAGCCGGGGCCGAGGTCCGGGCGATGCGGGTCTGCGGCGGACCGGCGCGGAGCGAGACGTGGAACCAGATCAAGGCTGACGTCACCGGCTTCACGGTCGAGGTCCCGGCCGTGCTCGAGACCGCGGTCGCGGGGGCGGCGATCGTCGCGGCGACCGGGGTCGGCGCGTGGCCCGACCTGGCGGCGGCGATCCGGGGGATGACCCGGGCGTCGCGCCAGCTCGCGCCGAACCCGGCGACCCGCGCCCGCTACGACGCGACGTACGACGCCTACCGCCGGCTCCATCCGGCGATCGCCCCGATCATCCGCGACCTCGCGGCGGCCGACGCGTGACCCGCCCGGGCCGGCTCGTCGCCGACGACATCCGGGTCGGCTTTCCGACGGGCGCCCGGGCGGTCGGCCCGACGGTCGCCCTTGACGGCATGTCGCTTGACGTGGCCGGAGGCGAGATCGTAGCCCTGATCGGCCCGAACGGCTGTGGCAAATCCACGTTCCTGCGGGTCGCCGCGGGGCTCCTCGCTCCGGAGCGCGGCCGGATCGCGCTCGACGACGTCGTCGTGAGGTCGCCGGATCCGCGGATCGGACTCGTGTTCCAGGAACCGCGCCTGCTGCCGTGGCGCTCGGTCGCCGACAACGTGACCTATCCGCTCGAACTCGCCGGCTGGTCGCGCGAACGGCGGGCGGCACGGCTCGCCGAGCTGCTCCACATCGTCGGCCTCGAAGCGGCGGCGGCCCTTCGCCCGGTCCAGCTCTCGGGCGGAATGCGCCAGCGCGCGGCGATCGCCCGGGCCCTCGCCCTGTCCCCGGACGTGCTCCTGCTCGACGAGCCGTTCAGCGCCCTCGATGCCCTGACCCGCGAGCGCTTCAACCTCGAGCTGCTCCGGCTCCAGCATCGGACCGGCACGACGGTGGTCATCGTCACCCACAGCATCCCGGAAGCGATCCTCGTGGCCGACCGAGTGCTGGTCATGACCCCGCGCCCCGGCCGCGTCGCCGCGGAGATCCCGATCGACGCTCCGCGGCCGCGCTCGATTGCGCTCCTCGACGAAGCCCTCGTCTCGCGGGCAGCGACGGAGATCCGCTCGCACCTCGAGCTCGGGGAGCAGGTCGCGTGACGCTCGAGTCCGTCGCCCGGACGAGCTTCGGCGTTCGCTCGTCGGCCGTCCTCGGGCTGTGGCCGATCGCGGCCGCGTTCGGCGGATTCATCGTCCTGTGGCAGGCGATCGTTGTCGTCAGCGGCCTGCCGGCGTTCATCCTTCCGGCGCCCGGCGCGGTCGGCGCCCGCTTTGTCGAGGCCTGGGCCGACGGCACGATCGCGCCCCACGCCTGGACGACGTTCGTCGAGGTCGTTCTCGGCTTCGCGGCCGGCGGTGGTGTCGGGCTCGCCGTCGGCTATGCCCTCGCCCGCTCGCGCCTCGTCGAGCGGCTCCTGTCGCCCTATCTCGTGGCTGCCCAGGCGGTCCCGATCCTGGCCCTCGCCCCGTTGCTCGCGCTGTGGTTCGGGCCGGGGCTCCTGGCCAAGGTCGTGATCTGCGGGCTGATCGTGTTCTTCCCGGTCGCGATCGCGACGATGGTCGGGATCCGGTCGGTGGACCGCGGGCTGCTGGAGCTCGGCCGGTCGTTGCGCGCCAGCCGCCGCCAGGTGCTGACCACCCTCGAGATCCCGGCCGCCCTGCCGGCGATCCTCGGCGGCCTCCGGGTCGGCGTCACGCTTGCCGTCGTCGGGGCGATCGTCGGCGAGTGGGCTGGGGCCGACCAGGGCCTCGGCCTGCTCGTCAATCTCGCCCGCGGCAGCCTCTTCGACATTCCGTTGCTCTTCGCGACCCTGGCGACGATCGCGTTGCTCGGGATCGCGTGCTATCTCGTCGTCGTTCTCATGGAGCGCCGCCTCGTCGGCCTTCGCTGAGCCCAGCCGTCCACCCAGGAGGAAGTTCGTGTCCCTTCGCCGATCCCGCTCACTCGTCGCGATCCTCGCCGCCATGCTCCTCGCCGGGTGCTCGCCCGCGGCGACAACCGGCCCATCGGTCGCCCCGTCGTCGGTCGCCCCGTCGTCGGGTGCCTCGTCGTCCGCCACTCCGTCGGCGATTCCGACCGGCCCGCCGGCCACCACCACGAAACTGACCGTCGGGCTTGGCTACATCCCGAGCGTCCAGTTCGCCCAGTTCTACCGGGCCGATCAGGCCGGCTACTACGCCGCGGAGGGACTCGAGATCACGTTCCAGAACGAGATCGACGCGAACCTCGTCCCGAAGCTCGGCGCCGGCGCGGTGGACCTCGGCCTGTCCGACGGGACGAGCGTGATCCCGGCGGTCAGCCAGGGCATTCCGATCAGGTACCTGGCCACGATCTACGGCCAGTTCCCCTCGATCGTGTTCGCGAAGGCGTCGAGCGGGATCACGGACGCGGACGGGCTCGTGGGCAAGAAGCTCGGGATCCCGGGCAAGTACGGCTCGTCGTGGATCATGCTCCAGGCGCTGATGGCCTCGAAGGGCCACACGGTGGCAGACCTGACGGTCGTCGAGTACCCGGACTTCGGCCAGGGCGCGGCCGTGACCCAGGGCGCGGTCGACGCCGCGACCGGGTTCGTGAACAACGAACCGGTCCAGCTCGAGCGGACCGGGGCTGAGGCGAACGTCCTGCACATCGATGCCGTCACGCCGCTGCCTGGTCCGGGGATCGTGGCCGGGACCGCGACGCTTGCGACGAAGCGCGACGCGGTCGCCGGGTTCATTCGGGCCACGCTGAAGGCGATGAACGAGATCGCGGCCGATCCGTCCGTCGGCGTCGACGCTGCCGTCGCGGCGGTTCCGGCCCTGGGCAAGGACAAGGCCCTCCAGCTGGCCCTGCTCGAGGCCACGATCTCCGCCTGGCGGCCGGCCGGGGCGGCCGCGGGATCGCCGATCACGGGCGCGGTCGATCCGGCAGCCTGGGACAGGACGGTCGAGTTCATGACCTCGCTCAAGCTCGTCCCGAAGCCCGTGACGTCGGGCGACCTCGTCGATACGTCGTTCGCGCCGGGGTCGTAGGCCGCCCACCCCGCCTCTATCATCGGGCGATGTCCTCGACCGCCGCGACCTCCTCGATCCCGTCCAAGCCGCCCTTCGCGGTCCGGGCGCGGGTGGTCTCGCCACTTGCGGACGGCGGCGTGCTCGACCTCCCGGACGGGCTCGTCGCGGTCGACGCGGCCGGGCGCATCGCGTCAGTCTCGTCGGTCGACGGCGCCGGCACCTCGCCGGCGGCCGTCGCGGCAGCGGTCGACCTCCGGCCGTGGGTCGTCCTGCCGGGGTTGGTCGACATCCATGCCCATCTGCCGCAGGTCCCGAACGCCGGGCTCGGCTACGCCCTGCCGCTCCTCGCCTGGCTCGACCGGCTGACCTTCCCGACCGAGCGCTCGTGGGCCGACCCGGCGGTCGCCGAGCGGCTGGCGCCGGCGATCTTCCGGGCGTTCGCGGCCGCCGGAACGACGACGGTCCTCGCCTACGGGGTCGTGTACGAGGCGGCGATGGACGCCGCGTTTCGGGCGGCCGAGGCGCACGGGATCCGGGCGATCCTGGGCAAGGTGATGATGGATCGGCTGACGTACGACGAGACGATCGAGCCGGCCACGATCCTGGAGCGGTCCCTGCGCGAGTCGGCCGACCTGGCCGGGCGCTGGCACGGCGCTGCCGACGGCAGGCTGGGGTACGCGGTCACGCCGCGGTTCGCGGTGTCGTGCACGGCGGAGCTGCTGCGTGAGTCGGCCGCGCTGGCAGGCGACCTCGGCTGTTGGTGGCAGAGCCACGTGTCGGAGGATCGCGGCGAGATCGCCGAGGTCGCGCGTCTGTTTCCCGATGCCCGCGACTACGTCGACGTATACGACCGAGCCGGGGCGCTCGGACCGCGCTCGATCCTGGCCCACGCGATCCATCTGTCCGCGCGCGAGCAGGCGCGCCTGGCCGAGACGGCGACGCCGATCGCGCATTGCCCGACCTCGAACCTGTTCATCGGGGCGGGGGTGATGCCGTTGAGTGTGCGTTTGGCGGCTGGCCTCGCGGTGGGTCTGGGGTCGGACGTGTCGGGCGGGGCGGAGCTGTCGCTGTTCGGGGTGATGCGGACCGGGGCGTATGCCCAGCAGGCGCTGCGCTCTCTCGCGCCGGAGCCCGCCGCGGTGGAGCCGCTGGCCCCGCTCGACTGGCTCCGGCTGGCGACGCTGGGCAGCGCCCGTGCCCTCGGCCTAGACGCGGTGATCGGCTCGATTGAGGTGGGCAAGGAGGCCGACCTGATCGCGGTCGATCCTGGCCGGACCGCGCCGCTCGGGGCCGACCTCGACGACCCGGGCCTGCTCGACGACCCGTCGCTCCTCGTGAGCCGGCTCATGTTCCGAGCCCACCCCGATATGGTCCGCGCCGCCTGGGTCCGCGGCCGGCAGCTGGAGGGTCCATCGTGACGACATCCGCTCAGAGGATGACGATCCCGCTGCCACCTGGATCGTCGCCCCGGCCGAGCGCGGCGAGGATCGCCCGCGTCCGCAGGGGCAGGTCCGCGAACGCAGCGGGTGCGGCGGCGAGCGCGCGCCGGTTGCGGGCGGTGTCGGCGACCAGGAGGATCAGGTGATCCTCGCCGCCGTCGCGCCGCGTCAGGGCCAGCCGGCGCTCGAGGGCCTGGAGGTCGTCCAGGACCGTCTCCGCCTCGACCGGGCGACGCTAGTCCCGGCCTCGGATGACCGCATCCCAGGCGCGAAGATCGCCTTCGATCGGGAGCGCTACCTCGGTCGACCAGCGCAGACTGGCGTGGAGCCGGGCCCGAAGCCGCTCCAGCAGGGCGAGCTGTGCCCGATCACGGAGGGGATCGCCCGCGGGATAGCAGCGCAGGGCGAGATCCAGACCCACGACCGCGCACCACGCACCGAGGTCCGCGATCGAGATGCGGTCGAGTTCGCCACGCTCGAACCGCAGAAGCTGCTGGTGCGGAGTTCCCGATGCGGCTCCCGCATCACGCAGGCTCAATCCTGCGCCGGTTCGAGCAAGCCGGTGGTCGTTGCCCAATCGCCGCATCGCCTCGCTGGCGCGTCGCCGGCCGCGGTCACTCGGTCGTTCTCGGGTTCCCATGGATGGGAGCATCGCAGCCCGCCCGTATCTGTCGCTTACGCCGCGGTTGGTCCGCGAGGCGGACCAACGAGGGAACGGCACAGCCGACAGGGGGCTCGCGGCAGGCCTCAGCCGCTCGATGGTCCGGGTGGCGGCCCATCGGAGGGAGGAAGGGGCTTCGGACGGCTCACAACCGCCAGATCGTGGCCGTCATTCGCTCCTTGGTCCGGGTGGCGGACCAGGCGCGGGTCGAGAGCCTGGCGCGGGTCGAGGACCAGCCGCGGGTCGAGAGCGGCGAGCTGCGGCACGATCGTGCGCACGGACAGGGCCGCATGACCGGGCCTGTGGACCTGCTGATCACGGGCGGCTCGATCGTGGACGGGACGGGGGCGGTGGCACGGAGCGGCGACCTGGCGATCAGCGATGGCCGGATCCGCGAGGTGCGGCCCGGCGAGGACCTCCCGGAGGCACGGCGCACGATCGACGCGCGCGGGAGGGTCGTCGCCCCGGGCTTCATCGACCTCCACTCGCACGGCGGCCTGATGATCCTGGCCGACCCGGATCATGGGGCCAAGGCGCGTCAGGGCGTGACGACGGAGCTGGTCGGGGTGGACGGGCTCAGCTACGCGCCGATCCCGGAGCAGGCGGATCTCGACGACCTCGTCGAGATGAACGCCGGCCTCGACGGCGACCCGCGGGAAGCGGACGGGGCGAAGGGGACGAGCGGGCGGGGACGTCCGATCACGATCGACTGGGCGAACGTGGAGGGCGTCCTCGCCCGCTATGACTCTGGCACGGCTGTCAATGTCGCCCAGCTCGTCGGCAACACGCCGCTCCGGATCGCCGCCCTCGGCTGGGACGACGTGCCGACCAACCCCCGCGCAACCAACGATCAGCGGGCGCGACTCCGCGAGGCGATGGAGCAGGGCGCGTTCGGGGTCAGCAGTGGCCTCGACTACCCGCCCGGCGCCTACGCCACGACCCAGGAGCTGGCCGACCTCGCCAACGAGGCCGCGAAGCTCGGCGGGATCTACCACACCCACGTCCGCTACGCCCTCGGCGACCGATTCCTCGACCCGTTTCGCGAGGCGATCGAGATCGGGCGACGCGGCGAGGCGCCGGCCCACATCACCCACTTCTACCATCGGGCGACGTTTCCGGGAACGTCCGACCAGATGCTCGAGCTGGTGGACGACGCGACGGCGGCCGGCCAGGACGTCAGCTTCGATCTCTACCCGTCCGAATGGGCGAGCACCCGACTCCTGATCCTGATTCCGATCTGGGTCCTGGAGGGCGGTCCGCGCCGGACGAAGGAGCGCCTCGCCGACGCCACGGTCCGCCAGCGCATCCGCGGGGACCTCAAGGAACGCGGCCAGCTCTTCGCCGGCAGCGGCGGGATCCGCGACGTCCGGATCGGCTACCTCCACCGGCCCGAGAACCTGCAATGGGAAGGTCGCACGCTCGGCGAGCTGATCGACGCCGCCGGCACGGACCCGGTCGACGCCCTGTGCGACCTGCTCCTCGCCGAGGATCTCCGGCCCAACGAGGTCACGCCCGGCCCGAACCTGCCGGGAACTCGGCGCTTCCTCCGCCACACGGGAGCCATGGTCGGCACGGACAGCGTATTCGTCGGTGCGAAGCCGAGCCCGCGGACCTACGGCAGCTTCCCCCGGATCCTCGG
>JBKJOK010000223.1:0-10025 GCA_046595595.1 Candidatus Limnocylindrales bacterium
CGTGCCGATCGTCCTCGGGGCGCCCCGATCGGCGCCGGCGGAGCGGCTGACCCGGCTGTCGAGCATGGCCTTCGGCTCCGACGGGGTCTCGGCGCCCGCCTCGGTCGAGGAGCGCAAGTCCGGCGGCCGCTTCGGATTTCGCCGCCGCTGATCGAGGACAACGCGGCGCGCGACCTGGTGCCGGAGCAGGGGTTCGAACCCTGACGCCCTTGCGGGCAGCGGTGTTTAAGACCGCCGCGTCTGCCTGTTCCGCCACTCCGGCACGGCTCGCAGCCTAGCGCGCGGCGCCTGGCGGCGTCGGGCGATACTCAGGACGTGTACATCCCCGACCACTTCCGACCGACCGACGAGGACGTCGCCGAGCTGCTCGCCAACCTTGGGGCGGCCGACTTGATCAGCGCGACCAACGAGGGCATCCTCGCGACGTTCCTGCCCCTGATCCACGAGCCGGCCGGATCGACGCCAGATGCCGGGCCGGGCGGCCGGTTGCTCGGTCACGTGGCACGCAACAACCGCCAGTGGAAGGTGCCGCCGAGCGGCCTGGCTCTTGTCATCGTCCGTGGGCCTGACGCGTACGTCTCGCCGGCCTGGTACGCCACCAAGCGTGAGCACGGCCGGGTCGTCCCGACCTGGAACTACGTCACGGCCCACATCCACGGCACCCTCGTCGTCCACGACGATGCCGCGTGGGTGGAGGCGAACGTCCGGGCGCTGAGCGAGCGCCACGAGGCCGGCCGAGCGGAGTCGTGGTCCGTGGACGACGCTCCCCCGCCGTACATCGCGGGCCAGCTCAAGGCGATCGTCGGGATCGAGATCGCGATCGAGCGGATCGAGGCGAAATTCAAGCTCAGCCAGAACCGTTCGGCCGAGGATGTCGACGGCGCGATCGCCGGCCTCGAGGTGGGACCGGCGGTCGGTCATCCGACGGCGATGGCCATGCGCGAGGTGCGCGCCCGTCGCTGACGTCCTTCGTCGCGATCCTCGTCAGGTGAGCATATGCGACGTGATCTCCGCGTCTCGACGCCGAATCCGCACCGAATCCTCGTCGGGTGAGCGAGATGCGACACAATCGGGCCGCTCGGGGCGATTCGTGCTCCATACGCTCGTGGGGTGAGGATCGGCGCGGGGTTTGGTCAGGCGCGCGGGGCGAAGGACCGGGGCGCCGGGCTCGGGTCGGGGCCGCGTCGCCGGACCCGAGTCAGTCGTCCTGCGACAGGATCACGACCGAGTAGGGACCGAGGCCGACGGCGATCCGCTGGCCCATGGCGTCGTGCTCCTCAGGCTCGCTGTCGGCGTCGAGCGAGTCGACGGTCTCGAACTCCGGGTCGTAGCCGTCCCAGTCGCTGTTGAACCGAACCCGCCAACGGCCCTCGCGCGGCACCCCGACGTGGTAGTCGGGATAGGCGTCGGCCGAGAAGTTGGCGACGACCACGACGTCATCGCGCGGCCCGCCCTCGAGCCAGCGCCGCCAGCCGAGAACTTTCGCGTCGGCGTTCACGTGGTGGACCTGGACGTTCTCGCCGCGCAGCCCGCGCGACACGTCGTCGGCGTTGCGCCGGAGCGCGATCAGGTCGCCGTGGAGACGGAGCAGCCCGGCATGACGGTGGCGAAGCTGCCAGTCGAGGCCGTCCTCGTCGTTGAACCACGAGCCCTCGACCAGCTCCTGACCCTGGAACAGCATCGGGATGCCCGGGCTGGTCAGGACGACCGCGCTGCCCAGGGTGGCCCGCTTCTTCGACGCCCAGCTGTCCGCGTAACCGGGCCAGATCTCCTCGGGAACCCGGGCCGATCCGTTCGCATCCTCGTCGTGCGATTCCGTGTAGATCACCCGGCGGAAGCCCTCGGCCGCCGGATCGCCGATCACCCCGGCCACCGACACGACATCACGGTCGGCGTCGTCGGCAGCAATCAGCGCGGTCCGGACGAGGTGCACGAACGCGCCGTCCCACTGCGCACCGAAGCCCGCCCCGCCCGCGCTCCGCGGGCGGGTGATCGCCAGGTCCGACCGGAGATCCTCGGCGATCGTCAGGCGGCCCGGAAAGCGCTCGGCGATCTCGGCGTTGATGTCGGCCATGAGCCGCCAGCCGTCCTCGATCCGGTCGTCCGCGCCGTTGCCGCCGCCCAGCACGCTCGAAATCCAGGCCGTCGCGTCCCAGCGCAGGCCGTCCACCCGGAACTCGTCGAGCCACTGGATCGCGTTGTCGCGCAGGAACGCCCGGACCTCCGGTCGACCGAAGTCCGGCCGGGTATCGCCCCACGGCGTCGTCGAGCGATGATCCTCGTAGAAGTAGATCCCACCCTTGCCGTTCTGCGCCCAGCCGTCGAACTGCCAGAGGTCGAGGTCGGACGGGCCGAGGTGGTTGTAGACAACATCGAGGAAGACGGCGATCCCGGTCGCGTGGGCGTCACGGACGAGGGCCTTCAGGTCGTCGGGCGAGCCGTACGTGCTCTCCACCGCGAACGGATAGGCCGGGTTGTAGCCCCACGAGCGGTTGCCCGCGAACTCGAACGGCGGCATCAGCTGGATCGCCCCGACGCCGAGGTTGCGGAGGTACGGCAGCCGCTTCCGAACCCCCTCGAGGGTCCCGGGCTTGCCGCGCACCCCGTTGCTGAACGTCCCGACGTGGAGCTCGTACACGACGAGGTCGTTCCACGGCGGCTGGCGGAACTCGGCGTCGCCCCAGTCGAACGCGGCCGGGTCGTAGATCACCCCGTTGCCGACCGAGTTGGTCAGGCGCCGGGCGCGCGGGTCGATCCGGTTCAGCTCGCCGGCGGGCGTCTGGAGGACGAGCCGATACTCGTCGCCCGGCCTGGCCGCAGCCACGTCAGCCGACCAGGTCTCGGCGGCGCCTCCATCGTCGCGCACGAGGACGTCCCGCTTGGAATCCCAGTCGTTGAACGTGCCGACAACCGACACGGACGTCGCATGCGGCGCCCACACCCGGAAGGTCGTGCCGCGGTCGTGCGGAACGGCGCCCATCCCGGCGCGCGGCGAGGGACGAGGCTGGGTCGTGGGCATGAACGCCAGACTACCGGTCGGCGTGCGCCGCCGGGAGGGCCACGGAGCGGTCCGGCGCACCGCCACGGAACCTCAGCCCGCTCGTCGTCGTCACCTGCCCTGTGACCGACCCGGACGCTGACCGCTTCGAGACGGCCTTCGAGATGCACCAGCGCGCCGTCCTCGCTTACGCGCTGCGCCGGACCCCGATCGAGGCCGACGCCGAGGATGCCGTCGCCGACACCTTCGCGGTCGCCTGGCGGAAGGTCCGTGACCTGCCGCACGAAGCCGCGGAACTGCCCTGGCTCCTCGCGATCGCGCGCCGGATCGTCGCCAACCAGCGGCGCGGTTCCGGGCGTCGCCTCCGGCTCGGTCTGCGCCTGTGGGCCGAGCCGCGCCCGGTCGCGCATCCGCCGACTCCCGACTCGCCGGCCCTCGATGCGCTCGAACGGGTCCCGCCCAACGACCGCGAGCTGCTCCGACTCCTCGCCTGGGAGGGACTCAGCCAGGCCGAAGCCGGGGTCGTTCTCGGGATCAGCGCCAACGCCGTCGCGATCCGCCTCCACCGCGCCCGGCGCCGCTTCGCCGACGAGCTGGCGCGCGATGGCCTGAAAGGTTCCGCGCCGATCCGGACACTTGAACCGGTAGAGGACAGGATGCCTGTTCGCCGGAGCCGAGAGGAACGCCCATGAACGAGCACTTCGAGCCCGATCCGCTCGACGCGCTCCGAGCGGCCGATCCGATCGACGTCGACCGCCTGTCCTCTGCGAGCCTCGCCCGCATCCGCGCGAGAGTCAGAGAGGATGTCATGAACACACCAGCACCCCGACGGATTTCGTGGCGGCCACGACTCATCGGTCTGGCGGGAGTGGCCGCGGCGGCCGCGGTCGCCCTTGCGCTGACGTTCGGAGGTCGGGGCCAGGCCCCGGTCACCGGCCCCGGCGAGTCGATTGCACCGGGCGCGGCGTCGTGCGTCGAGCCGTACACCAAGGCCGCGCTCGCCAACCGCGCCTTCGCCTTCGACGGCGTGGTCTCGGCGATCGACGGAGACCGCGTGACGTTCGCGGTCGGTCGGTCCTTCCGCGGAGCGTCCGATCCGACCATCACCCTCGACGCGCCGGGCATGAGCGGGACGAGCATCACCTCGGCCGGCGGGCCATCGCTTGTCGTGGGCAGCCGCTACCTCGTCGCCGGCGACGATCACTTCGCGTGGGCGTGCGGCTACACCCAACCGTACGCCGAGGCCGTCGCCGCGGAGTGGGCTGCCGCTCTCGCCGGCTGACCCGCGTACCCCGACTCGACCCATCCGAACGCGCCCGGTTGCCGGACGCGAGATCATCAGGGCTGCTACGCGGTCGGGCAGTTCGTGGTCCGCTGATCGCGAACGCGTGGCCGGGGCGGTTCCGCCGTCCCGGCCGCGAGGCCGCCCCGTCGGATCGGAGTATCGTTTGAGTGATGGCTCAAGTGTTCGGCTCCGCGATCGACCGGGATGGCTGCGACAGCGCGTGCCTCCATCCTGAGGCCATCCGACCGATTCTCGGCCGGAGCCTCGGCGACGACGGGGCCGCCGGAGTCGCTGGCCTGTTCAGGATCCTGGCCGACCCATCGCGTGCCCGGATCCTCCATCTGCTGGCAATCGCCGACGATCTGTGTGTCTGCGATATGGCCCTCGTCCTGGGGATGAGCGTCTCGGCTCTGAGCCACCAGCTTCGATACCTGCGCGAGCGAGCGGCCGTCACCCGCCGGAAGGTCGGTCGGGTCGCCTATTACCGGCTCGTCGATGACCACATCCGGCGCCTGGTTCTCGATGCCGCGACGCATGTCGCCGAAGGTGGCGCGTGACCGGACACGCTCATTCGACGGCTCGAGCCGGCCGTGACCGTCTCGTCATCGTCTTCTTCCTGACCCTGACCGTCCTGGTCGTCGAGGTCGTCGGCGGGCTGGCCTCGAATTCACTTGCCCTCCTCGCCGATGCCGGACACATGTTCACGGACGTCGTGGGCATCGGGCTCGCGCTCGGGGCGATCTGGATCGCCGGTCGGCCGGCCGACCGGACGCGGACGTTCGGCTATCTTCGCTTCGAGATCCTCGCCGCGGTCGTCAATGCCGTTCTCCTCTTCGGCGTGGCGGCGTTCGTCCTGTGGGAGGCCTGGCGGCGGCTGTCCGACCCACCAGAGATCACGACCGGGCTGATGCTGGCCGTGGCCGTCGTCGGTCTTGCGTCCAATGGCATCTCGCTCTGGCTGCTGCGCGAGAAGCAGGCTTCCAGCCTGAACATGCGCGGCGCCTATCTCGAGGTCCTCGGCGACCTTGCGGGATCCGGCGCGGTGATCATCGCGGCGATCGTGATCGCAGTCACCGGCTGGACGGTGGCCGACGCCGTCGCCTCCGCCGCGATCGGCCTCCTGATCCTGCCGCGAACGTTCGGCCTGCTCCGGGAGGCCGTGGACGTCCTGCTGGAGGCGACGCCGAAGGGCATCGACATGGCCCAGGTGCGATCGCACATCCTCGAGGCGCCGGGCGTCGAGGACGTTCATGATCTGCACGCCTGGACGATCACGTCCGGCCTGAACGTCGTCTCTGCCCACGTCGTCCTCGGCCCCGGCGCCGACGCGCCTGCCGTCCTCGATCACCTGTGCACCTGCCTGACGGACATCTTCGACATCGAGCACTCGACCTTCCAGCTGGAGACGGGCGACCGCCGCCGTCTCGAAGAACGGAGTCATGCATGATCGCGACGCGGACATGACGGCCGCCCGGCTCGGGACCGACGCGCGTCTCGGCCTGCGCGCGAACGCCGGCCAGTTCGCCCTGCTCGTCGGGGTCAACGGCCTCGTCGGCGGGATGCTCGGGCAGGAGCGGACCGTGCTCCCGCTGCTCGCCCGCGACGTGTTCGGGCTGACCGGCTTCTCCCTGATCCTGTCGTTCATCGTGGCGTTCGGCGTGACGAAGGCGATCGCCAATCTCGTCGCCGGCGCCCTCGCCGATCGCTACGGCCGCAAGCCGGTGCTCGTCGCCGGCTGGCTGCTCGCGCTGCCGGTTCCCCTGCTTCTGATCTGGGCCCCGACCTGGGGCTGGGTGATCGTGGCGAACATCCTCCTCGGCGTGAGCCAGGGCCTCACATGGTCGACGACGGTGATCATGAAGATCGACCTCGTCGGCCCGGCCAGGCGCGGGCTCGCGATGGGCCTCAACGAGGCAGCCGGCTACGGCGCCGTGGCCGTGACCGCGATCGCGACGGGCTACATCGCGTCCGCGGCGGGCCTCCGCCCGGCGCCGTTCCTGCTCGGCCTGGCCTTCGCGGGACTGGGCCTCGGCGCATCGGTCCTGTTCGTGCGCGAGACGCGCGGGCACGTCGAGCTGGAGCGCGAAGTGACCGCCGCGACCGTGCCCTGGCGGACCGTCGCCCGTCGGACGACGATCGGGGATCCGTCGCTGTCCGCGGCGTCGCAGGCCGGGCTCGTCAACAACCTGAACGACGGGATGGCCTGGGGCCTCCTGCCGATCTTCTACGCGGCGCACGGCCTGTCGATCGTCGAGATCGGCGTCCTCGCCGGCGCCTATCCGGCCGTCTGGGGCCTGGCCCAGATCGGGACAGGCGCCCTGTCCGATCGGATCGGTCGGAAGGGCCTGATCGCGGCCGGCCTGCTGGTCCAGGCTGCGGCCCTCGCCTGGATCGCCGTCAGTACGTCGTTCGTCCCGTGGCTTCTCGCCGCGCTCGTCCTCGGCCTCGGCACGGCGATGGTCTACCCGACCCTGCTCGCGGTCATCGCGGACGTCGCCGATCCGTTGTGGCGGGGATCGGCGGTCGGGGTCTACCGGCTCTGGCGGGACCTCGGGTTCGCCGTCGGCGCGGTCGTCGCGGGCGTCGTCGCCCAGGTCGCGGGCATTCCGGTCGCGATCGCTGCCGTCGCGCTGCTCACGGCCGTCTCCGGTCTCGTGGTTCTTGCCCGGATGCGGGAGACCCTGCCTGCTCGCACTGCCGCGGGTGTGCTCGATCCGATGGCGAGGACGGGATGACGGACGGGCACGACCCCGCTCACGACCACGGCCCTGACGGGCACGATCACGCCGCCGACCACGACCGCGAGCACACCAACGATGCCGAGCACGGGCACGAAGCCGGACTCGTCGCGTTCATCCGTAACCTGGTCCGGCCCCACTCCCACGACACGGCGTCCAAGGTCGACACGGCCCTGGAGTCGGACGCTCGAGGCGTCCGCGCGCTGAAGGTATCGCTCGTCGCGCTCCTCGTCACAGGAGTCATCCAGCTGATTGTGGTGCTGTTGACGAACTCGGTCGCGCTCCTGTCCGACACGCTCCACAACTTCGCAGACGCATTCACAGCCCTGCCCATCTGGCTCGCCTTCATTCTTGCTCGCCGGCCGCCGACGCGGCGGTTCGCCTACGGCTTTGGACGGGCAGAGGACCTGGCCGGTCTCGTCGTCCTCGTGTTCATCGGCGCGTCGGCGCTGTTTGCCGCGTACGAGGCGATCGACCGGTTGGCGAACCCGGCCGAGGTCCGGTTCCTGTGGGCCGTGGTGCTGGCCGGGATCGTCGGCTTCGCGGGCAACGAGCTCGTCGCACGCTACCGGATGAAGGTCGGGCGCGAGATCGGTTCCGGAGCCCTCGTGGCCGACGGGCTCCACGCTCGAGCCGACGGATTCACGTCGCTCGCCGTCGTGGCCGGCGCCGCGGGGATCGCGCTCGGGTTCCCGATGGCCGATCCGATCGCCGGCCTGATCATCGCCGTGATGATCCTTGTGGTCCTGAAGGATGCCGCTCGCGACGTCCTGATGCGGATCATGGACGGCGTCGATCCAACGGTGACGAGCGATTCCGAAGCGGTGCTCCGGAAGGTGCCGGGCGTCGAGGGCATCGGGACGGTTCGCGTCCGTTGGATCGGCCATCGCCTCCACGCCGAGGCCGAGGTCGTCGTCAACGAGGCCCGGACCATCGGCGAGGCGCACGAGATCGCCGAGCAGGCACGCCACGCACTGCTCCACGGCGTCCCGCATCTCTCGTCAGCCATCATCCACGCCGACCCGTGCGGGCATGGCGGCGCCGACCATCACGCGGACATCGCCCATCACGTCGCTCCGCCGGCCCGGCCGGCCGCGGTGACCCCGACGGTGCGCGGCCTGTAACTCGCGTCGGCGGCCGATCGTGCACCGAGCGGGTCAATCGACGGCTGGGACATCGCTCGGACGACGTCTCATGCGCTGAGTGCATTGGATGTCGGCGGGAGGCGCGAATCACGTCCGTCGCGAGCCGACGCCGGACGTCCGGACGTCCGTTCATGCGGTCAGTGCACCAAACGCGCCCGGCCGGTCGAGTCGCGCGGTGCGGTTGGTTCGCCGTCGCTGCCCTCGAGCGCCGGTCAGGTCCCGGCCGGGACCTCGGACGGAGCCTCGGCCGCCTCGGCGATCTCGCAGATGCCGGCGCCGACCGGCGCCTCGGCGGCGGCGGCCCGCTCGGCGTCGAGGGCGGCCTTGACGTCGGGGAAGGCATCGGACAGGCAGCACGAACAGCTTTCGTACCAGAGGCGCATGCCCTCGTCGATGACCGGCAGGCCCGTCGCCTGGGGGACGCTGATCGCGTGGGCCTGCTCGGCCTTGGCGGCGTACGTTGCCGGCTCTTCGTTGAACGCCCGCCGGCACCCGTCCCGACAGAAGGCGTAGGTCCGGCCCTCGTACTCGAGGGTCCGGTCGGCCGCCTCGGCTGTGGCGACGTCGACGGTCATGCCGCACACGGGATCGAGCACGCGCTCGGGTCGGGTTCCACTCATGGGTTTGTCTCCAGTGACAGTCAGGCGGTGGCCGGCCGGAGGGGACCGGCCGGTTCGTCGCGGCGCAATGGGAGGCGCCGCAGGAGCTGGGCATTGGCCGCGACGACGATCGTCGAGACGCTCATCGCGATGGCCCCGACGGCCATCGGCAGGTCGAGGCCCCACGGAACGAAGAGGCCGGCTGCGACCGGGATCGCAACGAGGTTGTAGCCGGTCGCCCAGATCAGGTTCTGGATCATCTTGGCGTATGTGGCCCGGGACAGCTCGATCGCCCCGACCACGTCGCGCGGATCGCTTCGGACGAGCACGATGGCCGCCGACTCGACGGCCACATCCGTACCGGCGCCGATGGCGATGCCGACGTCGGCGGTGGCCAGGGCGGGCGCGTCGTTGACGCCGTCGCCGACCATCGCGACCGTCCGGCCGCCCTGCTGGAACCGCTTCACGGCGGCTGCCTTGTCGGCCGGCAGCACCTGGGCTGCGACCTCGTCGATGCCGAGCCGCCGGGCGACCGAGTCGGCCACGGCCTGGCTGTCGCCGGTGATCATCGCGACCCGAACCCCGAGGGCGTGCAGGGCGTCGACCGCCTCCTTCGACTCGGCTCGGATCTCGTCCTCGACCCCGACGACCCCTGCGACCACGCCGTCGACGACGACATGGAGGACCGTCCGGCCCTCGCGGTCCCAGTCGGCCGCCGCAGCGACCGGGGAGAGCCCGAGGTCGACGAGGAGGCGCGGGCCGCCGACGGCGACGTCGTGGCCCTCGACCCGGGCCTGGGCGCCGCGCCCGGCCAGCGACTGGAAGGCGGTCGAGGATGGGACGTCGAGGCCGCGCGCCGTCGCCCCGGCGACGATCGCCCGGGCCAGCGGATGCTCGGAGTCGGCTTCGACGGCCGCGGCCAGCCGGAGCGCTGCGTCGTCGCTGGCGTCGACGAGAACGGGCTCACCCTTCGTGAGCGTCCCGGTCTTGTCGAAGATGACCATGTCGAGTGTCCGGGCCCGCTCGAGGGCGATCCGGTCCTTGACGAGGAGGCCGTTGCGGGCGCCGAGGGAGGTCGAGATCGCGATGACGAGCGGGATCGCCAGCCCGAGCGCATGGGGACAGGCGATCACCAGGACGGTTGCGGTCCGCACGAGGGCGCCCTCCGGGTCGCCCTGCGCCCACCAGTAGACAAGGGTGATCATGCCGGCCGCCAGGGCGACGTAGAAGAGGATCGCCGCCGCTCGATCCGCGAGGGCC
>JBKJOK010000326.1:0-4066 GCA_046595595.1 Candidatus Limnocylindrales bacterium
GCGGTTCGCCCGACGAGGCTGCCGGGGGGCGGGTCGGTCCAGCCGTCAACCCGGCGGCGGACGGCGGGCCCGAGCCGGCTGAAGCTGCCGACGACCGACAGCTCGAGAAGAGAGTCCAGGGCAGTCCGACAGGCGCGATCGACGTTGGCGGGAAAATGATACATGACAACGACCCTACAGGTTATGCAAACCTTAGACAAGACCTAGACATGTGATCCACATCGGCCTACCATGCGCAGTACCCAGTGAACAAACCGTACACCGGCCGGCCCGACCGCCGTCAGCAACACCCTCACCCGGAGACCGCATGCCGACCCTGCGCGAGACGATCGAGACCGACCTGCCGCCCGCCGAGTCATTCGCCTTCATTGCTGACTTCGCCAACGCGCCTGCCTGGGACCCGGGCACGGCCACCTCGGCGCGGCTGGACACTGGACCGGTTGGTGTGGGCGCACGCTATCGCCTCGGCGTCCGGATGCGCGGCAAGGTCGTCCCGATGGAGTACCGGATCGAGACGTTCGAGCCGGATCGCCGGGTCGTCCTCCGTGGCGACGGGTCAGGCGTTCGGGCGCGCGACGAGATCACATTCCACTTCCGCGGAAGCGGCACCCGGGTCGAGTACGTAGCGGAGATCCACCTCCAGGGGCTGATGCGCTTCCTCGAGCCTCTCCTCGGCGGCATCTTCGCGAAGATCGGCCGGGACGCCCGGGAGGGCATGCAGCGAGCCCTCGACGACCTGGCCCGAACCGCCGGATCGGCTGGCTGACTGTGGACATCGCGATCGTCGGGTCGGGGGTCAGCGGCCTGACCGCAGCCTGGGCTCTCCGTCGCGACCATCGCGTCACCGTCTTCGAGGCGCACAGCGAGCCGGGCGGCCATGTCGCGACCGTCGAGGTCGCCAGCCCCACCGGCCCGGTCGCAGTCGACACCGGCTTCATCGTCTACAACGAGACGACCTACCCGCGGTTCATCGGCCTCCTCGATGAGCTCGACGTCGCGACCCAGGCCAGCGACATGTCCCTGGGCTCGAGTTGCCGCGCCTGCGGCATCGCGTTCAGCTCGCGCGGCGCCGGCGGGTTCCTCGCCGATCCGCGGCTCGTGACCCGGCCCGGCCACTGGCGGATGTTCGCCGACATCGCCCGGTTCTACCGCGATGCCCGGCGCGTTCTCGACGCCCCGAAGCCGGATGGCCGCTCCCTCGGCGACTGGCTGGCCGATAGCGGCTACGGCCGCGACTTTCGCGAGCACTTCCTCGTCCCGATCACCTCGGCGGTCTGGTCCACCGCAGCCGAGCGGGTCGCCGAGTTCCCGATCGACTACCTCCTGCGCTTCCTCGACAATCACGGCCTGATCGGGATTGGCCGGTCCGTCGCGTGGCGCACGGTGCGGGGCGGATCGGCTTCGTACGTGGACCGGATCGTCGCCGGGCTGCCGGCCGGCGCCGTCCGGACCGGGATGCCGGTCGCGGCGGTCCGACGCGATCCCGGCGGCGTGACGATCGACCTGGGCGACGGCCGCCGCGACCGATTCGATGCTGTCATCCTCGCGACCCACGCCGACGACGCGCTGCGCATGCTCGGGTCCGACGCCGATCCGGCGGAGCGGGCCGCCCTCGGCGGCATCGAATACTCGACCAACCGGGTCGTCCTCCACACCGACGAGCGCGTCCTGCCGGCCCGGCGCGGCGCCTGGGCCTCGTGGAACATCGACACCGCCGACTGCCACCGGCCGGGCGCGGCCCTGACGATGACGTACCACATGAACCGGCTCCAATCGATCCCCGGGCCGGTCGAGTACTGCGTGTCGGTCAACCCGGCGATCAACATCCGGCCCGAGCGGGTCATCGTGGAGCGCGCGTTCAGCCATCCGATGTACACGTTTGCGACGCTCGCGGCCCAGGCCCGGATCGGCGCCCTCCAGGGGCACCGGAACACGTTCCACGCCGGCGCCCACCTCGGATACGGCTTCCACGAGGACGGCTGTCGGTCGGGCTTCGAAGCGGCCGATCTGGTCGCGGCGGCCGTCGAGGAGCGCGCCGCATGAGGTCGCACCTGCTCGAGGGCCGGGTCCGCCACCGCCGCCTCGCCCCGTTCGAGTACGCCCTCGATCATGCGGTCTACTACGCCGCTCTCGAGCTGGGCGAGCTCGACGAGGTTGACGCCCGCCTGCGCCTGCTGAGCCGGAACGGGCCCGGTCTCGTCGAGTTCCGCGATGCCGACCACCTGCCCGAGCCCGCCGCCGATCTGCCCACCGCGATCGACGCCCTGCTCCGCGGCGACGGCCTGGACCCGACCGGCTGGCAGATCACCCTCGTCACGAACCTGCGGGTCCTCGGCTACGTCTTCAATCCGGCCTCGTTCTATCTCTGTCGGGATGGGGCGGGGGATCTGCGGGTCGTGATCGTCGAGGTCCACAACACGCACGGCGAGCGCCACCTCTACCTGCTCCGTCGGGAACCGGCGGCCGCGCCCAACGCGCCATTCCGGGCGGGCATGGCCAAGGACTTCTACGTGTCGCCGTTCATCGGCATGGACGGCCGCTACGTCGTCCACGTCCGGGCCACCGCCGATCGGCTGTCGATCGCCATCAACGAACATCACGGAGACGGACCGTTGCTCACCACCAGCCTCGTCCTCAGGCGCCGCCCGCTGACCGATCGGTCGCTCCTGCGGATGCTGTTCCGTCACCCATTGATGACCCAGCGCACGATCGGGCTCATCCACTGGCATGCCCTGCGCCTGTGGCTGAAGGGGGCGCGTTTCCATCGGCACGGGACGGCGACTCGCGAGGCGTTCGCCCGGCGCGAGGCCGTTCGGCGCGAGGCCGTCCGATGAGCAGCCCGTCGATCGACCGGTCCCGGGGCGTGACGTTCGGCATTCCGGCGTTCGACCGGGTCGCCCGGCGGATCATGCTCGCCGCCGCGCGCCGGATCCGGGTGGGCCGGCTTACGATCGTCCTGCCCGACGGAAGCCACGAGATCGTCGGGGCCACGGACGGCTCCGGGCCGCGTGCCGAGATCCGGATCCACGACGAGCGGGCGGTCATGCGCATGTTCGTCGGTGGCGAGACCGGGGCGGGCGAGGCTTGGATGGACGGCTCGTGGTCGAGCCCGGACCTGCCGGCGCTGCTCAAGCTTGCCGCCCGGAACCGGGATGCCCTTGCCCTGACCCGCGGCTGGTGGCGGCTGCCGCTCCAGATCCCGCGGATCGTCGGCCATCGGCTGCGCCGGAACACGGTCGGGCAGGCGAGCCGCAACATCCGTCGTCACTACGACCTGGGCAACGACTTCTATCGACTCTTCCTCGACGAGACAATGACCTACTCGAGCGCGGTCTTCGAGCGCGACGACCAGCCTCTCGCCGATGCCCAGCGGGCGAAGTACCGGGTGATCGCCGAGCGCGCCGGGATCCGCCAGGGGATGCATGTCCTCGAGATCGGCTCGGGTTGGGGCGGCTTTGCGCTGTACGCGGCGGGTGAGCTCGGGGCGCGGGTGACCTCGTTGACGATCTCGCCGGCCCAGCAGGCACTCGCCCGCGAGCGCATCCGCGCGGCTGGGCTCGAGGACCTTGCCAATGTCGAGCTCTGCGATTACCGGGAGATCGAGGGCACGTACGACGCGGTCGTCTCGATCGAGATGATCGAGGCTGTCGGGCACGAGTACTTCCCGACCTACTTCGCGGCCTGCGATCGGGCGCTCAAGCCGGGCGGCCGGATGAGCCTCCAGTCGATCACGTTCCCGGACGCCGACTACGACGCCCAGCGCCGGAGCGCGAACTGGATCCAGACGTACATCTTTCCGGGCGGGCTCCTCCCGTCACTTGCGGTGATCGAGCAGGCGACGGCCGGCACCCGGCTGCTCGTCACTGGCGTCCAGGACGTGGCCTCGTCGTATGCCCGGACGCTGGCGACCTGGCGGTCGAACTTCCTCGGCCGGCTCGACGAGGTCCGCGCCCAGGGCTTCGACGAGCGCTTCATCCGGATGTGGGAGTACTACCTCGCGATCAGCGAGGCCGGCTTCGCGACCGGGATCACCCAGGTCCAGCAGATCGTGCTCGAGAAGAAGCGC
>JBKJOK010000115.1:0-9145 GCA_046595595.1 Candidatus Limnocylindrales bacterium
GTCCCGTCGTCGAGTCGGAACCCATCAGGTGAGACGGCCGCCACGAGGCCGCCGACCCGGACCGACGCGCCGACGTGGGCGTCGAGCGTGGCCAGGTCCACGTCGAGTGGCTGCGAGCCGGCAGCCGACCCATTGCCCGCCCCCGCCGGGGTGCCGGATCCACCCGGACTCGCGGAGCCGCCGCCGAGGCCGCCGGTCGGGCCGGCGCCCGGAGTCGTGTCGTCCGCGCTCGCTCCGATCGTGACGTCCACCGCGGATCGAGGCGTCACGATGAACCGACGATCCGTCGCCGACGGATGCGGACGGCGGACGATCCCGACAAACGTCGCGCTGTGTCCGTCGAGGATCCCCGCGACCGGGATCGATGCGCCGGCCAGTCCCGCGATCGGGACACGCACGCCGGCCACGAGCAGCTCGGCGGTCCAGCGATCGCCGGATCGGTGGACCTCGACCAGGTCGCCGCGGATCCGGACGAGCCGCCACTCATGCGCGGCACCGGGGGCGGCACGGAGCTCGAGTGGCGACACGGACGCGGTCCCCAGCCGGGCAACCGCCGAGGCCCGGATCCGCGGCGCGTCATAGGCGCGGCCGGTCTCGCCGGTGACCCGGATCCGGGCCCCGACCGCCGGGGCGGTCATCCCGGTCGGCAGGAGCACCTCGACTGCGGCGGTCCGGTCCTGGACGACGATGCGTCGGGCAGTGGCGTCGAGGAGTCGAGCCGGCGCGGTGACGCTGCCCTCGATCGTCACGACGCCGCTTCGGGCGAGGATCGCCGCCGCGATCGTGATGGTCCGGCCGGCGGTCGTCCCGCCGCTCGGCGCTGGAGACGCGGTCGGGTTTGGGGACGGCGTGGCGGATGGCTCGGACCCGCCGAGCCGGACGATGTCGGCCGGACTGCGCAGCCAGATCCGGAAGCCGTCGTCGGCGCCCTTGCGGCTCGCCCGCTGGCCAACGATCCCGGTCAGGCGCAGCCGATCGCCCGCGGCAATCGAGGTCGGCGACACGCCGGCCGAGGCATCGGCCAGGATCCGGACGTCGCCGGCGCTGGTCTCGAGCGTGAAGGCAATGTCGCCACTGGTCGCCTTCGTCGGTCGCCCCGTGGCGGTGCCCTCGATCGTGACGAGGCTGGCCTCGAGAGTGTCGTCGAGGACGGCGTCGACGAGGTCCGCGGCTGGAACTGGCGCGGATCCGTCGTTGCGGATCGCGCTGACGGAGCGGATCTCGAGCTGGCCGTACGGGTCGGCGAGCGTGCCAGTGACGACGATCCACGTGCCCCGAGGTGGCTTCGCGAAGCCTTCGGGCAGACGAACCACGATCGCCGCGGTGGAATCCTCGATCGCGATGAGCGCCGGCGTCCCCAGCCGACCGGGCTCGGCCGTCACGACACCTTCGACGGTGACCCGGCTGCCGATCGGGGTCGCCCGGGCGAGTGCGATGTCGAGCGGGGAACTGGCCGTCGGCGTCGGGGTCGGGCTCGCTGACGGCGTCGGAGTGGAGGTCGCGCTCGGAGACGGGCTGGCCGTAGCGGTGGGACTCGGTGACGGGGTCGAGGTCGGGCTCGCCGTCGGGCTCGCCGTCGGCGTCGGGGTCGGAGTCGGAGTCGGAGTCGGCGGCGCGCTGACCTCGAGCTCTCCAGGCAGGGTGACGTGCAGCCGATGGCCGGCCAGGCCCGTGCCGGAGGAGTCGCGCTGGCCGAGCGGACCGATCGCTCGGAGGGCATCGCCGGTCTCGATCGTTCGTCCGGCGAGGGCCGCCGGCCCGATCACGAGTCGAACCTCTCCACTCCCGTCGTCGATCGTGACGCCAAGGCCATCGGCCAGGACGGACGGCGCGCCGGTCACGGTGCCCGCGACGCTCAGGCGGATCGCTTCGAGCGGCTCCGTCGCCGCGCCGGTCGTGCTGCCGATCGGGATCGGCAGGGTCACGCCGCCAGCGATCTCGATCGAACCCGCGGCCACGTTCAGCGTGCGCAGGCTGAAGTAGCTGCCGAGGGTGCCGTCCACCGTCACGAGGGTGCCGGCCGGCAGCGGGTCGACGAGGGCGGCGTCCAGCCGGATCGCGATGCCCGCCGTCGCGTCCTGGATGAAGCCGACGCGGCTCGAGTCGATCGCCCCGAGGTTGGTCGTCAGGATCCCGGAGATCCGGGCCATCGATCCATCGGCCAGTCCGCGGACGTCGACGATCGGAGTGACCGGGGTCGGGGTCGGGGTCGGGGTCGGGGTCGGGGTCGGGGTCGGGGTCGGCGTCGGAGTCGGCGTCGGGGTCGGCTCGACCGTCGGGCTCGGTGTCAGCGTTGGCGTCGGGCTCGGCTCGACCGTCGGGCTCGGTGTCAGCGTTGGCGTCGGGCTCGGCTCGACCGACGGGGTCGGGGTCGGATCAACCGAGGGACGCGGCGATGGAGACGCCGAGGGATCCGGCGTTGGCGCGGCTGACAGGTTCTGCGGGTTCGGAACGGCCAGGACGAGGTCGGTGGCGTTGCTGTTCGTGTCCGTCCCGTTGCCGGCACTCCCGCCGGGAAGCCGCTCGATGCTCGAACCGGCCGACGGCGCGACGGCGGCGGTCCCCTCGACGAACGCGTTCGTCGCATCACCCCAACCGACGGCATCGATCGGACTGCCTCCGATCGCCCGCAGGACCACGGCACCGCCGGTCGCGGCGAACCCGCCCGAGTACGTCGCATCGCCCGCGATGGCATGCACGCCTGCCGCGTTCGCGACGAGGAGGTGCCGACCGGGCTCGAGGATCCGTGAGGTCGTCCAGGCCGCCTTGCGAGTGATGGTCGAACCCGTGGCCGTGGCATAGACGAGTTCGAGCCCATTGAGATCGACCGCAAGCGCTCCGGCATTCGCAAGCTCGGCGAACTCGTCCGACGCCGAGGCTCCGCCGGTCTGGACCTCCGAGATGAGAAGGGTCGAGACCGGCCAGGCCACCGCGGCAACCGCGATCGGCGGCTCGGCGGTCGGGGCCGCGCGGGTGGTCGATCGGCGGCCGGCCGCTCCGGCGAGCGACGTGCCGACCAGGACGAGGACAATGGCGATGGGCAGGGCGATGGACCCCGCCCGATGGACGCGCGACATCGACGACCTCCCGGCGGGGTCAGTTCGCGGGCCGCGGGCGGCGCGGTCCGGCATGGCGGCGAGGTCCCCGTTGTAGCAGGGAGCGATCGACTGTCGATCACCAGCCGATGACCGGCCCGTGATCTCGAGCTTCACCCGCGATGCACCGGGGATGCACGCCGGCTCACCTCGGAGTGCTCGCCGGCTCAGCGGACCACGCCCCGACCGACAGGGGCGGGCAGAGCGCGGGTCGCGTACGATGCCGTGACCCGTCGCGATCGACCCGATTCGACTCCGATTCCCTTCCCGGCCGCGCGCTGCGAGACCGGCTGACCCACCTGGAGGCACCGTGGCCCGAGCCAAGAGAACCGACCGAGCCGTCGCTCGACGCCGGTATCGCGCGACATTCGCCGACCCGCTTGCCGAGGGCGATCTCGCGCCGGACGACGACACGTCGATCGCAGCCGAAAGCACCCCTGTGCCGAGCCGGCGCGCCGTCGCGAACGGCGGGGCCGGACGCCCATCCGCCCCGGCCGCCGGTGCGCCGCCGGCCCGACCGAGTATCGCCACCGCGTTCCGTTCGTCCTTCCGTCCGCTCGACCTGCGCGGCGACATCCGGGCCCTGCCGCAACTGCTCACCCACTGGTCGTTCCTCGTGCCGGTCATCCTGTCCGGGCTGGCCGTCGCGCTCGTGCCGCTCGTCGGGCTGAACGCCCTGACCTCGGCGTTCTTCCAGTACTTCTCCTTCACCGCGCCACTCGGAACCTCGTTCCTCGCCGGCTTCTTCGCCCCGCGGGCCAGCTACCTGGTCGGCATCCTCGTGGCGCTTGCGTCGGTCGGGTTCCAGTTCCTCGCGTACAACGCGGGCTCGTTCGGGGGCCTGTTCCTCGACTTCAAGGACGCGGCCGGAAATCCGATGGCCGAGGCGGCAGCCAAGGAACTGGTGCTCGGCCAAGCCCTTACGGTCGGCGTCCCGTCGGCCGCCCTGTTCGCGGCCGCCGCCGCCTGGTACAAGCGCTTCCTGAACCGGGCCAACCCGAACCGTTCGCGGCCGCGCCCGGGCAGCACGACCGGCCGCCGGCCCGACGGCAAGGTCGCCAAGAAGAACGAACGACGCCCCATGCTCGCCCGCCGGCGCTAGGAGGCGCGGTCGCCGCGGACTCGGATGTCCGCGAGCGAGGACCGCAGGGGTCAACGCCGCGATGGCGTGCGAAGGCGCGACAGCCGGAAGTCCCGGCTATCCCTGTCGGCGCATTCCGGCCATGCCGAGTTGCCTGACTCCCTCGGGCTGGGCGGGCGCACCCGCGCTCGCCGCGGCATCGATCAGGGGTCGGACCTCGCGGGCGATCACGTTCACGACCTTCGACTCGCGCTGAAGGTCGCCATCGACGAGTAACAGGGCATGACGCCGGACGACGCCCCGCAGGCGGGCCCACACATCCGGCCACATCGTGACGTTGACCATCCCGGTCTCGTCCTCGAGGGCCAGGAAGACCGTGCCCTTGGCCGTCATCGGGTGCTGGCGGGTGACGACGAGGCCACCGATCCGGACCGTGCCCGGCTTCCGATCGTCGAGCGCGGCGTTCGTGACCGCGCCCAGTCGCTCCAACGCCGGTCGATACAGCTCGACGACCTGGCGCCGGGCATCGAGCCCGACGACGGCGTAGGCATCGCCGATCCGCTCCGATTCGGTCAGGCCCGGCAGGGTCGGCGCCTCGGTCGCCGGCAGACGGAGGGCCATCGGCCGTGACGCGGCCTTCGTGAACGCGGCGCCCTTCGTCGAGCGGCCGCCGACCCGACCCCGGCTCGCGCCGGCCACCTCGCGGAGCTGCCAGAGGAGCTCGCGCCGCGGCCGCCCCAACGAATCGAGGGCCCCGACCCGGATCATCCGCTCAAGCGTCTCCTCGGGCAGCCCCGTCCGCTCGACGACGTCGGCCAGGCTCCGATACGGCCCGCTGACCAGCTCGGCGTCGAGCAGCGCCTCGTGCTCCTCGCCGATCCCCTTCACCAGCCCGAGCCCGAGCCGGACGCCCCAGCCGACGGCGCTCTCGGCCGCCCATCGGCCGCGCGCCTCGTTCGTCGGGACCACGCAGCCGCTCGATCGGACCGGGACGGGTCGGCGCTCGATGCCCGCGTCCCCGGGGAGTGCCTCGCCCGGCCCGTCGTCGCCCTCACCGATCGCCCACCCAGGCCGGCCCACCCACTCGGTCGTCGTCTTGTAGCTCGATCGGTTGACGTCCACCGGCAGGACCGCGACGCCGTGGCGCTTCGCGTCGTTGACGAGGACCTCGACCGGGTAGAAGCCCATCGGCTGGGCGTTGATCAGCCCGACGAGGAACTGGGCCGGGTAGAACAGCTTCAGGAACGACGATTCATAGGCCGTCCGGGCAAACGCCGCCGCGTGCGACTTCGCGAACCCGAACGACGCGAACGCCGCGACCTGCCGGAAGAGCTCCTCGGCGACCTCCTCGGACATCCCCGGCTGGCGCATGCAGCCGTCGTGGAACTGGGCGTGGAGCTTCTCCATCTCGCGGCTCGAGCGCCACGTGCCCATCGCCCGCCGGAAACCGTCGGACTCGGCCGGCGAGAACCCGGCGACCTCGATCGCGATCCGCATCACCTGCTCCTGGTAGAGGATCACGCCCATCGAGTCGCGCAGGACCGGCTCGAGGCTGGGATGGAGATACGTCACAGGCTCCAACCCCTGCTTGCGGCGCAAGAACGGATGCACGGCGTTGCCCTGGATCGGGCCCGGCCGGATGATCGCGACCTCGACCACGAGATCGTTGAGGCTGGCCGGGCGCGACTTCGGCAGGGTCTGCATCTGGGCCCGGCTCTCGACCTGGAAGACCCCGACGGTGTCGGCCGCCTGGAGCATCGTGAAGACCTCGGGGACCTCCTCGGGCAGCCGGTCGAGGTCGAGACAGACGGCGCAGTCGTGCTCGATCAGCTGGAGCGTCTCGTCGATCGCGGCCAGCATTCCGAGCCCGAGCAGGTCGAGCTTGATCAGCTTGAGGGTCTCGACGTCGCGCTTGTCGAACTGGACGACCACCCGGTCGGCCATCGTCGCTCGCTCGAGCGGGGCGATGTCGATGAGCGGGGCGGCCGTGACGAGCATCCCGCCCGAATGGATGCCGAGGTGGCGCGGGAACCCGTCGATCCGGGCGCAGAACTCGAGCCAGCGCTCCCAGTCGGAAAGGTCCGTCGTGGATCCGCCGAGGGCCTGCGGTGGCGGCTCTGGTTCGACGCGGGCCACCTTCAACTGGTCGCTGGAGCCCGCCCGGCCGAGCGCAGCGGTCCGCGGCGCCGGCGGATCCCAATGAGTCGGCCGGCCGAGCCGGTCCGTTGCCCGTGGCGGCGGCTCCACCTGGCCACTCTCCGGATCGACCATCCGGCCATCGATCAGCCCCGGTCCGATGAGCCGCCCTACGTCCCTCTGCCCGCCGCCGACCGGAATATTCCAAGAAGAGTTATCTGGCGGCGATTCGGGGGTTCCAGAGGCGATTCGAGGTGGTTCGATGGCCGCAGATCCTGATAAATCAGGGTACCTACCACGATTCTCTGCGACGCGAGTGGGCCCGTCGACGTGAATCGGCCCGGATAATCCTTCTTGGAATACTTGGGTAGCCGATGCGCTCAGCCGAGCTCGATCCGTGTCGTAGCCCGTCCCCCGCCCGGCCCGCAGCCAGGCGACGCTCGCCGGGGTGTCGCCGGGCCCGCCCTCATCGTCGCCACGGCCCGGCCGGATCGCGGTCCGCGGCGCGAGCGCGTCGGGCAGCGCTCCCGCCGCGGCTCCGGCGGCAGGTCCGGCGGCGGCCCCGAGCGGCGTCTCACGCAGCCAGCCGAACGGCCGCGGCGCGTTCGGGTCCACCGGCTTCGGCGGCTGGCCCCAGGGTGGCACCTTCCCGACGAGCGGCATCCGCGTATTCAGTTGGCCCATCCCATCCACGAGCCCGCGGTCCTCGGCCTCGGCCGCGGCCGCCGCCTCCACCGGGGGCCCCTCGCCCGGGCGCCGGAAGAACTCGGCGAACCCGCCGTCAGCCTCCAGGTCGCGCCGGACCATCACCGAGTCGTAGGTCTCGAGCGCCTTCGCCACCCGGTCCACGAGCGGCCGCGGGAACCCGAGCGCCACGCCCACCTCGCGGACCGCCGAGCGCGCTCGGTAGGTCACGAGGTTGGCGACCATCCCGGTGTGTTCCGGGCCGTAGCGGCGGTACACGTACTGGATGACCTCCTCCCGCCGCGCCGAGGAGAAGTCGATGTCGACATCGGGGTAGGTCGTCCGGCCCTCGTTGATGAACCGCTCGAACAGCAGGTTGTGGCCGATCGGCTCGACCCGGCTGATCCCGAGGGTGTAGGCCACGATCGAGCCCGCGGCGCTGCCCCGACCCTGGGCCGGGATCCCCTGCGACTTCGCGAAGCGCATCAGGTCCCAGCAGATCAGGAAGAACTCGGCGAGGCCGGCCCGCTCGATCACGTCGAGCTCGTGGGCGAGGCGGTTGACGACGGCCGAGGTCAGCGGGTGGTAGCGCTTCTTCGCGCCGTCCCAGCACAGCCCCGACAGGTACGAGAACGGGGTCTCGCCCGACGGCACCGGGAAGCCCGGGAAGCGGTACTGCTCGAACCCGAGATCGACCCGGCAGGTGGCCGCGAGCCCGACCGCGCGCTCCATCCCCTCCGCCCAGGCTCGGGCCACTGCCCGCCCGAGGGCGCCCGCGCCGGGTGGCAGGGCGGTCATCTCCGCCGCCGACTTCAGGTACGACTCGCCGTCGGGCCGCCGGAGGTCGGCCAGCCCGTCGAGCGTCCGGCCATGGCGGATCGCGGTCAGGACGTCCTGGAACTCGCGACCCTCGCGGCGGGCGTAGTGGACGTCGTTCGTCACGACCACCGGCAGGCGCAGCTCGTCGGCAAGGGCCGCCGTCTCCGTCACGAGCCAGTCGTCGTCGGCCAGGTGATGGTGCGACAGCTCGAGATGGAACGCGTCGCCGTATCGCTCGCGGAAGGCCCGGCTCGCCGCCCGCGCCCCCTCGCGATCCCCGACCCGCAGCCGCCGGGCGATCTCGCCATCGCGACAGCCCGACAGCGCGACCAGGCCCTCGGTGTGCTCGGCGAGCAGGGCGTGATCGAGCCGCGGCATCGCCTTGGTCCCGGCGAGGTTTGCCCGCGAGATCAGCCGGCACAGGCTGCGATAGCCGATCGCGTCGCGCGCCAGCAGGACGAGGTGCGGACCGCGCTGGCCCTCCCCGATCCCCCGTCGATCCTCCTTGACGGCCTCGCGATGGCCGGGCAGGCGAGCCCGTTCCGGACGCGGCCGATCCGGCTCGCCCTCGCGCGCGGCTGAGTCCACTCCACCCGCACCCCCGACGCCGCCGTCCGGAGCCCGCCGCCGACCACCGCGCCGGGCCGGCCGGCGACCCGGCACCACGACCCGATCCGGATCCGCGACGATCGCGTCGCGCACCTCTACCTCGATCCCGAGGACCGGGTGGAGCCCCGCATCCTCGTACGCGGTCTGGCCCCGGACGACCCCATAGAGGCCCTGGTGATCGGTGACCGCCAGGCCCGTCAGGCCGAGCTCGACCGCCCGCTCGGCCAGCTCGTCGGGCGCCGAAGCGCCGTCGAGGAACGAGAAGTTGGTGTGGCAGTGGAGTTCGGCATAGGCGGTCATCGGGACCGTCCATGTTCGAACGTCTGTTCTGTTTCGTCAAGATATCGGCGGCCCTGATGCCCCCGCCGAATTCCCGCGCGGCCGCCGGAAGTCCGGTCCGGACATCCCCCGAAATTCGACTCGGATTCCATGAAACAACCGCGCCTCGTCCGGCGTCTCTAGGGCCATGAAGCGCGACTCCGCCCGCCTGCTCGTTGCCACCCTCCGGACCGGGTTCATGGTCGGCCTGGCGCTGATCCTGATCCTCGGCCTCCTCCCCGCGGCGCTGGCGGCCCAGGCGGCCGGTCTGCGCTGAACCACACAACGCTCTGGCCTGGGGGCTCGGGGCGAATGGGCGGCAATCGGTCGCGACGACCGATGTCGACCCGCCGAGGGATCTGGTGAGCGGATCCACCGGCCAGAGACCGCCGTTGCGCTGGGG
>JBKJOK010000040.1:0-4310 GCA_046595595.1 Candidatus Limnocylindrales bacterium
GTCCAGGACCTCGTGGGGTAGGCTAGCGCGCCTGGCTCAGCGGATGCCGAAGTGCATCCACAGGCCGATGTCGTCTCGAGGGTCCGTCGTATGACGCGGATCCTCATTGCCCAGCAGGATGCTGAGAACTGAGAACAGCGCCAGGAACCCGAGTCCAATGGCGAACATTGGGGAACCTCCGCTGCGTGACCGCCGCGGAGCCGGGCGAACCCGCTCCCGCCGCTGGATTGCGGCGGACCGACGATCAGAATTGTCTGGTTCGGTCATGATACCTAACAGATCGCGGTCTGACAACCGATCCGACTAACGAATAGGTACTCGATGGGCTCATCCGAACGGATCAACACGAACGACGCCCGGATCCTCGACGTGCTCCAGCGCGACGGCCGGCGAGCCTACGCCGACCTCGGCGCCGAGGTCGGGATGAGCGGGCCGTCGGCCCACGAGCGGGTCAAGAAGCTCGAGGCGCGGGGCGTGATCAAGGGCTATGCCGCCGTCGTCGATCCGGCCGCCGTCGGCTTCGACATCCTCGCCTTCAGCTGGATCACCCAGGCGCCGGGCACCACGTCGAACGACCTGACCGATGCGTTCGCGGGCATCCCCGAGATCGAGGAGTGCCATCACATCACCGGGGAGGCCGACTACCTGATCAAGGTCCGGGCCCGCGACACCCGAGACCTCGAGCGGGTCCTCCGGCTCGTCCAGTCGACGAAGGACGTCTTCCAGACCGAGACCGACGTCGTCTTCTCGAGCGGCTTCGAACGCCGACCGCTCCACGTCCGCGTCGAAACCGACGACGCGTCCGGGACGTAGCGATGAACGGGGATCGTCCGCGTGCCGACGACGCAGCTCTCGTCCGCGAGGTCGCGGCCGGGTCCGAAGTCGCGCTGGGCGAACTCTACGATCGGTATGTGGACGCGGTCCACGCGGCGGCCAGCCGGCTGACTGCGGATCGGCAGATCGCCGAGGAGGTGGTTCAGGAGACGTTCCTCGCGCTCTGGAACCGGGCCGAGCTGTTCGACCAGAGGCTCGGCTCGCTGGCTGCCTGGCTGCACACGATCGCCCGCAACCGGACGGTCGATCGCCTCCGGGCGGCCGGCCGGCGTCCGCACCTGATTCCGCTCTCGTCGGCCGCCGGCGCAGACGAGCAGGACGGGGCCGCGCTCGACCGGCTCGTCGCGGCCGGGACCGTCATCGGCGGGGCGAGCCTGGGAGCCGGGCCCGAGGGCGAGCTGGCGACGGTGGAGCTCCAACGCCTCCTCCGGGATGCGCTCGCGGAGTTGCCGGCGGACGAGCGGACGGCAATCGTCCTGGCCTATCGCGAGGAATTGTCACAGTCCGAGATCGCCGAACGGCTCGGCTGGCCGCTCGGCACCGTGAAGACACGAACGCGACGGGCACTCCTCCGGCTCCGGGTCGTACTGGTCGAGGAACTCGGGCCGGGCGTGGCGCCCGTGCCGATCCCGGTCCGCGAAGGAAGCGAACGATGATGGGAGAGATGGACCACCACGACGTCCGGGACATGCTGGAGGACGCGGCCCTCGAGCCTGACGGCCTCGAGCGACTGATGGCCGGCGATACGCCGACGGCAACCCTCGTGGCCGGGCACCTCGCCGGCTGCCCGGATTGTGCCGAGGAGCTCGCCCGGCTGCATCGTGCCGCGGGCCTGATCCGGCCCGTCGTCCGGTCCGCGCCATCGCCCGAGCTCCGTCAGCGAACCCTGGCGTACGTCGCAGCGGTCGGCCGGCCCCGCGGCCAGTCGACTGCTCCCGGTGCAACTCCGGTTGCGACCGAGCCGCCCCGACCAGTCGCCCCCGCGCCCGAGGTGCCCGAGCGCGTTGCCGCTCCGTTCGCCGGACCGACTGCGGCTCCGGCCCGGACCCGCCCCGGCCGCTTGCCCGCGCTGGTCGGTCTGGCCGCCGCCCTGATCGTCGCGGTCGCCGGGACCGGGGTCGTCGTCAACGCCACTCGCGACGCCGACGTCCGCGCCCAGGCCGAGCAGGTCGAGGCCCTCGGAAAGGTGGCGCGCTGGACCTTGCGCATCGACAGCCGGCCGGACGTCCGGCGGATCGCGCTGACCAGCACGAGCGGCGCGTCGACGACGGCCAGCCTCGTCTTCTCGCCGTCGACGACCGAGCTCGTCGTCGTTGCCGAGCAGCTCGCGCCACCCCCGGCCGGGCGCGAGTACCGCTGCTGGCTGGAGGTCGACGGGACGCGTGCCTCGATCGGGAAGATGTACTTCGGCGGCGACCTGGCCTACTGGGTGGGCGACGTCGCCTTGCTTGCCGGCCTCGGTCCCGGTGCCAGGTTCGGCGTGTCGCTTGTCGACCTCACCGGCAGCGGGCCGGGCGAGCCGGTCCTGGTCGGGAGCGGCTGAGCTCCGGAACCGGACGCTCAGGCGGCCCCGCCGTCGTCGTCGCCGGCCCGCACGATCGGGTGTGCCATCAGTCCCCGCTGTTCGTCGGGCATCGGGTCGTCGGCGAGCTCCTCGTCGGGCGGTCCGGCCGCCAGGTAGTCGGCATGGAGGCGCAGGACCTCGAGGACGTCGTCGGCACCGACCGGCCGCCCGGCGTCGGCCAGCGTGTCGGAAATCCAGAGGGCCTCTCCTTCGCGCTCCCGCTCGAGGATGTCGACGTCGCGCCGCCGTGAGTCGGCCAGGACGAGCCAGACGAGACCGGCGCCGATCACCAACCCGACGATCAGCAGCCACCAGTTGAACTCGGCATTCACGCGGCGAGAGTACAGGCAAGGGGCGGTCGGCCGCCGTCCGGCGCATCGAACCGACCAATGCCGCGTCGCGACCCCTACACTCCACCGTCATGATCGACATCACCCCGGATCCCGTCTTCGTCCGCCTGTTCGGCTTCCCGATCTACTGGTACGGGATCGCCTATGCGGTCGGGCTGGCCGCGGTCTACTGGGTCCTGATCCGCGAAGCGCGATTCCGCGGCCTCGACGAGAACCTCCTCGGGACCGGGATGATCATCGTTGCGATCGCGGCCCTCGCCGGCGGCCGGCTGTACCACGTGATCGACCAGTGGGTCCTCTACCAGAACAACCCGATCACCGCGTTCCTGCCGCTGACCGTCCAGGCCAACGGCTCGTACGCGTTCTCCGGGTTCACGGGCCTCGGCGTGCCCGGCGGGATCGTGACCGGGACGATCGCGGCCTGGCTCTACGTCCGGCGCAACCACCAGCCGTTCTGGCAATGGGCCGATGTCGTGGCGCCGGGACTGTTCGTGATGCAGGCGATCGGGCGGCTCGGCAACTTCTTCAACCAGGAGCTGTACGGGCCGCCGACGACGCTGCCGTGGGGCATCCAGATCGACTGCCTCCACCGCACGGTCGACTACCCCTGCTCGGCATTCCCGCTCGCGACCACCCATTTCCAGCCGCTCTTCCTGTACGAGTCGCTGTCGGGGCTGGTCGGGGCGCTCGCCCTGATCTGGCTGGCCCGGCGCCGGACGACGCGCCTGGTCGCCGGCGACCTCCTGCTGATCTTCTTCGTCTGGTATGGCTTGACCCGCTTCGCGCTCGAGGGCCTGCGCAGCGGCAACTGGACGTTCTTCGGGATCCCGACGGCCCAGATCGTGACCCTCGGCTTCATCTTGTTCGGCGTCCTCGGGCTGTTGTACCGGCACGGGCCGGGCCGGCCGAACGTGACCGCGGCCGAGCTGCTTCCCGATCCCGCGTCCGAGCCGACGGCCGACGACGAAGAGGACGACTTCTGGACCGACGACGACGAGGCCGACGAGGCCGACGTGCCCGGCACCGGCGCCGGGCCCGGGGATCGACCGCCGCCGACGGCCTGACGTGGACTCCGGACCCGACCAACTGCCCGAGCCTCCGCCACGGTCCGGAACCGTCCGCCGACCGCCGCCCGGTCGAATCTCGCCGCAGGCTCTGGCCGACGCCCGTGGTGGCGCCGTCGAGGGTCTCGCCTGGCTCGGCCGCACGCCGGAGAGCAAGGCCTCGGTCTTCTACCGGCTCCTTCGCCTCCTTGCCCGGTTCATCCTGTTCGGCCTGTTCCGGTTCCGGATCGAGACCTCCGGTCAGGAGCACCTGCCGCGCGGCGGCTACCTCCTCGTGGGGGCCGCCCATCGCGGCTGGATGGACCCGTTCGTGGTCGTTCATGCGCTGCCGGTCCAGCCCAGGGCCTGGTTCCTCGGCAGCGCCCCCTCGACGTTCACCGCCCGCTGGCGGGAGGTCCTGATCCACCGCCTCGGTGGCCTCTTGCCGGTCTGGCGCGGCGGAATCGGGGCCGACCAGCACGTGGCGTCGGCCCGGGCGGTCATCGCCAACGGCGGCGT